>JBOFLE010000217.1:0-4283 GCA_051657705.1 Nocardioides sp. | reverse complement strand
CCTCGCAGGGCCGACAGGACCATGGCGGCGCGGAGTCGGCGGTCCGGACCGGTCATCGTCAACTCGAATGCGTCCAGGAAAGCCGCTCGGCCGGCAAGAAGTTTGTCGGCCACCTGCGGTATGCGTAGACAGCTCGGGTCATTGAGCAGCGGCAGAAACGTCCGGCCATGGGCTGCGAACGTGTCCAGGAATCCGGCGAGCAGGGCTTCGCCCCTCTCGGGGTCCGGCAGTGCGCTCGCTTGCTCGACCATCCCGACGATCAGCCTGTTGGCCCGCGTGGCCAACTCGACAAGGATCGCGTCCTTGGTCGAGAAGTGATGGTAGAGCGCGGCGCTGGAGACACCGACCGCAGATCCGATGTCACGGATGGACGTGGCGGCGTACCCGCGCGCCGCGAAGAGCTGGGCCGCTTCACGGACAATCCGCTCGCGGGTGTCCGTGTCACCCCCATCGACCGCGTCCATTTCCACCGCCGTTCCCGTCGTGTTCACTCGCGCTGGCGACGAAGCACTTGCCAATCTACTGATCGATCGATAACTTGTCGATGTTACTTATCGATCGATCAGTTAGGGGCGGGCGATGCAGGGGTATGCGACAGCACTGGTCAAAGGCCGTTGGTGGGTCGTCGCGGTCTGGGCCGCGTTGGTCATCGGACTCCAAGCCGGCGCCGTGGCGACCGGGACCGACTACAAGGACGTCTTCAGCACGCCGGGAACGGACTCACAGTCGGCCACCGACCTGATGAAGGAGGCGTTCCCCGCGGCATCGGGCAACGTTGACCAGGTGGCGTGGCGGGTCGGCACGGGACGGGCCGACGACACGTCCACGCAGGCCGTTGTCGAGCCCCTGCTGGACGAGATCGCCACGATGCCCGAGGTGTCGTCGGTGTCCTCCCCCTTCGATGACGGCACCCAAGCCGCTCGGCAGGTCTCCGATGACGGACGGATCGCCTACGCGACGATTCAGTTCGACAAGCCGGCCGAACAATTGGATGCCGAGCACGTGCGGGACATCGTCGACGCCGTCTCGGAGGTAGACGACGAAAGCGGGATCTCGGCCGGCGTCTCCGGGCAGGGAGCCGCTCGACTGGCTACCCCTGAGGTCGGCGTCTGGGAGCTGGTGGGCATCGGATTCGCCGCCCTCGTGCTGTTCTTCGCCTTCGGATCTTTGGTCGCGACCTCCATGCCACTGGTCTCGGCCGCCGGCGCGCTGGGCGCCGGCCTGGCGGTAGTCAACCTGCTCAGCAACTGGTTCGACCTGCCGACCGCGGTACCGACCATCGGGCTGCTGCTAGGACTGGGAGTCGGGATCGACTATGCGCTCTTCCTGGTCAACCGATACCGTCGCGCCTTGCGCTCGGGAACGCCGGTCGGCGAAGCCGTGGTCGAGGCGGTGAACACGTCTGGTCGGGCAGTCATCTTCGCCGGCACGACGGTTGTCATCTCGTTGCTCGGCCTGCTCCTGGTCGGCCTGGACTTCCTCACCGGAGTCGGCATCGGAGTGGCGATCGTGGTCTCGTTCACGATGTTCGCCGCTATCACCCTGTTGCCGGCGCTGCTCGCGATACTCGGCACTCGGGTACTCTCCCGCCGCGACCGCCATGACTTGGCGGCCGGGAAGCTTCTGGCCACCGACCAAGCACATGACAACCCGACCCGTTGGGTCCAGCTGGTTCGCAAACACCCCGCCGTCATGACCGCGATCGGCACCGTGGGCATGGTCGTCTTGACGATCCCCGTGGCCGACCTCTGGCTCGGCGTCGCCGACCAGGGCAGCGATCCCGACGAATCGGTCACCCGGGTCGGTTACGACCTACTCGCCGAGGGCTTCGGCCCCGGCGTGAACGGCCCGCTGCTCGTCGTTGCCCGGACGCCGGACTCGGAGACCCGCCAGGCATTCGAAGATCTGCGCGGGCGAGTCGCCGACCTGAAGGGTGTCGCATCGGCCAGCCCGGTCCAGAAGTCGACGGACGGCGACGCGTCCCTGATCCAGGTCACGCCGACCACCGATCCACAGAGCAAGGCGACTGAGGACTTGATCGACACGATCCGTGACCAGCGGACACCGGCGCTCGATGTCCATGTCGGCGGCAGCACGGCGACGTTCGACGACTTCGCGGGCCTGGTCGCCGACGCGCTTCCTTTGTTCTTCTCCGCGGTCATCGGGCTGTCCTTCGTGCTGTTGGTGCTGGCCTTCCGGTCGCTACTCGTGCCAGCACTCGGCGCGGTGATGAATCTTCTCGGCGCCGGCGCCGCGCTCGGCCTGCTCGTCGCGGTCTTCCAATGGGGGTGGGGCGCCGACCTGTTGGGGGTTGGCCGAGAGGGGCCGATCGAGCCCTTCATCCCGGTGATGGCCTTCGCCGTGCTGTTCGGCCTCTCGATGGACTATCAGGTCTTCCTGGTCTCGCGGATCCACGAGGAATGGGCCCGCACCGGAGACAATCGCCGCGCCGTGGTCGTGGGGCTCACCGAGACGAGGCCGGTGATCACCGCCGCCGCCGTCATCATGGTCTTCGTCTTCGGCAGCTTCATCACCGGCGACTCCCGCACGATCAAGCTGATCGGTTTCGGCCTGGCCACCGGCGTCCTCCTCGACGCCTTCGTGCTTCGCCAGACCGTGGTTCCCGGCTCGTTGCTGCTCGGCGGCCGCAGCAACTGGTATCTGCCGGCTTGGCTCGGACGGATCCTGCCGGATCTGTCCGTGGAGGGTCCGACTACGGGCATCGTCGAAAAACACGATGCCCCCGCGGGCTCTGACCCGTCAGCTCCGAGGCTGCGGTCGATGTCCGAGAGAAGCGGAGTCCCGGAGTCCGACGGCGGAGCGTCGGCGCCGCACTCGCGAGCCGCTGACGTAGTACCCGGCGACGCCGAAAGTGGCTATGCCACCGGCTACGAAGCCGGCCAGCATGCCCGGTTTGCCGAGGGGCACCGGCACGGGCACGCCGCGGGGTTGCGGCAGCGCTACGAAGAAGGCTTCCGCCAAGGCTACGAGCACGCACAGGCCGACGAGCACGACGAGCGCTACCGCGCGGGGTTCGAGGCCGGATACGCGGAGGCGCTCGTCGCCGACATCCGAACCGAGAACCACGGCGACGCCCAAAAGGCCCCCGTCGACTCGGCGGTCCCGCGACCGTCCGGTCGATGACCGGGATCGGGCGGCGTCGGATCGTCGTGTGCGGCGGGGGGTACGCCGGCGTGGCGGCCGCACGCGCGATTCAGCGCCGGCTGCCGGACGCGGAACTCGTGCTGGTGGACGCTCGCCCGGCGTTCTTCCACCACGTCGCTGCACTGCGCGCGACCGTGCGGCCCGCCTGGGCGAGCCGGCTCTGGATGTCCCGTGAACGCCTGGTGCATGCCCACGGCAGCGCCGTCCATGCCCGCGTCCGTGCCGTCGACGACGGCGGCGTCACGCTGACGGACGGCGGGCGGATCGACTCCGATGCCGTGGTCGTCGCCACCGGATCGGTTCCCGCGCCGATAGCACAACCGGTGGATGACGACCCCGGCGCGTCGGTGCGGGAGTTCCACCTCAGAGCCGAGGCGATCGCGCGAGCGAGGTCCGTCCTCGTGCTCGGTGCCGGTCCGGTCGGCCTCGAACTCGCCGGCGAGGTGAAGGCGGCCCATCCGGCTCTTGTCGTCGCCGTGAGCGACCCCGGTTCCACGGTGGTACCCGGTCCGGTCGGCGATCGCTTCCGGGGTCGGCTGCGCGGCGAACTGGAGCGACTGGGCATCGCCTTACACCTTGAGACGACAGTTCGACTCCCCGGACGCCACGGGGCCGCACTCGCCCGGCCCTTCGACGGCGAAGCTTCCGTCCTCGATGGCGAGGCACTGACCGCTGACGTCGTGCTGGTCGCATTCGGCCGAGTCCCGGCTCCTCCCGTGGTCACGGCTGACGCGCTTACCGAGAAGGGCTGGATCCGGGTCGACCGAACGCTGCGAGTCGCGGGCTACACCAGGGTCTTCGCGATCGGCGACGCGACGGACCTGCCCGAGCAGAAGCTGGTGGTCACCGCGCAACGCCACGCCGGGATCGTGGCCCGCAACCTCGACGCCGTCCTGACCGGCGGACCGCCCCGTCACGAATGGGCTCCCCTGCGCCGGGCGCTCATGATCGTGCCGATCGGCGACAACGGCGGCGCCGCCCAACTGCCGCTGCCCGGCGAACCGGTCTTCGGCCGTCGCGTCGCTCGTGCGATCAAGGGCAGGACGCTACTCGTCGACCGCTATCGCACCCTGCTCGGGGGCGCGGCCGTCTGACCGGCCGATACCCGGACCTCCTGG
>JBOFLE010000216.1:0-1406 GCA_051657705.1 Nocardioides sp. | reverse complement strand
TCGACGGTGTCGACCTGGCGCGCCAGCATCAGGCCCCGCATCTGTCGCAGCACGATCGTGGCCGGATGCTCGGCACCCGGCAGACCCTGGGTCTCCGACATCACGTCGTCACGGCGTACCAGGCGAGTCGCCGACAGTTCGTCGTCGCCGAGTCTGCGGGCCAGTTCGGCACCGGCGGCCCATCGGCCGATCGCCGGCGCGACCGGCCGCTCGACGGCGTGCGGCCAGTCGCGGAAATCCCGGATCGGCGCCTCCGACAGGGTCCGGCGCAGATTGATCCACCCGAAGCCGACCTCGGCGATGCCCTTCGACTCAAGCCAGGACAACCACGCGTCGTACCGCGGCGCGTAGTCCGGCCCGCCGTGCTGGCCTCCGTCCTTGAGCCACAGCTCGACGTACTCGGCGATGTCCATCCGCTCGCGTTGGACGACGTAGGCGTCGCACTCGACGTCGATCCACTCGGCAAGTCGCTCGTTCCACGGCTGCGAGCCGACGATCGCCCAGTTGGCGAGGATCTGACACCGGCCGCCCTCGGTCAGATGCTGTGGGGCGGCCCGGACGATGTTCTCCACCACTCGATCGCCGGGCAATCCGGAATCGCGATAGACCAGGCGCTCGCCGGTCGCCGGCGAGATCACGAACGGCGGGTTCGTGACGATCAGGTCGAACCGTTTCCGGGCGACCGGCTCGAAGTAGGAACCCTCCCGGACCTCCACCCAGTCGCAGTCGTTGAGAGCGAGGTTGAGCCGGGTCATCCAGAGTGCCCGGGGATTGACGTCGGTGGCCGTGACGGCATCGCAGTGAGTGGCCAGGTGCAGAGCCTGGACTCCGCAACCGGTGCCGAGATCGAGCGCGTGCGCGATCTCGTCCCGGATGGTGAGCTGCGCCAGCGACGTCGATGCCGGGGAGATTCCGAGGACGTAGTCCGGGCCGATCCGGAACGGCCGGCCGTCCAGGCCCGGCGTCAGGTCGCTGATGGCCCACAGATCACGGTTCTCGTCGGAGTACGGCCGCACATCGGCCTTCGCGACGACGGTCTCGGAGGTGTCGATCGATCGCGTCAGGAGGTCGCATGCCGCCATCGGATCCACCAGACCCGGCAGTGCCGTGTCGGCGGCGTTCGCGGGAACCGGCACCTGGAGGAGGAACAGCCGGATCAACGTCTCCAGCGGCGAGCCCCCGGAGGTACGCCGCATGGCCGGCGTGGTCTCGTTGCGGCTCAACGCCGCGTGAGCGTCGGTTCCGAGCAGTTCGGCGACCGCATCCACCGTGAAACCCGCCGCGCCGACCGCGTCCCGAAGCCGCCGCGCCATCTCCCGGTCCTCCACACCACCGATCGTAGAGCCCGTCGACCCGTCCCTTAATAGCGGTCGACCCGTCCCAAAGTAGCTACTTTGGGACGGGTC
>JBOFLE010000215.1:0-3275 GCA_051657705.1 Nocardioides sp. | reverse complement strand
CGTGGATGAGGACGATCGGCTGACCCGTGCCCTGATCCTCGTAGTAGAGCTCGATCGGGGTGCTGTTCTCGTCTCCGACGGTGATGAATCCCATGATGTGACTTCCTTCCGTGTTGTTTGATGGTGCGTGGTCAGTCGGCGTCGCCCGGGCCTTGGCCCGAAGAGCGGATCCTCCGGTGTGCCGTGGTCACTCGATCCGAGCTCATCGATCCCACCGGAACAGGCGGGCAGCCATGGCGATGGCGACGACGACCCAGATCGAGGTGATGGCCAGCGGCGGCAGCGAGTCGGGACGGGAGACGCCGCCGTTCCAGGCGTTGACGAGCAGTTCGGTGACCGATCCGCCGGGCAGGAGGCGTGGGAGCGGTCCGAGGCCCTCGGGGCCGGTGAGTCCCACCCAGCTGGCCACGGCGACGACCCCCAGGCTCAACGGTAGCGTGGTCACCTGGGCGTGCTCGGGAGAGTTCGTGAGTCCCGCGGTGGCCAGTGCGAGGGCGACCATCATCGCCGCCGCCGCCAGGGTCGCCACGACGAGCAGCGGAACGTCGGCCGGCGGGGTGGCGACCACACCGAGCACGGTGAGGATCGCGACCACCTGGATCAGGGCGATGACGGTGATCGGCAGGATCAACCCGGTGAGGATGTCGGTGTCACCGGCGGCGGTGGAGCGCAGGCGCTTGAGGAATAGGGTTTGCCGGCGCGAGGCGAGGGTGGTCACCGCCGTCGTGTAGAGCCCGAAAGCCAGCACGGTGAGCACCACGATTGCCGCGATGTAGCCGAGGCTGGCGCCGTCGGCGAGGACGTCGTGCCGGTAGACGAAGAACCCGCTGACGAAGACGGGGATCAGTAGGCCGGTCACCAGCACCAGCCGGTTCCGGAGGATCTGGACCAGCTCACTGCGAGCGATGGGGAGCATGGCGGTGGTCTCCTTCCGTGCGGTCGTCGTTCAGAGTGGTTGGCGGGTTCAGGCGGCGAGCGCGCGGAAGACGTCGTCGAGGTGGGTCGGGCCGGCCTGGAGTTCACGCAGCTCCAGGCCGGCGTCGTGCGCCCACACCAGCAGTCGGTGGAGATCGTGTTGGAGGGCGAAGGTCTCGATGTGAAAGGCTCCGTTGAGCGCTCCGACCATGGGCGGTTCAGGGGCCCCGGGCGGCAGTGCGAAGCTGATCACCGACGGCAGGGTCTGCGTGAGTTCGGCGACGGTGCCTTCGCGTCGCAGCGTGCCTTCGTGCATGAGCCCGATCCGATCGGCGCGCTGCTGGGCCTCTTCCAGATAGTGAGTGGTGAGCACGACCGTGGTCCCCTGCTCGCGCAGCCCGTCGACGGCGGCCCAGAGCGCGTCGCGGGACTGGATGTCCAGGCCGGTGGTGGGCTCGTCGAGGATCACGAGTTCGGGCCCGCCGTACACGGCGGTGGCGAAGTCCAGGCGGCGCTTCTCGCCACCGGACAATCGGGAGACCCTGGTGCCCGCCTTTCGGGTGAGGCCCGCGACGCCGAGCACGCGGTCTACGTCGTCGCGTCGCCCGCTCAGGATGCCGATCAGGCCGACCGACTCCCGCACCGTCAGGTCCGGGGAGAAGCCGCTCTCCTGGAGCATGATGCCCATCCGCGGTCGAACGGCGCGCCGGCTCCGCGGGCTCTCACCGAAGATCCGGACCGTGCCGGAGGTGGCTCGGCGGTGACCCTCGACGGCCTCCAGCGTGGACGTCTTGCCGGCTCCGTTCGTGCCGAGCAGCGCGTAGAGCTCGCCGTGCCGCACCTGGAAGGACAGGTCACGGACGGCGGTGACGTCACCGTAGGTGACGGTGAGACCTTCGACGTCGATGACGTGAGAGGCGGTCATGGCGATCCTTCCGTATCCACGAGTGCGGGCCGCTTGCCGCGGTGCTATCAGGTTCGCTCGAGGCGGGGCGCCGTCGCGTCGGTGGGATGCCCCGAGGTACTGACCGATCGTCGGCTGTTCCACCGTGCGTCGGGTCTGACAGGCTGGGTTCGCATCGGTAAAGAGTCACCTAGTCCGGTGCGGAGCGGCGCGATCGGGGAGGGAGCGATGCCGAGAGACCTCGTGGGCCGACGCGCGGAGCGTGAGGTGGTCGAACGACTGCTCACCCGAGCCCGGGTCGGCCGGAGCGGGGCGCTGGTGGTGCGCGGGGAGGCCGGTATCGGGAAGACGGCGCTGGTCGAGCAGGCCCGGGAGGCCGCCGTTTCGTCGGGGTTCCGGGTGGAGGCCGCGGTCGGCGTGGAAGCCGAGGCGGAGTTCGCGTTCGCGGGTCTGCACCAGTTGTGCGGCCCGCTGCTGGATCGTGTCGGCGCGCTGCCCGAACCGCAGCAGGCAGCCTTGGGCGTCGCGTTCGGGCGACGAGCCGGCCCGGCTCCGGACCGCTTCCTGGTCGGGCTGGCTTCCCTCAGCCTGGTGGCCGAGGTCGCCGAAGAGGCGCCGCTGCTGTGTCTGATCGACGATGCCCAATGGTTGGACGAGGCTTCCGCTCAGGTCTTGGCGTTCGTGGCCCGCCGGGTGGCGGCCGAGCGGGTGGCGCTGGTGTTCGGCCTGCGCGACACGGAAGCGGGCGAGGATCATCGGTACGCCGGGTTGCCCGAACTGCGCCTGGAAGGTCTCGGCGAGACCGACGCACGGGCACTGCTGGCTGCCGCGGTCCGTCTACCGCTCGACGACATAGTGCGCGATCGGATCATCGCCGAGGCGCGCGGGAACCCGCTGGCGCTGCTGGAACTGCCGAGGAACGCGCAGCCGGCGCGGCTGGCCGACCGGTTCGAGCTGCCGGATGTGCTGAGGATTCCCGGACGCGTCGAGGACGGCTTCCGCCGCCGCTCGGCAGGTCTGCCGGCCGAGACCCGGCTCCTGCTGTTGCTCGCCGCGGCTGAGCAGACTGGCGAGGTGGCGCTCCTGTGGCGTGCGGCCGCGCACCTGGGCATCGGCTCCGACGCGGCCGCACCCGCCGAGTCGGCCGGGTTGCTGGAGATCGACACCCGGGTGCGCTTCCGTCATCCGTTGGTGCGCTCGGCGGTCTACCAGGCCGCCACCCCGCCGGACCGGCGTCGGGCGCACGCCGCGCTGGCCGCCGCCACCGACCCGCGGTCCGACCCGGATTGTCGCGCCTGGCACCGCGCGCGGGCGGTGGTGGGCGCCGACGAGGAGGTCGCCGCCGAACTGGAGACCTCGGCCGGGCGAGCCCGGGCCCGCGGCGGGCTGGCCGCGGCTGCCGCGTTCCTCCAGCACGCCGTCGAGCTCAGTCCGGAGGGGGGCCCACGCGCCAGGC
>JBOFLE010000214.1:0-1586 GCA_051657705.1 Nocardioides sp. | reverse complement strand
CCTCGCCGAGTGGCGCCAGCGTGATCGCCGGCGTCGCCTGATCGGATTGGCGCTGGCCGCCGCGTTGATCACGATCGCCGACGTCGTCGGCGTGTGGGCACTCAACCACAGCGACCTCGACCATCCGACGATGTTCGAGACTCCCGCGCCGGGCCCGGCCGTTCCGTAGCGGCTTTCGGCCGCCGCAGACAGCACAGCCTGTGGCGCTTCGACGCACGACAAGATCTATCGCCGATCCTGACCCAGATCGCTCGACGGTTGTCCGCGCTTCTGGAGGTGTCGGACCTGGCTGGGAAGGTAGCCCAGTGAGCGAGTGGACTTCCGAGTTCTACGAGGACGCCGCGGGGCGTCGTCCGGTCGAACTCTGGATGGATTCTCTCACTGTCGCCGAGTTCGCTGCCCTGCGCGCCGCGATCGTCCGAGTCCTCGAGGTGCACGGCATCGACTTGGGGTCGACACCGTGGTTGAAGGCGCTTGGCGAGGGCCTCTTCGAGTTTCGGATCCGTCATGACGCCGCGACGATCGAGGCCCTGTACGCACCGGTGGCGGATCCCCGGCCGTTCACGCAGCAGCCGACCCAGCGCAAGATCCTGCTTCGGCTTTTCATCCACTTTCACGGCGCCAAGGTGATTCTCCTGCTCCACGGCTACGACAAGGGCGGCAACGACAGTTCGCGTCGGCAGAACAATGAGATCCAGCAAGCCCGCAAGCGTCTGACGCACTGGAAGGCAGCCCAGGTGCGGCGTGCAAAGCAGCAGCGCAAGAAGGCGTAGGCAGTTGAGTCGTATGTGGCTTTCGACATAAACTATCCATGTTCGACGACGAGAGGAGTGGTGGTGGCCAAGACATTTGCCGAGTACGTACGCGAACGCGAGGCGACGATGACCGCTGGTGAGCTGGACGTCGTACGTGTCTTCGACCAGGCCGCCGCCTTCGGTCAGGTGATCTACGGCGCCCGTAAGGCTCGCAACCTCCGCCAGACTGATCTGGCGCGATTTTCCGGTGTGAGCCAGGCCGACATCAGTCGGATCGAGCGTGGCCAGGTTGCGCCGACTATCCAGACGCTTCTCAAGCTTACGACAGCGCTCGGGGTCGAGATCCAGTTCGTGCTTGCGGAGTCTGGCACCGCTCCTGCCGAGTCGATCAGCCTTCGGATGTCGGTGGCTGGCTGAGCCCACCTCCGGTCCGTCGCGCCAGGGGACCTGGCGGCGTCCCAGAATGAATGCATGACACAGCCTGAAGCCAGCCACGAGCGCGCCGAGCGGGTCGTTGCCCTTCTCGAGGACAACGTCCGAGCGGAGTTGCAGGTCACCAACGGTGGACTTGGCCTCGGGCTCAGCGACGAGGCAGTCGAGCAGCTCATGCAGAGCGTAACCTCCGGCCTTCTGTACGCCTTCGCGGTGGATTGGTCACCGGATTGGGTCAAGAAGGGTCACGTTCACAGCTGGGAGGAGGTCGGACGGTTCTTCGCGCGTTGCGGGGTTTGCCTTGCGGACTCGCCGCCCTCAGCCGACGAGCGAACGGCCGCATCGTGGGCGCACACCCACGAGAAGTCGCACTGACCGAGCGCGCTCGCTCGTGCTTCG
>JBOFLE010000213.1:0-3944 GCA_051657705.1 Nocardioides sp. | reverse complement strand
CGTGCACCGCCGGCATCATCCCCCTCGTACTGGGCGGCACATCCGAACCGCTCGACCTCGGCCGCAAACAACGACTCTTCACCCCCGCACAACGCCGCGCGATGGCCGTCCGCGACCGCACCTGCCGTGCGGTCGGCTGTGACATCCCGGCTCCGTGGTGCGAAGCGCACCACGCCAAGGAACCGTGGTCGCGGGGAGGGAAGACCAACCTCGCCGACGGAAAGCTGCTGTGCCAGTTCCATCATCAGCGAGCCCACGATCCCGCCTACCACCACGCCGAACTCCCCGGCGGCGACGTCAGATTCCACCGCCGCAGATAGGCCGCTACTCAGGATCGGCGGTCGGCTTCTCCGCTGGCATCACACCGACCGTCGGCTCCACGTCCTCCGGTTCGACGTTCTTCGGTTCGACACCCTCCGGCCCGACACCCTCCGGCGCTATGGTCCCGTCGTTGTCCGTGATGGTGTTGCCGGAACCGGGCAGGTGCAGGAAGACCTTCTCCGGCACGTCCACGAGCACGTTGCCGCGGATCGTCATGCTGCTGCTGCCCTCGTCGAGATAGATCCCGGCGACGGGGGCCGACCCGGCCCACTGCGATCGCTCGAGGTCGTGGACGTAGTTCTGCTCGACGACCGTGCCGGGCTGGTGGGAGAGCAGATAGATCCCGGCGCCGTCGTCGAGCAACGTCATCACGTTGCTGATCTCGTTGAGACGCACCGAGTGGCCCTTCGATCGCCCGTCGCTCGCCGACCAGCCCCACCCCACGCTGATGGCGGTGTAGGGCAGGTCTCTCAGCGCGTTGCGTTCGATGCGCACCCCGGTGGCGTAGCCGACGAAGATCCCCGGGCTGCCGTAGAACTGCTGGCCGATGTCGGTGATCGTGTTGTTCGTGATCGACACGTCCTCGACGGTGGCCGCGCTCTCGGTCGGCTCCAACGCCGCGTCGACGGCGATTCCCTGTCCGCCGAGATCGTCGAAGCGACTGCCGTCGATCGTGACGGCGCGGGCACCCTTCGCGAGGTTCAGGCCCGACGAACCCATCCGGCGTACCGTCACGCCCGCGAAGCCGACGTCGCTCGCCTCGCGCACCTCGATGCCGGCCGGCATGGTGCCGGTGGTGGTGCTGACGGCCTGGATGCCGACGAATCCCTCCTCGGACGGCGCCAGCCAGTCCGCATGGCTGAACGTCAGCCCCTCGAACCGGAGGTGGTGGGCGGGCGAGTCCGCGGTGCCGGCGATATCGAGGACGGTCTCCAGGGCCGGTGCTACGACGTCACTCGTGGCGAGGTCCTCGCCCGGGCGGGGCCGATAGAACAGGTCGCCGGTGCTGTCGTCCAGATAGAACTCGCCCGGCTCGTCGAGGAACTCCCGGGCGTTCTCCAGGTGGTAGGACTGCTTGGGCTCCGGCGTCGGATAGGCGGCGCCGAAGGTGCGCTCCCGCTCGGGGCTCCGCGGCGTGACGACGGCCGTGGGCGCCGGGCCATCTCCGCTGCCGTGCTCGAAGGCGCGCACCTCGGCCAGCGCCAGCCCGTCCTTGCCGGTCACGGCGAGATAGCGGTACTCCTTGGCGTCGTCGACCTCGATGACCAGCGGCGTACCCGCGGCGGAGGGGGTCGCGCCTTCCTCGCCGAGGACGACGTGTCCCTTCGACATGTCGGCGTCGTTCGAGGCCCACACCGCGAAGTCCGCGCGATCACCGTCCTGAGGGACGACCTCGATACGGCCCAGCCGGAACTCCGCGCCGAGGTCGGTCTGCCAGTATGCCCCGGCATCCCCCGCGGCGGAGGACCAGAGGGTCGCCGGATCGCCGTCGTTGGCCTTGCCCGCCTCGCCGGAGTTGGTCGAGGTGTAGCTGCCCCGGCCGGCCGTGAGGTTCATGGCGTCGACCTGTTCCACACCCACGTCCTCGACTCGCAGGCGATGAACGGTCCAATGCTTCTGGATCACCATCTCGACCTGACCGGACGCGGCCAGACCGTCGTTGACCTCCTCGGGGTCGACCATGAGTCGCTTGCCGGCGGTGTCCCAGCTCCGGAGACGGTAGTAGCTGCCGGCGTTGGGGGTGCGGGCGCGGACGGCCGACTTGCCGTCGACGTAGAGAGTGCGGAAGCGCAGGTCGCCGACCGACGCGCGATAGGTGCCGTCACCGGCGCCCTTCCACCCCGAGACCTGCCGACCGCCGGAGATCTCGACCGATGCGCCGGGAGCGGCCCGGTAGACCACCGAGAAGCCGTTGGTGCCGGAGTCGGTCGCGTCCATTGTCAGCGGAACCGACCGTTCGTAGCGGCCGGCGCCCAACTCCACGACGAGATCCTTGTCCAGGTCTCCGTTGAGCGTACGTGCCTTCGCCTGCGCGTCATCGAGTCCGCACGGTTCGGCCCGCGTGCAGGACGTCCCCTGGCCGTCCACCGTCACGTAGAGATCGGCACCGGCCGCCTCGGCGCGGGTGACCAGCGCGGTGACGGCGGTGGACACCAGTAGCGACAGCGTCAGCCAGCGATGCGGCCAGGGCAGGACTTTTCCCGGTCGATTCGAGAACATTTCGGGACGCTAGCACCGGTCACCGCGGGCGAGCGGCCGTCGCCTGGGTGCATGTGCCCACTGCCGAAAGGCAATGCTGACCGCCCGGCTCGGTAACCCGGGCGGTGTCGTCCGGCCTCAGGCCCGGTCTCAGGCCCGGCCTAGGAGCGACATCGCCCGACGCGGCTCGTAAGCCACGAACGCCTGCTTCGGCGAACACTCCTCGTCCCACTCGCCCGGCGCCTTGAGCCACAGCCGCATCTCGGGTCCTTGCGGTCCGCCCAGGACCGCGGGCCGCGAACCGACCCGGGCATTGGATCCACAGGGGTCCGCACCCGGCACCCCATTGCGGCTGGTGTCGACGACATAAGGCTTGGAATAGCCGTACTCGGCACGCAGCTTCTGGTTGATCGACTTGGCCATGTCGTCCAACTCGCGATTGGAGAGCGCGGCACGTGGGACGTTGAGCGCGAAGCCTCGCACCTTCCGCAGGCCCGCGCGATGGAGGTAGCCGGCCATCTGTTCGGCGGTCACGGAGGTGCCCATGTCCGCATTGAGGTAGATCAACGCGTTGGGGGCCGTCTTCGAGAAGCGCCCTACCGCCGTGGACATGACCTCGAGTCGGGTGCGCCGCTCTCCCTTCTGCTCGACGCAGGCGAGAAAGCTCAGGCTGATGGGTTCCCAGATCACCACGGCCGGAGCGTCCCCGAGACCGCGGGCCACGCTCTGGCTCAGCTCGATCACCGATCGCTGGTTGGCGGGCTTGCGCCGAAGGGTCGGCTCACACTGGTGCAGGAGCTTCTGATAGATCGCAACGACGAGGGCCGCGTTCTCACGCTTCGCCTCCCGGGCGGCGGTTGCCGCCTGCTTCTGGTTGTCCGACTGCCAATCGCCGAACCAGAGGGCGCTGGAGTAGGCGCCGATCTCGGACTGTATCGCTGGTGCCCGCGCGGAACTGCGGTTGGCAGCGAGCCATCGTCCGACCGCGGAGTAGTCACTGGCCAACAAGCGCTTGGGGAGGTCCGGGTCGACACTCGCCGATGCCACCTCCGGGGTTGCCTGGTCCGTGGTCGGCTCGGTGAGCCGCAGCGAGTCCGTGCTGCCGACCCCGATCTCGTCGAGTTCGACCTGCGGATCGGTGGGGTTGACCATCGCCGCCAACTGTCTGCCCGCTATCACCGCGGTAAAGATCGCCGCTACCGCGAGGACCGCGGTGGCGGCCAGGCGCATCGAGTCCCCGGACGTACCTCCTCCGGGTGTCCGCGCCGGCACCCGCCGTCGCCTTCTGCCACGCTCTGCCACGTTCGACTTGCCTCCCCCGGACCCGGAAGTCCGTCCGTACTGCCCACCCCCCGTGGTCTCTGGGCAGAAATTACACGAGTTCCCGGCATCACGCCCCTGACCGGTGACTCAGGTCAGCACCT
>JBOFLE010000212.1:0-4301 GCA_051657705.1 Nocardioides sp. | reverse complement strand
CAGACGACGTCCTTCGTCTGGGAGGACCTGGCCGGCTGACCGCGAGTCGCCCGATAGCGTGTCGCTTACGAGAATCCTGCGGAGCAGACCCACCGTTGTTCCGTTCAGTCGCCCTGCCAACCATTGTCACGTGAGGATCACCATGAAATTCATCGCCACCTTCGCCGCGGCAACAGCGGTGGCGGTAGCCGTCGCCCCCGGGATCGCTGTGGCGGACACCGTCGACGGAACCGCCGGACCCGACATCCTGGTCGGCACCGACGGCCCGGACACGATCCGTGGCCTCGGCGGGGTCAACGACATCAAGGGACTGGGCGGCCCGGACCTCATCTCGGCCGCGGGCGGCCCGGATGACATCAGGGGCGGCTCCGGCGCGGACACCATCAGAGCCGGATCAGGGGCCAACGAGGTCTGGGGAGGGAGCGGCGGCGATGCGATCACGACCGGAAACGGCGCGGACGACATCAGCGGCGGCTCCGGCGCGGACACCATCAAGGCCGGATCGGGCGCCGACGAGATCGTGGGCGGCTCCGGCGCGGACACGATCAAGGCCGGAACCGGCGCGAAGGCCGTCCGGGCCGGCGCGGGCGCCGACAAGATCAAGGTCGGCTCCGGCACCAACGCGATCTGGGGCGGCCGGGGCAACGACGTGATCCGGGTGAACAGCGACGGCGCCGACACCATCAGGTGCGGGCGCGGCCGGGACCGGGTCACGCTGATCGGCGGCAGAAACGTCACCGACGACGTCTTCGGCTGCGAAGCGATCATCATCGTGCGGTGATCGTGGGACGCCGGCAAGCGCCGCGATTCCGCCGGACGTTGTCGCAGGCCAATCTCCGGGTTAAGTCCTCCTCAAGCCGTTCCGGCATCTGATATCGGAGGTTCCGAGCGGCCGAGTGGCGCGCCTCTCATCGCTACGTTCGCAGCATGCGGTTTGCCATGAATGAGTCCTCTGCTCGCCTCCAACGCATCGTGCTCGCCGGCGTGCTCACCCTCTTCCTGACCTGTCTCACCCTGGCCGGCTCGCTTGCCGCGCCATCGAAGGCCAAGGCCGAACCGCCGGCCCGAACCGCCGGTCCGGCAAGCATGAGCGTGGCCACCAAGGGTGTGGCGACCAAGCGCGCCGAGCCGTTCGCCTACCGCCCGTACGCGCTCCGCCAGCTCAGGCGCATCAACACCGAGCGGGCCGCGGCCGGCCTGCGACCGCTGCGGCTGGGTCGCTGCCTGACCCGTCGGGCGGCGCAGCCCTGGGCCAAGCACATGGCCCGCACCGGAGACTTCAACCATCAGGACCTCGGGCCCGTCATGAACACCTGTGACCGCTTCAGCACCGTCGGGGAGAACATCGCCTACGGCTATCGCAACAATCGCGAGGTGATGTCGGGCTGGATGAACTCCCCCGGCCACCGCGCCAATCTCCTCAGCCCCAACTACACCCACGTGGGCCTGGGACTCAAGCGCAATGCCGACGGCACCAAGTACTGGGTACAGAACTTCGGCGGCTAGCTCGACCGCCCGAGTGCCGGTCGATCGACTCAGGCCGGCACTCGGGCGACCGAGTTGAGTCGGGGTACTCAGGCCGCATAAGGGGGAGGGCCCTTCCCGGCTGCGCCCCGGCGTGAGGAAATAGCGCCATGTTCCGCTATGCCGACCCCCATCGCTGTCCCGACTGCCATCAGCGCTTCTACCCGACGCCCGCCTCCTGTCCCTCCTGCGGCCTGAGACTCGTCGGGCCCGACGCCGCGGAGTTGTACGGCGTGCTCCAACGAGCCGACCTCCTGGTCGGCCGGCTTCGGGCCCCGCTGGCCGAGCGACCGGCGCCCCCCGCCGAAGTGACGCCCGAGAGGTCGCCGGGACATGGCGGCATCCGGGGACTTTCGGTGCAGCGGATCCTGTTGGGGCTGGGGGCGCTCTGCCTGCTGGTCGCGGCGCTGACCTTCCTCGTCGTGGCCTGGTCCTATCTCGGGGTCGGCGGACGAACCCTGGTCCTGCTGACGTTCACCGCTGCTACTGCGGCGGCGGCGTGGTGGACGGCGCGACGAGGGCTCCGGACAGCCGCGGAAGCGATGGCCGCCGTCGCCTTCGGGTTGCTCGCCCTCGACGTACTCGGCGCGCTGACGGCCGGTTGGTTCACCGACGGCGACGGCACCTTCTCCTTCACGACCCTCGTCGGCGGCGGTGTGGTGGGGGCCGCGGCCATAGCCTCCTCCCTGGTGTCCGCACGCTGGCCGGAACCGCTGGCCGCACCGCAGGTGGTGGCCGGGCTCGGCCTGCTGACCACCGGAGTCGGGCTGAGTGTACACCTGTCGAGCGCGTACCTCGCATGGACGCTCACCGGTGCCGCCGGGCTGGGAATCGCGGCGCTGGCGCGAAGCCTGGGCCTGCGCGTCCTGCCGTGGAGCGGCCTGGCCATCGCCGGCCTCGCCTCGATCACCCTCGTGGTCTCGGGAGTGGTCCGAGCGGCGGCCGACCCGTCCCTGCGCGCCGTGGTCCTCCGCGGTGAGGCCTGGCCACTACTCGCGTCCGGACTCATGGTGGCCTCGGCCGCCGCCCTGACCTGGTTGCCGCGCCCGGTACGGTACTGCGCGGCGGCCGGCGGCATCGCGATCGGCACGATCATCGCGTTGATTCCCTCGCTCGACGAGGGCGCCACCCGCGGTCCCGCGATCAGCGCGAGTCTCCTGGTCGCGGCGGCATCGGCTTCGGCCTTGCTTCCGGTCACCTGGCGCCGGCTGTGGTGGCCGTCGATGGCGCTGGCGGCCCTGGCGCCGGTCTACGTCCTCGGCCACCTCGGTGCGGCCGCGCTTCGAGCCGGATTGGGGGCCGGCGGGCCGGCCCCGAACCCCGTCTGGAACCGGGTCTGGACCGAACCGGCAACGTTCCGGTTCCCGGAGGTCCCCACCGACACGGCGCCCTGGCTGTTCGTGCCGTGTCTGCTCGCGATCCTCGTCGCCGGTGGTTCGATCTGGGCCTTGGGCGGCACCGCCGACGGCGGGTGGCGCTCTCTCGGCCGATTGGCAACCGGCCCGGCGGCGATCGGCGGTGCGGGCGTCGTCGCGCTGGCCACCTGGGGGACCCTGGCGCTGTATCGGGCGCCGGGCGCCGTGGTGGTGATCGGTCTCGTGGTGTCCGCGGTGGGCCTGGCCTGGGGCGGCCGGACGAACTCGCGGGCCGCGAGACACGCACTGGCCATGCTCGGCGGCCCCGCGCTCTGGCTCCTGGCCCTCCTGTTCGCGCTGCCCAGCGCATGGTTGACCGCGAGCGTCCTCGGGGCCGGCCTCGTGAGCGCGGCTCTCGCGATGCGATCGACGGATACGCCGGTCCGCGCCGCCGGACAGGTGACCGCGCCCGTCCTGGTCGCCGCATTGGTGTGGACTCTCGGCGAAATCGGATCACTCGACGAGGTCTGGCGGGCGGCCCCCGCCCTGGCACTCCTGGCCGGGATCGCTTACCGGACGCCCCGCGTGACGGTCGAGAGCGCTGCCGCCGCCAGCGGCGCGGTGGCCGGGTTCGCGTCGGCGTTCTCCGCCGCCGATATCGCGGCCGGGTTCGCGGCGTACCTCACCGGAGCGGGTGCCCTGGTTGCCGCACACGCACTGATCCACCCGCAGCGGCGGGCCGTGGGCTGGGCCGGAGCCGGGCTGTTGATCGCCGCGACCTGGGTGCGATTGGCGGACCTGGACATCCGCACCCCGGAGGCCTACACGCTGCCGTGCGCGATCGGTTTGACCGTGGTCGGGTGGTGGCACCTGCGGCGGCATCCGCACGTCGGCACCCGCACGGCGCTCGGTCCCGGCTTGGTGCTGGCGACAGTGCCCTCGTTGCTGATGGTGATGGGCGAGCCGGCCTCGCTGCGCGCGGCACTGCTCGGGGTAGCCTGCCTGGCCCTCGTGCTGGTCGGCGCCCGCCTGCGGTGGAGCGCCTCCCTCGTGATCGGGGCAACCGTCGGCCTCGTTCTCGCGCTGCGTGCCGCCGCGCCCTACTCCGCGGTCGTCCCGTCGTGGGTCTTGATCGGGCTCGCCGGCACGACCTTGACCGTGGCAGGGGTCACCTGGGAGGCCCGGCTCCGCAACCTGGCATCGGCGACGGACTACCTGCGCCGACTGCGCTGACCGGAGCCGTGTCGGGCGCGCCCGCGGTGCCGAGGGGGATCGACGGAACAGTGTTCGTCACACGGAACCGACGACGGCGAAGCGGTGGACACGCCCTCGTGTCCGGTCAATCGCGAGGCTTGGCGTAGTCCGCCCACTGCTCCTCGAGCTCACTGGTGTCAACCTCGGTGGCATCATCGGTTTCACCGT
>JBOFLE010000211.1:0-12651 GCA_051657705.1 Nocardioides sp. | reverse complement strand
CCGAGTCGGCGACGAGTTGCTCCAGCGAGGCGTATCTGCCGACGCCGTACCCGGCATCCTCGAGCAGCGCGTTCGTCACCACCCGCACGACCCGGCCGTTGCCGTCCGGAAACGGGTGGATGGTGAGCAGATCCAACGCGAGCAGCCCGACGAGCAGGACCGGGTGATGCTCGCCCGCGGCGGCGGCCTCGTTGTACCGGCGTACCAGCTCCGCGGTGTGCTCGGGAGCGAGCGCGGCCGGCACCGGGACGAACCGGATCTGGATGGCGCCCCCCGGCGACCGTTCGATGACCAGGTTGTCGTCGTCCTTGAACTCACCGCCGGCGACGCCGGTCCGCGCCCACAGGAGCCGGTGCAGGCGAAGCAGAAGATCGACGTCCAGCGGTCGCCAGTCCTCGGTGAGCACGTGGTCGAGAGCCGACCGATAGCCGGCAAGCTCCTGCTCGCCGCGGTTGCGCAGCGATGCCGTCTTGCCCTCGATGATCCGGTGCGCCCTGGCCTGATCGGGCACGACCACCCCCTCCAGCGCCGAGGACGCGGTGACGCTGGCGACCCGCGCTCGCGCCGCGAGCTCGCGCAGGAGGTGGGGCAACTGATGCCGGTAGAGCTGCTCGCGACCTCGTCCGGTGTCGATCCGGCTCAACCGCATGACCACGGGGGCGGGGACCGAGCCCAGGATCCGGTCCAAGGCCGCGAACGAGCGCATGGAACCCCCTAAGGATTCATACTAATGACGCCAACTCATAGATCTATTAGCATGTTTAGCAATCGTTTCCGAGTACGTCCAGTGGCGTGCTCTAGCCGGAACCCGCCGGCCTCTCCACCTGCCCGGCCAGCCGCTCCGGAGCCATCAGGCAGTAGGAGTCGGTCAGAAGCTCCGCGAGCTCGTGCCAATCGGTGCCGTCGTCGATCACCAGTCCGATCACGTTGCGGCCCCACCCGGCCTTGAAGTACGGCGGGCCGAGGTGCTCGAAGGCCATCACCTCATCGGGCTCTCCCCGGAAGACGATCCGGAACAGGCCGTCCTCGCCGCCGAAGACGTGCGCGATCGTGGCGTCCTGGACACGCCACCGGGTCCCGACCCAGGCCGGCTCGCAGACCACCGAAGGCAGCCCGACGAGAATCGCGTCGATCCGCTTGACCCAGGACTCCGGAACCTCCGGGCGCACCTTCTTCGCCACGGCCCCAGCCTGCCACGCCCCGCCGACACCTTGTCCTCCAGGCCCCTCCGATACTCCGCCACCTTAAGCACCATTCTTCGCTGAAAATTGGTGCTTAAGGTGGCGGAGTATCGGAGGTGGGCTGATGCCCCGGAAGGTCCCGGGGCGGTTCAGCTCGTCCAGGCCCGCCAGAGAGCGGCGTACTCTCCGTCCAGGGCACAGAGTTCGTCGTGACTGCCCAGCTCGACGATCCGGCCGGCGATGATCACCGCGATCCGGTCGGCGTCGTGCGCGGTGTGCAGCCGGTGCGCGATCGCGACCACGGTGCGACCAGAGAGCAGCGCGTTGACCGACCCCTCGACCGTCCGTGCGGTGCGGGGATCGATCAGCGACGTCGCCTCGTCGAGCACCAACGTGTGCGGGTCGGCGATGATCAGCCGGGCCAACGCGATCTGTTGCGCCTGAGCCGGCGTGAGGGACTGATTGCCGGACCCGACCATCGTCTCCAGTCCCGCCGGAAGCCGTCGCACCCACTCCGCCGAGCCGACCGCGGCCAGCGCCGCCCACACCGCCTCGTCGGTAGAGCGCTCCCGCGCCAGCAGGATGTTGTCGCGCACCGACCCGACGAACACGTGATGCTCCTGAGTGACCAGGGCGACCTCGGTCCGCAACGTCTCCAACGGCAAGGAGACCAGATCGACGCCGCCGACCCGGACGAAGCCGGTGCGCGGTCCGTTGATGCCCGACAGCAGCCGGCCCAGCGTCGACTTGCCCGACCCGCTGGGGCCGACGACGGCCAGCCGCTCGCCCGGCCGCAGCGCCAGATCGATGCCGTGCAGGACGTCGTGTCCCGCACGGTAGGCGAACCTGAGGTCCGCACCGACCAGGTCCGACCCCGCGGGCACCCCGCCGCTCGGCGTGCGGTCGGCCGGCACTTGTGCGATCCCGAGCAGCCGGCTGGTCGACGCCACGCCGACCTGCAGCCGGTCGACCTCGCCGACCAGTCGGTCCAAGGGCCCGCTCAACGCCTCGCCGTACAGCACCGCCGCGGTGATCTCGCCCAGGCTCACCCACCCCCGGGTGTATCCGTAGGCGCCGGCCAGCACGATCAGCACCCGCGGGGCGTTGAAGGCGATGTCGATCACCGCGAACAACAAGTTGCGCAAGGTCATGCCGTACCGCTCGGCCTGCGCCGACACGGCGATGTCGTCGTCGCTGGCGCGCAACCGCAACTCCCCCAGGCTCAGCGCCTCGACCGTCCGCGCCCCCTCGACGGTCTCGGTCAGGGTGGTGTTGATCTGGGAGTACGTCGCGCCCTCGGCTATGTAGCACTTCTGGGCGCGGATCAGGTAGCGGCGGACCTGGACCATGGAGGCGGCGATCAGGATCAGCGGCGGCAGCGCCAAGAAGACGGAGTTGAGCAGCATCGCGACCACGCACAGGCTCACGGTCAGCAACGAGATGATCGCCATCGGGACGCCGTACTGCACCGACCGGCTCATGGTTCCGACGTCTCGGGTCACCCGGGTGACCAGGTCTCCGGTGCTGGCCGCCTCGACCCGGCCGAGCGGAAGTCGCAGGATCGTCTCGACGACGTACTCGCGTGCCGAGGAGAGCAGGTCCTGGCCGAAGACCGTCGAGGTTCGTTGTCCCAGGAAGGTGAACACGGCCTGCGCGACCACGACCAGCGCGATCAGCGCGGCCAACCAGGAGACGACGTCCGCGGTGGCGGTGCCGGCCACCGTACGGTCGATCACGGAGCCCAGCAGCCGTGGCACCAGCAACCCGCTCGCCGCGGCGAGCGCGTTGAGCAGGACCAGCGCGGCGAACGCCCCACGGCGCTCTCGGAGCAGCGCCCCCAGGAACTCGAAGACCGCCCGGTTGTCGGCCACCGGCCATCCGCGCTCGGGCGCGCGGGACCGCTCGTAGACGTCCTGGGCCCGCCGCTCCCGGAGCAGGTGGCGGCGCCGGAGTTCGCGGAGTCGGCGCACCCAACCGGCGCTCCGATCGGGAAGCAGCGCGGCCGGGACCGCGGACCGATCCAGGCTCGGGTCTCGCCAGGTTTCCGCCGAGGTGTCCAGCGGATCGGCGATGAGCACGGCGGAGGCGGGTTCAGACATGACTGGGCTCACTCCGGGGCTCACTCCGGGGCTCCTCGAACGCCCGGGCCACCACGTCCCGGTAGTCCTGATCGGTCGCGAGCAGCTCCTCGTGCCGCCCGGACGCGACCACCACACCGTCGCCGAGCAGAAGGACGCGATCGGCGTGATGCAGCCAGAGCGGGGACACGGTGGCGACCACGGTGGTGCGACCACGGCGGTGCGCGGCGACGCGTTCGGCGATCCGGGCCTCGGTGTGGGCATCGACCGCGGAGGTGGGCTCGACCAGCACCAGGATCGGTGCGTCCGTCGCGAGCGCCCGGGCCAGGACGACGCGCTGCCGCTGCCCTCCGGACAGCCCGCGCCCGCGCTCGTCCAGCATGCCCTGCCAGCCGCCGGGCAACGCGTCGTAGACGTCCTCGGCGTTCGCCACTCGGACGATCTCCTCGGCCTGGAGCCGAGTCAGACGTCCGTGCGGGTCGATCGCGTCTTGCAGGGTGCCCGCGAACAACTGGCTGCCGGTGTCACTGACCACGATCCGGGCGCGCACCTCGGCCAAGGCCACCTCGGCGAGGTCGATCTCGCCGAGTCGCACCCCCCAGGAGCGTTCCGCGCGCCGCAAGTCCCGTTCGCCGAGTTCCTGGCGCGCGGCCAGCCGCGCCGCGCGGGCCCGGCGACGGGCTCGGCCCTTCAGCGCGTCCTCGGGCTGGTCGCTGACCGGTTCACCCGCCAGCGGCAGGTAGCGTCCGAGCCGGTCGGCAAGCGCCGCGGAGGACTCCGGGACCGCGCTCACCACGACGGTCAGCAGACCGGGCTCGGCGGCGAAGCCGGAGACCTGATCGACCAGGACGCCATCGGCGGGGAGCCGCCGCGGGGCGATCCTGGCCGGCCACGGTGGTCCCTGGTCGAAGATCCCGACGGCCTTGTGCGCCGACACCAGCGCCCGCGTCACCTTCTGGACGAACTCGAAGAAGCTCTGAATGGGGCCGACCAGGAACAGCGCGTAGCCGAGAAAGCTGATCAGTTGCCCCACGCTCAGCGCCCCGGACCGGACCTGCCCCATGCCGACGATCAGCAAGATCACCAGGAAGAGGCCGGAGAACAGCACGCCGAGCGCCTCGATCGCGGCCTGCCAGATCCCCGCCGACACGCCGGCCTGCCGGGTGAGCTGGGACTGGCGGCGGTAGTTGCGACCAAAGGTGACCTCGCCGCCGATACCGCGCAGGATGCGCAGGCCGGCCACGATGTCGGTCGCCAACGAGGTCAGGTCGGAGGTCCGAGATCGCTCGATCTCCTGGCGTCGCTGCAGTGGCCGCAGGAACGGCAGCGAGACCAGCACCAGAGCCGGCGCGGCCGCCAGCACCACGATGCCGAGGATCGGCGAGGTGGAGACCATGATGCCCGCCACGATGAGAAAGGCGATCAGCTGGGCCCCGGCCCGGGCCGTGATCTCGGTGAGCGCACCGAACTCGTCGGCGTCCCCGGAGGCGACGCTGAGCACCTCGCCGGTCGGCGTACGGCGCGGCTGCACGTGGCCGAGCTGCACGGTCTTGCGGGCCACCATCGACGTGGTGCCGTAGAGCGCGATCAGCCAGCTGCGCACGATGAGGGTGTGCATCACGATGCCGAAGACGGCACCGATCAGGGTCACCAGCGCCAACAAGGCGGCCCAACCGAGCGTCGCCCGGCCGGAACCGGCCAGGATCCCCTGGTCGACCGCCTTGCCCACCAGCCACGGCCCCGCGGTGAGCGGCAGCTGCCACAACACGCCGACGACGATGGCGGCGAGGACCAATGACCGCTGCCGCCGCAGCTGCCACCTCAGGAAGGTCGCCGGGGTGCGCAGATCGGGCGCCGCGCCCGGGGCTGGATCCGGGCGCGCGCCGAAGTTGGTGACCGTCGGTGGAAAGTCGAGCATCGTGATCGAGAGTAGGTCGCCGCGCCGACGGGCGCGAGTCGATTTCGCTACGTCGTACTAAGTACGATGAACAGAGTACGCGGCCTGGGAGGTGGTACGGATCTCGAAGACTCGGAGGACGGAACCCGAAAAGGCGTCTCCGGCCCGCACGCCCCTTACTCGGGACCGGGTGGTCGAGGCCGCGGTCAACGTCGCCGACCGGTCGGGACTCCCGGCCCTGACCATGCGTTCATTGGCCGAGGTTCTCGGCGTCAAGCCGATGTCGCTGTACCACCACGTCCGCGACAAGGACGAGATCCTCGACGCACTCGTGGACGCGGTATTCGCCGAGATCGAACTGCCGGCCATCGGCGGGGACTGGCGCGTGGAGCTGCGCCGCCGAGCGGTCGCGGCCCGGGCCGCGATGAATCGCCACCCGTGGGCGCTCGCCCTGATGGAGTCCCGGACCAGTCCGGGGCCCGCCACGCTGCGGCACCACGACGCCGTGCTCGGCACCCTGCGCGCCGGGGGCTTCTCGCTGTCACTCACCGCGCATGCCTACGCGACGCTGGACGCCTACATCTACGGCTTCGCGCTCCAGGAGGCGTCACTGCCGTTTGACGGGCCGAGGTCCCTGGACGAGATAGCCGAACCGATCCTGGCCGAGTTGCCGGCCGAGGAGTACCCGCACCTCCTCGAGTTCGCCGCCGATCATGTGCTCCGGCCCGGGTACGACTTCGGCGGACAGTTCGAGTTCGGCCTCGACCTGATCCTGGACGGCCTCGCATCGCGGCTGGCCGGCCGGTGACGGGTCATCGAACCAGCGTGCGGCCCCTGATCAGCAGCCACGCCAGCAACACGACCTCTCCGACGAAGGCCACCGAACCGATCTCGATCGAATAGCCGGCGAACCGACCGCCGACGGCGTCGATCAGGTAGCCCGCACCCGCGATAGCCACCAGGACGCCGATCCAGCGCGGGACGTAGCCGGACCGGAACGAAAGCCATCCGATCAACACGAGATGTACGCCGAACAAGCCGAGCCCGGCGGACCAGACGGACTCGAAACGATCGACACCGGCCATCGCGTCCCGGCGTACCACGTCGGTGACATCGGCACCGGTGGCACCGCTCAGCACCCGGGCCGTCTGCCCGAGGGCCGCGATCGCGATCGCGAACACGACGGCGTAGGCCGCCCGGCAGCAGGCCGCCAGCGCCGAGATCCACGGACCGGCCGGCCCGAAGAAGATCCACCATGCCCAGGCGACCACCAGGTCGAGGATCGCGACGACCGCCAGGCCCGCTATGCCGAGCCGAACCAGGCCGAGCGAATTCGCGAGGTCTCGCACCGTGCGCGCGTCGTCGCCGTCGGTCACCAGGCGCTCGATGACGCCGACGTTGACGATCCCGGCGATCGCGGCCAGGACCAGGAGCGCGATGCCGCCGATCAGTGCGGCCGACCGCAACGCTCGGTCGTCGAGCGTCGCCGCCTCCGTGCGGCGCATCGCTTCGCTCATCGCCATTCCCTCGCTCGCAGTTCGAGCGCAACGTCACGGTCAGCGTTCGGGCGCTGGCCGATGCGCTCTCTCGCTTCGCTCACCGCACGACTCCGTCCGGGACGGAAACGGGGCTCGGTAGCCGAGGATCGACTACGTCGGCCGGCGACCATTCCGGGAGGCCCCGGGCGAGCAGGAAGATCGCGACGGCGGCCTCGAACACCCCGGCGGGAATCGTGGCCGGCAGACCGGCGGGTATCCCGAGTAGCTCCAGCATGGCGCCGGCGGCGAAGACCGCGTAGGCGACCACGCCCCAGATCGCGAGCCACCTTGGCAGCATGGCGTCGACCAGCAGTGCACCGAACAGGACGGCGCTTCCGATGCCCAGCCCGGCCATCGCGACCTGGTAGGAGTGCTCGTTGAGATTGACGAGCACGCCGGCGACCGACTCGGCGGCGGCGCTCGTCGCCGAGTCCGCGAGCGGTATCAGGACGAGCAGGCAGGTCGCGCCGGTCGCCAGCACGGTCGCCTCGAAGATCCTGGCCACCAGATAACTGATCGCGGTAGTCGGTCGCCGTACCGCGAGCACCCCGTGCATCAGCACTCCGTGACCGGCGACGACCAGCGAGTTGAGCAGCATCAGGACCGCACCGGCAGAGAGCAGGACGTGATGTTCGCGAACGCTGGCGAGGAGATCGGGGTCGTCGGTCACCGTCGTGACCAGCGATGCACCCAGGCCGTAGCAACCGAACGCCGCCAGGTAGAGCGCGCCGATGATGCGGCCGATCGATCGGTTGGTCATGCGGATCTCCCGTACTTAGTAAGTCGTACTTAGTACGGTAGTTGTTCGATCCGACCTCGGTCAACTCGAGGCCCTGGTGACCGTCGATGGTTGCCTCGTCATCCTGAGCCGTGAACGGGCACACTGGGATCGTGAATGGGACATCCGACGACGCCGAGACTCGAGACCGGGCCGACCCGGACATACCGGTCGTGCTGTTCCTGTGCGTGCACAACGCCGGCCGATCACAGATGGCCCTCGGCTTCTTCCGCCACCATGCGGGAGACGCGGCGGCGGCCCGGTCCGGTGGGTCCGCGCCGGCGGCATCCGTGAACCCCGTCGCCGTCTCGGCCATGGCCGAGCGCGGAATCGACATCGGCGGCGAGCACCCCCAGCGGTGGACCGACGAGAGCGTCCGCGCGGCGGACGTGGTGGTCACCATGGGTTGCGGCGACGCGTGCCCGTACGTTCCGGGCAAGCGGTACGAGGACTGGGAACTGACCGATCCGGCCGGCCAGGACATCGCCGTGGTGCGACCGATCCGCGACGAGATCGAACGTCGGGTGCTGGCCTTACTCGACGACCTCGGCGCCCCAGTGGGGCGCTGACGGGTCACCGGCGATCGCGGCGAGCGCGGCCGCGACGAAAGCGGCACCCGCGAGTACCCCGAACAGCGCGGGATAGCCACCGACGATCGCGGCGAGACCGGCACCCAATGCCGGCGCGAGTGCGGCAGCAATCCCGCTCGGCGCCTGATAGACGCCGTTCAGAGCGGCGTACCGGCTCGAGCCCCAATGGTCGCTGACGACGGTGGCCCCCACGAGCGTGAACACGCCCCGGGCGGCTCCGCTGAGCACGGCCACCGCGATGAGCACCGGAACCGGCCCGGGCACCAGCGCGAGGGCCACCAGGGTCGCCCCCAGGAGAACCGCGACTCCGGCCACTCGCGCATTCGGCCGCCACCGCCGATCGAGCGCCGGATAGGCCAGCCGGCCCACCACCTGCCCCGCGCCGCTCAGGCCGAGCGCCCACGCGGCCATCTGGAGGCTGACGCCATGACCGAGAAGCAGCGGGACCAGATTGACGATCGAGGCATACATGGCGAATGAGGCCACGGCGGTCGAACCGGCGAGCGACACGAACGTCCGGCTCGTCACGACCTCCCGGTCCGGCCGCTCGCGACCGGTCGTCGCGCCCGGGCGCCACGGCAACCGAAGCGCCACGGCATGAGCCGGCACCGTCACGATCAGCAGCAGCGCCGCGAGCGCGAGGTACGCGTCCCGCCAGCCGAGCCTCTCCTCGAGGGTGGCGGTGAGCGGCGCGAAGATCGTGGAGGCGAACCCGGCGACCAGGGTCAGCGTCGTGATCGCCCGGACCCGGTTGGCGCCGTACCAGTGAGTCAGCGCGGCGAACGCCGGCGAGTAGAACGTGCCCGCGCTGGCCAGCCCGACGAGCAACCAGGCGGCGACGAACACCGGATAGGACGGCGCCAGTCCGACCAGGGACGCGGCCGCCGCGCCGAGCAGGCTGCCGAGAGTCATCACGACTCTCGGGCCGCGTCGTTGCAGGACCCGGCCGACGGCGATGCCGGCGAGGGCACCGGTCAAGCTGCCGGCGGAGAAGGCCGCGTTGATGGCGGCCACCGACCAGCCGGTGTCGGCGGCGATCGCCGGGGCCAGCACCGTGAACGCGTAGTACAGCACCCCGTAACTGATGGTCACACTCACGCAGAGCGCGACGAGCGCCCAGCCGGCGCGCGTCCGGCTCAGCGGTTCGGCTCGGACCTCGACGGCCGATGCCTCAGACGCGGACAGGGGTCCGACCGCCGTCCGCGACGGCCGGCGCCGGAGCACAACAACCCCCGTCGGCGCTCCCCGGGTCGTCGAAGACGCCGCTGCCACCACACACTCCGGTCTCGGGGAGGAGGAGTTCGACCCGCGCTGCCGCTTCCCGGTCGCCGGCCAAGGCCGCCACCACACTGCGCACCTGCTCGTAGCCCGTGCGGGCGAGGAACGTCGGCGCGCGCCCGTAGGCCTTCATCCCCACGAGATAGAGATCGGGCTCGGGCTGCGCCAGATCCGCCGCGCCCGTGGCGCGCACCGAGCCGCAGGAGTGGACGTTCGGATCGATCTCGGCCGCGATCCGGCGCGGCGCTTCCAGCGTCGGGTCCAGGTCGAGCCTCAACTCGGACAAGAACGACAGATCGGGCCGGAAACCGGTCAGCACCACGATCGCGTCCGCGGCCGGTAGCTCTCGGCGGTCCTCGCCGACGAGCACCGCCCGCCCGGCCTCGCGCCGGATCTCGGCCGTGCGGAAACCGGTCACCAACGCCACCGCCCCCGACTCGACCGCACTCCTGGCCCGCTGGCCGAGTGCGCCGCGCTCGGACAGCTGATCAGCCGCGCCACCGCCGAAGGTGCGGTCGCTGACTGCCCGGCGGATCGCCCAGGTGATCCGAGTGCCCGGATGATCGGCGGCGATCCGGACCAACTCGCCGATGGCGCTGAAGGCGGAGTGGCCCGCACCCACCACGACGGTGTGCCGGCCGGCGTAGGACTCGGGCGCCGTGCGGTCGGGCACCTGGGAGGTGATCAGTTCTGCCACCGCCCGTTCACCGAGCGCCGGCAGCCCGTCCGCGCCCGCCGGGTTGGGTCGACGCCAGGTGCCGGAGGCGTCGATCACGGCCCGAGCCTCCAGTCGCGACTCGGCGCCTCCGGAATCGATGACGTGCACGGTGAACGGTTGCTCGGCGCGCCCGGAGTCGACCAGGCGGTCGCGTCCTTTCCGCGAGACGCCGACCACCCGGGCGGCGTAGCGAACCCGCTCACCCAGCGCTGTGGCCAGCGGCGCCAGGTATCCGTCGATCCACTCGCCCCCGGTCGGGTACCCGTGGGCCGGCGCGACCCATCCGGCCTGCCCGAGCAGGCGGGCCGACGCGGCATCGACCAGTTCGGGCCACGACGAGAACAGCCGCACGTGTCCCCAATCGGCGACCGCGGAGGCCGGACCCGCACCGGATTCCAGCACGACCGGTTCGAGACCGCGTTCCAGCAGATGCGCGGCGGCCGCCAGGCCTTGCGGGCCGGCACCGATCACGGCGACGGGTAGGTCCTTCATCACTCGGCTCCCCTTCTCAACTTCATCGCATTCATATCTATCGATGGGTTTGATCTTAGAGATACACATCCACGAATTTCAATATGTATGTCAGGCTTGGCTCATGCCGTCGCCTCCCTTCCCCGCGCTCCGATCCTCCGATCTCGCCGACTGCTGCGCTCCGGTGACGAGTGGACTGGTCAGCGACGAGGCCGCGGCGACGTTGGCCCGGACGTTCAAGGCGCTCGGCGACCCGACCCGGGTCAAGCTCCTCTCGATGATCGCGTCGGCATCCGACGGCGAGGCCTGTGTCTGCGACATGACCGAGTACGCAGGACTCAGTCAACCGACCGTCTCCCACCACATGAAACTGTTGGTGGAAGCCGACCTGGCCACTCGGGAACAACGGGGCAAGTGGGCCTACTACCGCGTGGTACCCGGGACCCTCCGCTCGCTGGCGGCCGCCCTGGAGCCCGCCATCGACGACGCCCGCTTTGCCTGACGCCGGCCTCGCCATCATCAGGCGAAGCCGGACAACGGCAGCTCGACGTGAAAGGTAGCGCCGCCGTGGGGTGTCGGCGCATAGGTGATGGTGCCATCATGCGCGGCCACGATTTGCCCGACGAGGGCGAGGCCGAGTCCGGCACTGTCGAGCCTGCTTGGCTCCCCTGTGAGTTTACTCGGCTCTCCATGTGCATTGGCTAGGGATAGCCTAGGGAACAGATCAACTCGACTCCGCCAGGTACGGACGACCACCAGGTCGCGTACTCGTGGAAGATCAGGTCGAGCCGTGCCAGGGCCATCGGTGACAGCCGCGCCAGCACCGAGAGTTGGTCGAAAAAGGGTGGCTCATGACTCGCCGACTCGCGCAGGCCGGGCGCTTCGGCCAGACGATCAGCGGGCTCGCAGCAGGTCCAGCGCCTCCGCCATCTGCCCGGACAGCCCGTCGAAGCGCCCATCGATCCCGTCGAGGCGCTTGTCCATCCCGTCGAACCGCTTGTCCATCCCGTCGAAGCGCTTGTCCATGGCGTCCAGACGCCTATCGATGGCATCGAATCGATCGTCGTGCGCTTCAAGCTGCTCGGCAATCTCGGTGAAGCGATTGCCATGGCGGGTCTGAGTGTTCTGGATGGCCGCGAGCAGCTCATAGATCGACTCGATGTCGCCGTCGAACTGACGAATCTTCCGCTGGATCTCCCTCGTCGTTGTCACGACCTCGACCCTACGCACAGACCGCGACGAACGACAGGGTTGAAAGTGAGATTGTGGAGAGAGCCCGGTAGCGCGCCAGGACACGGACGGACTGGGAGTGCGCTCACCAGCAAGCACGACCTCCTCGACTCGTGCCAGAGTTTCACCCGTGAGCAGCAGCGCGCTCACTCTTCGCGGGACGCCCGGTGCCGACGAAACGAGCTCGCTTCGTCGAGTCGGGCGACCGCCTCGGCCGGGAGACCGTCGTCGAGACCGCCGATGGCGTCACGCAGTTGCTCGGGGGTGTTGGCACCGACGATCGGGCTGGACACCCAGGGCTTGGCGCGCAACCAGTTGATCGCGGCCTGCGCGGGAGTCTGGCCGTGCTCGCCGGCCACCGCGACCAGGGTCTCGATGATGTCCCAGTTCTTCTCGGAGAAGGATCCGGCGTTCTCCTCGGCCCGCACGCTGTCGGGGAGCGGCGCGCCCCGACGATACTTCCCGGTCAGCAGGCCACCGCCCAACGGGCTGTAGGGCACCATCCCGACGCCGTACTTCTCACACGCCGGCGCGAGTTCCATCTCGACATCGGAGCGGGTCGGGTCGAGCAGGTGGTACTCCGGCTGGATCGACACGAACGTCTCCAGCCCGCGCCGGTCGGATGCCCACAGCGCCTCGACCAGCCGCCAGGCACTGAAGTTGGAGCAGCCGAGGTAGCGCACCTTGCCCGCCCGGACCAGGTCGGTGAGCGCACCCAGGGTCTCCTCGATCGGCACCAATGGGTCGAGGAAGTGCGCCTGGTAGAGGTCGATGTGGTCGACACCGAGGCGGCGCAGGCTGTCCTCGCAGGCGCGGATGATCCAGCGACGCGACAGCCCTTCCCGCTGTGCCCGGGTCGCCCTGGTGTCGGAGAACTCGACCCCCATCGCGG
>JBOFLE010000210.1:0-4632 GCA_051657705.1 Nocardioides sp. | reverse complement strand
GTCAGGAGTACGGATGGCCAAGAGATGCGCGCGTTGGGGGGCCGCGATATTGGTGATTGCTATCGGCTGTACCTCGGGCGGAAGTTCGGTGAGCGCGGCGTCCGGCGAGGTGGTATCCAAGGCGCGGATAGCTTCGAAGAATGCGTCGTGTTCGCGTGAGAACACGGTGGCGTTCGCGCCGGTCTCGCTGTCGGTGAGACGACTCGGCAGGGTCCGGGTGCGAGCGCTGAAACCGTTCGCCGACGGGGTGCCGCGGGCGTTGCCGATCAACGCTGTCGGGAAGTCCCAGATGGCGTGGGATCGCCCCGGCGCCAAGGCCGGCGCCACCCGCGGACACGTGTTGATGAATGCTCACCTGTGGACCGATCCCAACGGAGTCGGCAACCGACTGACCGCGGTCTTGAAGGATGGAGCGGTGGTCCGGCTGCGAGGCGCCGCCGGCCAGGTCCAGTGTTACCGGGTGACCAGGCGAGTCGTGAGGAAACCATCGCCACGGCTGGCCAGGCTGTACTACGGCACGGCGCGGAGCAAGCACCGCCTCGCCATTCTCACCTGCGCCGGCACCCGCCGCGGGCCGGGCGACTGGTCGCATCGTTCGATCTGGTTGGCTCGGCCGATCGACTAGTCGGTCGCCCAGGCACGCGAAACCGTCGGGATCGGGTACGTTTCCGACATGGGAGGGGTGGACTGGGCAGAGTTCTATGCTGCCATCGAGCCGTTGGAGTGGGGCGACTCCACCTACACCATCATCAGGGTTCCCGCGGAGGTGGTCGAGCACCTCTCGGCCGGGCAGGTGCGGCGAGTCGAGGGCGTCATCGAAGGCGTGGAAGTCAATCTGGCGCTGACCAAGGCCCCGGTCGTCGACGGCTTGTTCCTGTGGGCGGGCAAGAGCCTGATGAGACGACTGGGGGTCAAGCCGGGAGAGCCGCTGCAGGTGCGGTTGCGGCCCGTCGAGACCGACCGCGTGGACATCCCGGACGAGCTGGCCACCCGGCTGGACGAGCTGGGCATCACGGAGATGTGGCAACAGCTCAGTCCCGGCCGCCGTCGTAGCCTGATCTATCCGATCGAACAGGCCCGGACCCCGTCCAGCCGGTCGAAGCGCATCGAAGCCCTCGTCGAGCAGATCCGCGGCAGCTGATCCCTTCCCGCCGACCCGTCCCTTGGTAGCGGTCGACCGTCCCTTGGTAGCTACCGAAGGACGGGTCGACCGCTACTAAAGGACGGGTCGGCGATTCGTCGCATCGGTACGGCAGAATCCCTCCCATGGCTGAGGACTCGCGTGAAGACGCACAAGCGCGCGCCTGGGGTTGGGTGGCTCACCTTCGCGCCGGAGGATCGACCACCTGGAGTTCGTACGACGGGCCCGCCGCGCCGACCGCCGGCGAGAGACTCCCGGGAGCACAGCAATTGGAACTGCTCCGCCGGGTCAACGAATCGGCCGGCCGCCGCGGGCAGTCTCCCAACACCGAACTGGTCCTGCGCTCTACCCTGGCCGGTCGTGGACAGCCCGAGTTCGGCCTGCTCGGGACCGGCGACCGACGACCGGAGATCGATCCGAAGACCCTCGGCGAGCCGGAACTGCTGCGGGTCGCGGGATCGAGCCTGGCGGACGCCCTGATCCTGCGAGGCCTGCCCGCGATCACCCCGCGGCCACCCGCGCGGCGCCGGCACAAACCGTTCCGACTGATCGGCGATCCCTGGCTCGCGATCCCGATGCGCCGGGCACTCGCGGAAGCCGGGCATCCGCCCGGTGGCATGCGGGCGCCGGTCTTCGTGCTCGGGACCGGCTTCGCCGCCATGGTGGTGCATGCCTGGTCGGCGGGCTGCCTCGACAGCAATCCGGCACCCTGGCCGACCTGGCTCTCCAACTGGCTCCGCCGGGACCGCACTCCGAAGCGGATCGATCTCCCGGCGATCGCCGCGCTGCACCGGAAGGCCCCACTCCCTCCGCAGTTCGTGCTCGACCCGCGGGCGCTCGCCCCGATCCTGGGCGCCCGCAGACCGCTGGCGGACGCGCCCCAGTTGTCGGCGGACGCGCTCGAGCTATCACGACGCATCGGCACGGTGCTCGGATCGCTGGTTTCCCAGTCGGAGCGCGCGGCGCTCCTCCGCGGCCGGCTCCTTCCGCTGCTCGAGACGGTCGGGGGGCCGGTGCTCCGATTGCCCGACGAGCAGTTGCAGTGGGCGGCGGAGCAGGCCAGGCGCATGCGAGCCGTGCTCACCTCCGAGGAGCACGCGATCCATGGTGGCGCCGATCTCCTGTTGGCCGGAGCCGATGGCGCGCCGGCTGATCGCCCGTCGATCACCGAGCCGAGCCAGACCGGGGTGCTGCAACTCGCGATCGCCACGCTCGGCGGCGTGATCAAGTGAACTCGCGGCGCGTCTTCCTGCATGTGGGCACGCCCAAAACGGGTACTTCGCACGCTCAAGACGTGCTGTTCCGCAACCGGGTGGCCTTGAACTCGGCCGGTTTCAGCTATCCCGGGGAGCGCTTCGATGCGCAATTCCTTGCCGCGCTCGATCTGATGCGGCTCCCCTGGGGCGGCCTCGAGAAGCAGGCGGTCGGCGCCTGGGAGCGCCTGGCGCTTGCCTGCCGCGAGTGGCCGGGGACCACGATCATCAGCCACGAGATCCTCGCGGCCGCCTCACCCGAACACGTAGCCCGGGCATTGGCCAGTCTGGGGGAGGCCGAGGTGCATGTCGTCGTCTCCGCGCGAGACCTGGTCCGCCAGATCCCCGCGGAGTGGCAGGAGCACGTCAAGCACCGGCACACGCTGCGCTACTCGCAGTTTCTCCAGCAGATCCGTCAACCCGCACGCGACGGCCGGGTCGCGGCGTGGTTCTGGAACGTGCAAGAGCTGCCGGCGATCCTGGATCGCTGGACCGAACGGATCCCGCCCGAACGCGTGCACGTGATCACGGTGCCGCCGCCGGGATCGCCGCCGGAACTGCTGTGGGACCGCTTCGTGGCCGCGTTCGGCCTGGACGGCGTACCGCTCGAAGCGACTGCCGCACGCGCGAATCCGTCCCTGGGCGTGCCGGAGACGGCGTTGATCCGCGCGATCAATCAGCGGTTCAACGCACTGGTGGAGCCTGCCGATTACCGGCCCCTGGTCCGTGAGCTCCTTGCCCATCAGACGCTGTCCACCCGCACGGGTTCGCCGCGCCTGGCGTTGCCTCCCGAGGTGCACCCCTGGGCGTCCGATCTCAGTCGCCGATGGACCGACGAACTGCGGGAGCGGGGCTACCAGGTCGTCGGAGACCTCGACGACCTGCTGGGTGCGGGTGTCGCCACGGACTACGCCGACCCGGATCGTCCGCGCCCGCGAGCGGTCGTGGACGCCGCGCTCGATGCCATCGGTGCCCTGTTGCAGGAGAATGCCCGCCTGCGACGGAGTGAGGCCGGTCTGCGAGCGACGGCCGGCGGCTCGCAGGCCGCACCGAGCCACCGCCGGGCCGCCGAAGCGATCGTGCGCGGATTGCGGGCCAACGCGCCGGGCCGCAAGGCGCTCGCGATCTACCGCCGGGCCCGGGGCAGGAGTTCCCGGCCCGCGTAGCGACCGACCTGCCAGGTCGCGAACGCGTCGGCGGTCATCCCGACCAGCCCGCCCATGAGCGGAATCCGCCGGCCCACGCTGGAGGCCAGTCGTTTGCCCGCGACGCGACCGATCAGCGCCGTGGCCACCGCGCTGGCGATGACCTTGTCGAGTTCGACGCTGTGCGCGGGCGCCGTGGCGAGTGCCATCGGCGGTGCCGGGATCTTCTTCTCCCGGATCAACGCGTTGATCTCGTCCTCGCCCAGCAAGCACAACAAGATCCCGTTGCGCACCGTGGGGTCGGTCAGGTCGTAGCCGCGCAGATGCGCGATCCCGGCGATCATCCGGCACTGCAGCAGCGCCAGGCCACTGATGTTGGCCGGCACCGCCACGGTCAGGGTGACCAGGCCGCCCAGGTTGGTGATGAAACCCTGGGCGCCGGAATAGGCCACGTGGTTCTCGATCACCTCACCGATCGCCTTCTCGACGTCACCGTTCTGCTCGGCCAGTTGCCGATCCGCGGCGACCGCCGCCGGCGGGAGCGGTCCGATGCCGTCGATGGCCCGGCTGAGTGCCTCCCGTACGAACGAGGCGGTCACCGGCGCGATGTCGGTGATATGCGGTGCGATCACTCGCGACAGGCTGGACTTCAGGCTCATCTTCTTCCCTTCGTGGAACTCGCTTGAATCCTACGGTTCGGCCGAAGGGTGCAGCCATCCCGCGGCCGTCGGGCCCTTCGCGTCGGTCTCGGCGTAGGTTGGGCGACATGCGGCACGAGTCGGAACCGGGTGGATCTGCCGAGCCGGCCGGGCCGGTCGACCCGGGACCGTCCGTGTGGGACTTCGGTGACCCGGCGTCGTACCCCGGGCAGGATCAGATCGCCTTCGGCGCGGATCTGGAGCCGACCACTCTGCTGGCCGCGTATCGGCGCGGGCTCTTCCCGATGCCGAGTGGTGTGGGCAGTCGCGGTACGCCGGTTCCGGCCTGGTTCTGTCCGGTCGAGCGTGGCGTCCTTCCGATCGACGGATTTCGCGCGCCACGATCGCTGCGGAAGTCCCTTCGCAGATTCGACATCCGCGTGAACACCGCCTTT
>JBOFLE010000209.1:0-6868 GCA_051657705.1 Nocardioides sp. | reverse complement strand
TTGGCTCAGCTCCGCCGCGGCCGCGTGCGGCTGATCGCGTTCCCGTCCGCGGTGGCCACCATCGTCCCGGAGGCGCTCCGCCGGCTGAGGTTGGCCCAACCGGGGATCGATGTCAGCCTGGCCGAGGCCGAGCCGCCCGAAGCCGTCACCGCCTTGCGGGAGGACAACGCCGATCTCGCGTTGACGTTCGCCTACGACGAGCCGCGCGACGTGCACGGGGAGATCGTCTGGTTGCCGGTCATCACCGAGCCGGTGGACCTGGTTCTTCCGGCTACCCATCCCGCGGCCGTGAGTCGACGGCTCACCTTGGCGGTACTGGCGGACGAGACCTGGATCGGGGGTTGTGTCCGGTGCCGTGCACACCTGGTGGAGCGCTGCCGGGCGGCCGGCTTCGAGCCCCGGCTGTCGCATGCGACCGACGACTACGTTGCCGTGCAAGCGTTGGTCGGTGCCGGGCTGGGCGTGAGCCTGTTGCCCCGATCGGCCCTGACGGCGTACCGGCATCACGGCGTCGAGGTACGCACGTCGACGCTCTTCGGGACACGGCGGATCGGGTTGGCCTACCGCCACGGAGCCGACCAGGTGCCGGCCACCGGCGCGGCGATGCGGCAGCTCATCGAATGCGCGTTAGCCGACCGTCGATCCCCGTTGATTCCGGCTGCTGACGACCCGGACTGAGGCGTCCGCGTCGGCCTTCCTGTCCGCCGTGTCCCGGCAGCGGGGGGCGAACCGGTAGGTTCGGATGCCATGTTGACCAGGGCGTACGGCATCGCGCGATCGCTGGCGATGTACCACGCCAACCCTGGCCGCCAGCGCCGCCAGCGCGAGCTGTACGCCGGGTTCCTGGCGCCCGGCGACCTCGGCCTCGACATCGGCGCCCATGTCGGCAGCCGGGTCCGTTCCTGGCGGGCGTTGGGGGTCCGGGTGGTCGCGGTGGAGCCTCAGCCGGACTTCGTCCGGGTGCTGCGAGCCCTCTACGGCAGGGACCACGAGGTCGCCGTCGTCAGCGCGGCCGTCGGTGCTCGTCCAGGCGTCGGGACGATCCGGGTCTCGCGGGCGACGCCGACGGTCTCGTCGATGTCGCCGGGCTGGATCCGCGATGCTGGTGCCGATGCCCGTTTCTCCCGGGTGCGCTGGGACGAGGGCATCCACGTGGAGGTACGGACTCTCGACGGACTGATCGCCGAGTACGGCGAGCCGGCGTTCTGCAAGATCGACGTCGAGGGCTATGAGGTCGAGGCTCTGCGCGGACTCACCCGGCCGATTCGGGCACTCTCGTTCGAGTATCTCCCGGCGGCCCATCACCAGGCGTTGGCCGCGCTCGAGGAGATCCGGCGTCTGGGCGACTACGAGTTCAACTACTCGGCGGTCGAGACCATGCGTTGGGCCGGCCCGGACTGGCTCGGCGCCGAAGCGCTGATCGGGTTGCTGGACGAGGTCCGGCCATCGGGACGCTCCGGCGACGTCTACGCCAGGCGAAGGGAGTGCTGACCCGATGGCGGGCGGCCCTCGAGAAGGGAGCGCGTGGAGTGGTGGCTCCTCGCCGCGTTGGTTCGGGCGGGCTATGACGGCGTGGCACGATAAGCCGGTGCTCACCCGATCGTCTACCGTTCCGTTCCGGTCGGGTGACTCGGTCCGCCGATCGCCCGGAGGTCTGGTCCGGAGGGTGGCGAGCGTGATCGTGCTGCTGTCCCTGATCGGTGGCAGCCTGACGGCCTGTCGCGAGCCGGTGGACCCGACCCTGATCGCGTTGCTCCTGGCCAATGACGGAGCGGATCGATGGAAGATGGCGGACGAACCCGCCTTCCGTCGACACGTCAAGCGCAGTTGCCGCGGCTGTGAATATCTGGGTTACAACGCGGGTGGCGACCCGGCTCGGCAACTCGAACAGTTCCGGGCGGCGGTCAATGCCGGTGCGGACGTGATCGTGCTGAATGCCGCGGACTCCGAGACCGGCGAGGAAATCGTCGCCAGGTCCGGATCGCGGCCGGTCGTCGCGTACGACCGGTTCGTGCCGGGTGCCGATTACTTCGTCTCGTACGACGCCGGCGCCACCGGCAAGCTCCAGGCGAAGGCGGTCGTCGCCGCGAACGGAGCGAAGCCCTCGATCCTGGTCGTCAACGGCGCTCAGACCGACGCCAACGGGGTGGCGATCAAGAAGGCACGCACGGCGATCTTCAAGCGCCGGAAGGTCACGATCCTCGCCGAACTCGACCCGCAGAGCTGGTCCGCAGACGAGGCCGGGGCCTGGGTGATCCAGCAGCTCGAAAAGTATCCGCTGCGGACGGTCGACGCGATCGCGGTCGGGAACGACGAGCAGGCGGAGGGCGTGGTCACCGCGATCCTCGCCTCCGGTGTCCCGGTGAAGAGATTGCCGTTCATCACCGGCCAGGATGCCGAACTCTCGGCCTTGCGACGGATCGTGCGAGGCGAGCAGGCGATGACCGTCTACAAGCCGTTCTCGGACGAGGCGGAGCAGGCCGCCGACCTCGCGGTGGCGCTGGTGACCAGGGGTGAGATCCCCGCCACCACCGACTACGAAGGGGTCCGGTCCTTCATCTTCAAGCCGCAGGCAGTGACCGTGGAGAACCTGACCGACACCATCGTGCGGGACGGCCTGTACTCTCCGGCCAAGATCTGCGACGACGCGACCGCGCCGGATTGCGAGCGGCTCGGCATTCACTAGCCCCGCGCCGAGCCTTCGGCTAGCTCATCCATTCCTTGAGTTGCGCGATGGTGCGTTCGGGGTCGCCACCTGCTTCGCGGGGCGCCAGCGTGACCTGCAGATTGGTGACCCCGGCTTCGGCGAACGCGGCGATCCGCTCCCGGACGTACGTCGCGGGGCCGACGAGGTTCCCAGCGCGGAGCCAGTCGGCCGGCACCTTCGCCGCCGCCTCTCGTTGCCGGCCGGCCAGGTAGAGGTCCTGGATCGCGCGGGCGGCGTCGCCGTAGCCGTAGGCCGTGGCCAGGTCGTTGTAGAAGTTCTTGCCAGGAGCGCCCATGCCGCCGACGTACAACGCATAGGTCGGCCGCACCAGATCAAGCACTCGTTCCTCGATACCGTCGCCGATGGCGACCATGCCGCCCGCCGCGACCTGAAGCGGGCCGAGCGCGGTATCGCGCCTGGAGGCGGCTCGTCGCAGCGCGTCTCCCCAGACCCCGGACGCGCGTTCGGGATGAAAGAGGAACGGAAGCCAACCGTCGGCATACTCCGCCGCCGACTCGACGCTGGCCGGGCTGAGCGCGGCGACGTAGATCGGCACCTGCGCGCGTTCGGGCCGGTTGAGCAGCTTCAGGGGTTTGCCGAGGCCGAGTCCGCGGTCGGCCGGTAAGGGAAGGTGGAAAGCGCCATCGCTGGTCAACTCCTCGCGGCGCAGACCGCGCCGGATCAGGTCGGCGACCTCACGTGTCCGGCCGACCGGACGCTCGAACGGGACGCCGTGGAATCCCTCGATCACCTGTGGCCCCGACGCCCCGAGGCCGATCACCGCCCGGCCACCCGAGACGTGATCGAGCCCGGCCACGGTCTGGAGGAGCGCGCCCGGCGTCCGTGAGAAGACGTTCAGGATCGCGGCCCCGATCCGCAGGCGTTCGGTCTTTGCCGCGATGTATCCCATCAGGGTGGGAGAGTCGAAGCCGTAGGCTTCCGCCACCCAGACCATGTCCAGTCCCGCTCGTTCGAGGGCCGGCAGTTCGTCCGCGGACCGGCGGGGCAGCCCTTCGTAGGCCAAGGACATCGACAGCAACATCCCCCCACCTTAGGCCCGGTCCGCCCGTCCCCAAGTAGCTACTCTGGGACGGGTCGGCCGCTACCAAAGGACGGGTGGGCGGCTACTACGGGACGGGTCGGCGGTGAAGGGGGCTATTCGGGCTGGCGTGGTGGCCAGAGGCCGAGTTGTTTCCCCAGTGGGCGGGCCAAGGTGCGTGCGTAGGTCTCCGACATGTGCTGGGTATCGCGCAACGAGATCACGGAGCCCACCACGGGTGGGCAGGTGTCGTCGTAGCACACCCAGGCGGACGGGTCGATCACGTCGACTCCGGCGTCGTTCGCCGACCGCTCCGAGAGGTCGGCCAGCCTGGTGTACTCGGAGTCCGGTTCGCTGGAGCAGTCGCCGAGGTCGTTGCCACGCTTGCCGAGGCAGGTGCCGGGCTTGTCCAGCCGGCGCGGGATATCGCGCATGAGGACCACCCGCTTCGCGTGCTTTCGGAGCTTGGTGAAGAGCTTGTCGTGACCGCGGGACAGCGCTGCCTCTAGCGCGGCGCCCTCGGTGATGGTCTCGCCCTTGGCGTACACGCCGTGGATCGGCGGTGTCGAGGACACCGCGACCATGTCCGGCTTGGTGCGCTTGACCACCGACATCGCCCAGTCCTGGAAGTCGGCGCAGTCCCGGGTGGTCGACAACGACTCGCCGGCCTTCGGGGCCGGCCGCACCTGGACCGCGGTGCAGCCGGTGCGCACCAGGTAGTAGGTCTTCCAGCCGGCCTTCTCGCCGATCACGTCGAACGCCGGGATCCAGTGCTGGGCGTGCGAGTCGCCCATCACGACGAGCGTCTTCTTCCCGTCCGCCGCCCCGTTCGGGCAGAGCGTTCGCACCTCTTTCTGATAGTTGCAGTCGCCGAGGTCGGGCAGGTCGTCGTCGAGGTCGACCAGGTCGGGGGCGAGGTCACTCGGTATCGGTCGGCCTTCGCGCGCCGCCAGAACCGATGCCTTGACCAAGGCGGCCGCCCGGTCCAACTTCTCGATACTCTGCGATGGCTCGCTGCTCGCCGTCGACGGGGCCCGGGTGGCCTCGGGATAGTCGGCCAGTTCCACCGCGGGATTGGAACCGCGCTCGCCGGCGAGGTACGACGCCAGCGAGCCCGCCGCCACACAGGCGACCGCGACCGCGGCGAGAGTCGCGGGGTACAGCGCCAGCGAGCGCCGGATGGTCATCCGGCGGTTCTCCCGGAAGGGTGTCTCCACCCACCAGTACGTCGCCGCCGACAGGCCGAAGATCGCGATCAGGGCCAGGAAGGTCTCGCCGAGTCTCAACTCCCGGCCGAGTCCTTCGCGCGCTAGCACCAGCACCGGCCAATGCCACAGATACAGGGAGTAGGACCAATCCCCGATGACACGGAGCGGCTTGATGCCCAGCCAGCTGTTCACCTGGTCGTCGTCCGAACTCGTCGGCCGTACCCCCAGCCAGCCGTTGACCACTCCGGTCTTGGCGTGTGCCGGAGCCGCCTGCGGCGCGCCATGCGAACCGGCGAGGATGACCATCGCCGTCCCGATCACCGGCAGCAACACCGCCGAGCCGGGATGTGCCGCCACCGTGCCGAGTTCGATGCACGACACGGCGATCAGGCCGAGTCCGGTGGCGGTGACGAGCCCGCGCACCTGACCGTTCATCAGATGGGCGACGCTCGGCGCGACCAAGGCCAGGATCGCGCCGACGCCGAGTTCCCAGACCCGCGCGGGGGTCGAGAAGTAGGCGGCCACCGGCTCGGTGCGAGTCAAGATCGCGCCATATCCGAGGGATAGCACGCTGAGTCCCATCAACGCGGCCAGGACCGGAATTCTGGGAAGGCGGCTGTGACCGGTCCGCGGGCCGCCGCGGCGCGATACCCACGCCAGGCAGCCGAGCAGCAGGAGCGGCCACAGCAGGTAGAACTGCTCCTCGACCGCAAGCGACCAGTAGTGCTGCATCGGCGAGGTCACCTGCTCCTCGGCGAAGTAGTCGACCCCGCGCCGACCGAAGTGCACGTTGGCGGCGAAGAAGGTCGCCCAGACCACGTCGTAGACCACGCTCAGCGCATCTTGCGCGCTGAACCAGATCAGCGCACCCACCATGGTCGCCATGCTGACCACGGTCGCCGCGGGCAGGATCCGCCGGGCGCGGCGTGAATAGAACTTGCGAAGGCTGATCGTGCCGGTGCGGCTGGCCTCGAGGTAGAGCAGCCGGGAGATCAGGAAGCCGGAGATCACGAAGAAGACATCGACCCCGATGAACCCCCCGGCCAGCGGCGCGAAGCCGGCATGGGCGCCGATGACCAGGAGTACGGCGATCGCCCGCAGCCCCTGGATGTCGCCGCGCCGGGGCGTGGGGCCCGCGCGTCTCTTCGCCGGAGTCCCGGTGCCGGCCGAGGCGTCGTGCTGTGGCGTCACGCCCGCGCCGGTCTCGGCGACGCCGCTGGCTACGTGAGTCCTCATGTCCTGTTCCACGGTAGGGGCGGTACGCACCCGAGCATGGCCGACGCGCTGGGGGACGATCGGAAACGGGGCGCGGAAACGGGGCTCGGGGACATGCTTCGACCCAGCTTCTCTCACCTGAGGCCGTCGGTGCGAATTGAGGGCACCCGGTCCGCGTTGTACGGTTCGCTGCGTGAGCGATCGGGACGCTGTCGAGGACCACACTCCGGTGGTCGCCCCCGAAGTCGCCCCCGAAGTCGCCCCCGAAGTCGCCACTGCCGTTGCCGAGGCCAGGAATCAGATGCTGGCCGAGGTACTGGCCGAACCGGTGATGCAGCTCCGTTCGGTTCGAGACGTGGACGCTTCCGGGGTGCCGGTCCGGATCTACGACCCCGGGGAGGCGCGCGGGGTCGTGCTGTACGCCCATGGCGGGGGCTTCGCTCTCGGTGGCCTGGAGACGCATGACCCGATCGCCCGGCGGCTCGCCGTGGCCACCGGCTGGCTCGTGTTCGCTGTCGGCTATCGCCTGGCCCCCGAGCACCCGTACCCGGCGGCGGTGGTCGACGTGGAGGCGGCGGCCGGCTGGATCAGGGCGCGGGCCGTGGAGTCGACCGACGGTCCGCTGACGGCGATCGGCGACTCCGCGGGCGCGAATCTCATCCAGGCCCTGACCCTGCGGCACCCCGACTGGTTCGAGGC
>JBOFLE010000208.1:0-20200 GCA_051657705.1 Nocardioides sp. | reverse complement strand
AGCCACCACCTGCTGCCGCCCTCGTCCTTCGGCTTCGGGTCGGGCAGGTCCTTCGCCTTCTCGAGGTAGTCCTCGGCAATCGCGTTGCCGGGCTGCTCGTCAACCACCTTCTTCAGGCTGTCGACGGCGCGCTTCTTGTCACCGTCGAAGTAGGCATTGATGCCCGTGCGATAGAGCTCGGTGGTCTCGCTGAGTTCGTTCTCTATGCCGGCGCCCGCCAACATCTCGAGGATGAGTTCGGACGGGATCACGTAGTTGAAGGACTCGCCCTGGAACGCCGAGCTGTTGGTCCCGATCACTCGGCCCTTGTCGTCCACGGTCGGGCCGCCGCTCATCCCACCGGACAGCGAGGCGCTGACCTGATAGACGGGAAGCAGTTCGTTGCCCACGGTCTTGGTCGACGTCACCGCGCCCTGGTTGAAGGTCGGCGTCAGGTCCGGGTCGGTATAGCTCTCGATCACCGCCGGGAATCCGATCGCGACCACGGGCTCACTGATCGGCACTTCGGTATCCGCGGGCGCGAGCAGTGCGGCGTTCAGGCCGTCCTCGTCGACCTTCAGCAAGGCGCCGTCGCCGGAGGAGAAGGGCTGGAAGTCGCTGACCCGCGCGGCCTTGCTCTTGGCGAGTTCGGTTCCGGAGACCGAGGTGCCCCAGGCGACGGCGACGCTGCGTGACGCCCTATTCCTCACCACGCTGTTGTCGCCGTCCAGGATGTCGACTCGGAAGGTGTCGTTCGGCCCGACGAGTTCTTCGACGGTGTAGCTCTGGCTGTAGAAGTTGTTGTTGATCGCCCACTGGGCGGCCGCGCGCTTGACCGCTTCCTTGCCCTGTTGCGGGTCGACGCAATGTCCCGCGGTGGCGATCCAGCCATCGGGGTTCACCACATAGCCGGTGCACTGGGTGGTCACGGTGAAGGCGGTCGAGTCGTTGAGGTACTTGCGGATCTGGGGTGCCGACTCGTAGACATAGCCGCTCCAGGTGACCTCCGCATAGACGATCGAGGGCTGCATCAGCGGAGCGATCCGCTTGGCCTTAGCGCCGTCGTCGGGTTCGGAATCTCCGGCGCCGGAGGCAGTCGAGATCGGCATGACGGCCAGTGCGACGAGGAGCGACGCGGCGCCCCCCGCCATGGCGCGACGTAGCGACCGATGGCGGACGTTCATGGACCAATTCCTCTCGTGATCTGTGCAACTCCACCCGGCACGGCCCGAAGGGTGGTTCAGGCGCATCGCAAACCCCTACCCGATGCGGTGCAACCGATATCGTCGTTGGCGCCGCCGTGCGCCGGGAGGGCCGATATGCCCAACACCGCGCGCCCTCGATACCCGCAGAAGAACCCCTAGCGCGACAGCAGGTGGCTGGCGGGCAGACCTGGGTAGTCGGCTGGACTTGCGTGAGCACCACCGGCTCGGAGTTTCAATTTGATGAGAGAACTCTCATCACAGCCGGGCAATTGTGCCTCTTGTCGCGCTTTACCGACCACCGTTGACTGCTGATGTCCATTCGACAAAGCTCATGGAGGTTTCGTGAATTTCCGTCACTATCGCGCCGCCGGCCAGCGCCGTCGGCTCACTCGGCATTCGCTGCTGGCGACCCTCGCTCTCGGCGTCACGTCGGCATTGCTTCTCGTCGCGAGCGGCGCCTCGGCACTCACCCCGTGGTGGCCGCCGCAGCCGGTGCCCGCTCCAGGGAGTTCCGCACCGGCCAACCCGACGCTACGGGGCTTCTCGACCCCGGCGTACGCCATCCCCGGATGGTCCGCTGCCGGTGACGGTGGCATCGTGGCCGGCTCCGATTACGATCCGCCGCCGCTCTGGAACGCGGCGGCCCTCTACCAACCGGCACCCGTGCGGGTTCGCTTCACCCACAACCCCAACGGTGCCGTGCTCGGCGGTTCCGGGGTCTGCGACCAATTGGGCGGGACCGCGGCCGCGCGGCAGGTGATCGCACCCAACGACCACGACTGGCACGACGTCACCCCGGTACCGGGCCAGCAGATGCCGGTATGCGTCTCGGTCAGCGGCAACGGGGTCTCGGTCTCCGGGGAAGTGATCAACTACGGCACACGAGTCAATCCCTAGGCTGGCTGGAATTGATGCTCGCACGAGAGGCGAACGCGGCTCCGCACGGAGCCGCGTTCGTCGCATCAAGCAATCATCGCTCGCCGGTCTCATCGGCCGAATCGCCGAGCAGCGCGGCGTACGCCTCCTCGCTGGAGTCCGAGAGGAACTGCGAGCAGCGCTCCCATTCGTCGGTCTCGCCGATGGTCCGCGCGGAGACCGCGAGGATCGCGAGGCAGCGCAGGAAGCCGCGGTTCGGTTCGTGCGACCAGGGCACCCCGCCGTACCCCTTCCAGCCGTTGCGGCGGAGCAGGTCGAGGCTCCGGTGGTAGCCGACCCGCGCGAAGGCGTAGACCGTCATCTCGTTAGCACCGGCGGCGCGCGCCGACTCCGCCAGAGCCGCCCAGGCAAAGGGCGAGGCGGGCCGGCGCCGGGCCACCGCTTCGGGCGCCTCGCCGGCGGCCAGTGCGGCCGCGGCGGGGTCTTCGGGGAGAAAGGTGTCCGGCGGACCGGCGATCAGGTCGACGTGATTCATGGAGGAAGGGTAGCGAGCACCCGGCCCATGAACCGACCCGGGTGAATTTTCCGTACGAGCGGAAAAGACACGTGCTTTTTTTGTGTCATGTGACTATTCGCGAATTTCGCACGCATTTTACCTTTCCGCGTGACACAATTCACATACCCCCGGACCTTAGCTCACATGCTAGGAGCACACATGCATTCTCTACGCCTCGCCCGGCCGAGCCCCGTACTCGTGCTGGCCACGCTGATCACCATCGCGGTCTCGGTCGCCGCGGTCGTCACCACACCCGTCTGACCAACCGGCAGTCCCTCGCCGGTTACCGGCCCAGGGTGTGCCCCGCCGATCGCAGGTTCTCGCACGCCGTGACGATTCGCGCGGCCATCCCCGCCTCGCCGGCCTTGCCCCAGGCGCGCGGGTCGTAGGCCTTCTTGTTGCCCACCTCGCCGTCGACCTTGAGCACGCCGTCGTAGTTGGCGAACATGTGGGCGGCGACCGGTCGGGAGAAGGCGTACTGCGTATCGGTGTCGACATTCATCTTGACGACCCCGTAGTCGACCGCGGCCGCGATCTCCTCCGGCAGCGAACCCGAACCGCCGTGGAAGACCAGATCGAAGGGCTTGGATCCGGCCGGGAGCCCACGCTTGGCGGCGACCACTTCCTGAGCGTCCTTCAGGATCTCCGGTCGCAGCTTGACGTTGCCGGGCTTGTAGACCCCGTGCACGTTGCCGAAGGTCAGCGCGGTCAGGTACCGGCCGTTCTCGCCGATCCCGAGCGCCTCGGCCGTGGCCAGCGCGTCCTCGGGGGTGGTGTAGAGCTTCTCGTCGATGGCTCCCTCCACGCCGTCCTCTTCCCCACCGACGACACCGACCTCGATCTCCAGCACGATGTCGGCCTCCCGGCACTTGGCGAGCAACTCCTGGGCGATCCGGAGGTTCTCGGCCATCGGCACCGCCGACCCGTCCCACATGTGCGACTGGAACAGCGGCTGCTCACCGCGCTTGACGCGTTCGATCGAAAGGTCGAGGAGCGGGCGGACGAAGCCGTCCAGCTTGTCCTTCGGGCAGTGGTCGGTGTGCAGGGCGATATTGACCGGATAGCTCTTCGCGACCTCGGCGGCGAACGCGGCGAACGCGGCCGACCCCGTCACCATGCTCTTCACCGACTGCCCGGAGAAGTACTCGGCTCCGCCGGTGGAGACCTGGATGATGCCGTCGGATCCGGCGTCGGCGAACCCCTGGAGCGCCGCGTTCAGCGTCTGCGAGGACGACACGTTGATCGCCGGGAAGGCGAACGCGCCGGACTTCGCCGCGTCCAGCATCGCGCCGTACACCTCGGGCGTGGCAATGGGCATGGGGTCTCCTCGATCTCGTTCGGTTCGGAACGCGCCAACCCTAATGGCTACCGCGGCGCCGCGAACAATGGCGGCTATCCGCGCCAGGCAGCGCCACCGGACAGGTCGGCGTACTCGCGAATCCAGGTGTGCATGGCGATCGCGGCCGCCGCGGAGGCGTTGATCGATCTGGTCGATCCGAACTGAGCGATCGAGAAGGTGCCATCGCATACCTCTCGTGCCGGCGCCGAAAGCCCCGGGCCCTCCTGGCCGAACAAGAAGCACACCTCGCGCGGCAGCGGCATGGTCTCGAGGTGAGCCGAGCCGGGAAGGTTGTCGATGCCGAGCAGCCGGACCCCTCGCTCGCGGAGATACACCGCCAACTCCTCGGCGCTCGGATGGTGCCGCACGTGCTGATACCGGTCGGTCACCATCGCCCCACGCCGATTCCAGCGCCGGTTGCCGACGATGTGCACCTCGGCGGCCAGGAACGCGTTGGCGGTCCGGACCACGGTTCCGATGTTGAAGTCGTGCCGCCAGTTCTCGATGGCCACGTGGAAGTCGTGCCGTCGGGTGTCGAGGTCGGCGATGATCGCCTCCATCGTCCAGTAGCGATACCGGTCCACGACGTTGCGCCGGTCGCCTTCGACCAGCAGCCGGGCGTCGTACTGCTCCCCGGCCGGCCACTCGCCCGGCCACGGCCCGACTCCCGGCTCGGTGGGGCCGTAGGGCATCGGGTCGTACGGCGCGCGCTGGTCGTCCTCGTAGCCTGGATCCGGCATGCACCGAAGGCTAGTTGCCCCGCCCGCGCCGGCCCAGACCGGGCAGGTGCCTCCGACCGTGCTGGCGCACCGGGTACTGAGCGATCAGGTGACTCACGACCGGGTCACCGTCGATCAGCATCTCCCGCGCCGGTCGCTGCTCGATCTCGTCGGCGCCGATCGACCGCTGATGCTGCCGCTCGTGCTCGGCCCAGGTGGCCACGGTGAACGTCTCGATCACGCGCCCGGGTTCGGCCATGTCGTGGTAGAGCCGCCACTGCATCGCGCCGTCCCGTCGCCGCTGCCGTTCGACGACGGCCATCGCGGCCGCGAAGTCCTCCGCCCGCTCGGACGCGATCCGCCACTCGACCGAGACCAGGACCGGTCCGTCGTCGGGCGCGGGCTCGAGCGCGATCTGGGGCGTGCCCCAGTGGACCGGCGTGATGTCGACCGGGTCGCCGCTGCCGATCCGAAGCGCCAGGCCCGCCAGGCCGGCGGTCACCACGTTGGCGACCGCCGCCACGAGCAGCGCGTCACGCAGCCCGACGGCGGAGCCGACAACCCCCCAGACCACGGCACCGACCGAGGCTCCGAGCCAGATCACCAGCATCGCCACCGAGCTGGCACGACCGCGCACCCACGCCGGCAGGAGCGTTTGGTAGATCGAGAAGACGGTCGTCATCGTGGTCATGCCGGCCCCGCCGGCGAGCGCGAGACCGGCCGCCGCCACCAGCAGGGAGTCGGTGACGGCGACTGCCGCGGTGCCGGCCGCCCACACCACCGAAGCCAGGAACACGATGCCCTCGGCACCGACGCGCTGCCGGAGGCCCGGGAGCGCCCACACGGCGGCGAGGGCGCCGATACCCATCGCCGCGGACATCAGGCCGAACTCGCCGGCGGTGGCGTCGAGCCGTTGGCGGGCGACGATGGGCAGTAGAGCGGCGAGCGCCGAGGTGACCACGATCGAGAGGACGATCCGGGCGGCCAGCACCTGGAGCCGCGGCGAGTTGCGCACGTAGCGAATCCCGATCCTCATCGCCGCGCCCACGTGCTCGGCGGGCAGGGTGCGGTCGACGACAGGTCGGTACTGGCGCACGACGAACACCACCCCGAGGAACGACAGCGCGTTGACCAGGAAGACCGCGCCGGCACCCGCGGCGGCGATGACGAGACCGGCCAGCGCCGGCCCGGCGGCCTGTGCGATGTTCATCGAGATCGAGTTGAGCGCGATCGCCTGCGGCAGTTGAGGTTGCTCGACGAGTTCCGGGGTGACCGCCATGAACGCCGGCGCCGCCAGCGTGCCCGCCACGCTGAGGGCGAACGTGAGCGCCAGCAGCAGCCCGACGGTGAGCCGATCGGTCAACGCGAGCAGGCCCAGCGCACCGGCGATCACCATCGACGCGAACTGGGTGACGAGCATCAGTTTGCGACGGTCGATGACGTCGGCCAGCGCGCCGGCGAGGAGTGCGATCAGGAAGCCGGGTGCGGCCCACATCGCCTGCAGCAGGCTGACCAGGGTGGGGTTGTCGGTTAGGTCGGTGATGGCCCACCCGGCGCCGACGGTGTGCATGAACGTGCCGAGGTTGGACACGATTCCCGCCATCCACAAGAAGCGGAACAGCCGGATCCGCAGCGGCGCCCAGGCGCCCGGAACCGTCTCCGACGAAACCGGGGCAGCCGGGGTGGGTCGGGGTGCGCGGTCATCGGTCATCGGTTCGTTCACCGGTCCATCATGTCCCACCGCCGAAGAGGCGTCGGGCGGCGTTCGAATCGTGCCGGACGATCGGTCCGCTCTAGGCTTGACCGGTGCTCGTGCCCGGACTTGACGCCCTGCTTTCTCATCACGGACTCCACCCGCTTCTGCTCGGGATCGACTGGATGGATCCCGCCTGGCTGCTGGACCGTTTCGGACCCCAGATGTTCTGGGTCAGCGTGGCCATCATCTTCGTCGAGTGCGGGCTGCTGTTCCCGATCCTGCCGGGAGACTCACTGCTGTTCTCGCTGGGCTTGTTCATCAACCGCGCGGAGGCCGGCGAGGCCGGGATCGACGTCAACATCTGGGTCGCGTGCCTGGTGCTCAGCGCGGCCGCGTTCGCCGGAAACGTCGTGGGCTACGAGATCGGCCGGGCGATCGGCCCTCCGCTGTACCAACGCGACGGCCGCTTCCTGAAGAAGGCGTACTTCGACAAGACCGAGGAGTTCTTCGACCGCTACGGAAACCGGGCGCTGGTGCTCGGCAGATTCGTGCCGATCGTGCGCACCTTCATCACCGTGGTCGCGGGAGTGGGACGCATGGATCGCCGGCGGTTCTTCACCTGGTCGCTGGTCGGCGCCGTGCTGTGGGCGATGGGCCTCACGCTCCTCGGGTACTTCCTGGGCGGCATCGACTTCCTGCAGGAGAATCTGGAAGCCACCGCGCTGGTCATCGTCGGCTTCTCCGTGCTGCCCATGGTCGTCGAGTGGTGGCGGCACCGCACTGCCCGCAAGGTGAGCTAGCCGTGACATCGTCCCCACCCCCCGAAGACCCGGCCCTGGCAGCCGATATCGATGCCTGCTGCCGGCTGACCGGCCGGTTCACGCTGCGCTCGGGACAGGTGGCCGCCGAGTACTTCGACAAGTACCTCTTCGAGTCCCGGCCGGACCTGCTGGGCCGAGTCGCCGACCAGATGGCGGCGCTGCTGCCCGCCGACGCCGATCTTCTCGGCGGCCTGGAACTCGGCGGCGTGCCGATCGCGACCGCGGTCTCGGCTCGCACCGGACTCCCCGCGCTGTTCGTGCGCAAGCAGGCCAAGGAGTACGGCACCTGCAAGCTCGCCGAAGGACCCCCGGTCGACGGTCGGCGGGTCGCGCTGATCGAGGACGTGATCACCACCGGCGGCGCGGTCCGAGACGCCACCGAGGCGCTACGTGCCGAGGGAGCGATCGTGGAGGTGGTGGTGTGCGCGATCGACCGATCCCCCACGGACCGCCATCCGCTCGCCGATCTCGATCTGGAGATCCGGTCGGTCCTCACCAAGGCCCAACTCGACGCCACTACCCGCTGACCCGTCCCGTAGTAGCGGCCGACCCGTCCGTTAGTAGCCACCAAGGGACGGGTCGACCGCTACCAAGGGACGGGTCGGCGGAGATTAGGAGCGGCGGGGCTCGACGTCCGCGAGATGGCCGAAGGCGATCAGCCGATCGTCGGTGTTGAAGAGTTCGGCACACGTCGTCAGCGTGATCAGCTTCTGACCTCTCTCCTGGTCCGGCTGGACGCCGCCGTCCGGGTTCGTGGGCAGCGGGTCGACCACCCAGCCCGCGGTGAAGTCGACGCGCAGGTCGTCGCCGCCGGTGTCCAGGACGTAGGTGTAGATCGCCTTCCGGGTCTCGATGATCACCTCGTCGCCGGCCCGCAGGTCCGGCATGTCCCGCAAGGGTTCGCCATGCGTGACCCGGTGACCCGCCAGCGCGAAGTTGCCCTCCTCACCGGCTCGAGCGGATTGACTGAAGTGGCCGTATCCGGCGGCCAGCACCTCGTCGCTGGTGCCGTCCAGGATCGGCACGACGTAGTCCTCGCCGAACCGCGGGATCCGCACGACGTACCGAGCCTTGCTCTTGCCGACCCGCACCTCGTCGTCGCCGGAGTCCCATTGCCTCTCGATATCGGTGACGATCTCCTTCTGCTTCTTGGCGGAGACGTAGGTGGTCCCGTACATCTGCCAGCCGACCCAGCCGAGCAGGCCGAGACCGGCGACGACTAGGAGGATCCCAACCCGGAACAGCCATCGGCTCGCCCGACCTGTCGTTCTCGTCGGCGCGTTCTCGGTCCGGACTTCTGTCACATCCACTCCTCTTCGATTCCCCGCCACTATTGTGCACACCATGCGCGCGTCCGCGGATCGACTCAGCGGCATTCCGCCGACGATCTTCTCGGAGATGTCGGCCCTGGCCGTCCGCACCGGGGCCGTCAACCTCGGACAGGGGTTTCCGGATCAGGACGGCCCGAAAGCCGTCGTACTGCGTGCGGTGGCGGCGCTGGAATCCGGCCAGAACCAGTACCCACCCGGCATCGGCCGGCCCGAACTCCGACAGGCTATCGCCCGGCACCAGGCTCGCAACTACGGCATCGAGCTCGACCCGGACAGTCAGGTGGTGGTCACCACCGGCTGCACCGAGGCGATCGCCGGCGCCATCCTGGGACTGGTGAACCCGGGCGACCCGGTCGTCGTCCTGGAGCCCTACTACGACTCCTATCTCGCGATGATCCAGATCGCCGGCGGCGTACGCCGCCCGGTGACGCTGCGCTCCCCCGACTTCCGCCTCGACGTCCCCGAGTTGGAGCGGGCCGCGAGCGGCGCTCAAGTGCTGCTGATCAATACGCCGCACAATCCCACCGGCACGGTGTTGAACGGGGCGGAACTCGCGACCATTGCCGATGTCGCGCGACGACACGACTTGATCGTGATCACCGACGAGGTCTACGAGCACCTGGTCTTCGACGATCATCGACACATTCCGCTGTCGACGCTGCCGGGCATGTTCGACCGGACAGTGACGCTGTCGAGCGTGGGAAAGTCCTACTCGTTCACCGGCTGGAAGGTCGGGTGGGCGACCGGCCCTCCGGACCTGGTCGCCGCCGTCCTCGGCGCCAAGCAGTGGCTGAGCTTCACGTCGGGCGCGCCGCTGCAACCCGCCGTCGCGGTCGCTCTGGACCAGGAAACGGACTTTCCGAAGGCGCTGGCCGCCGATCTGCAGCGCCGCCGGGACCTGCTGGCCGCCGGGCTGCGAGCGGCCGGCCTCCAACCGCGCAGATCCGAGGGGACGTACTTCACGACCACCGACATCTCGCACCTCGGTTGGCCCGACGGCCGGGAGTTCTGTCTGGCCCTGCCCGAGCGAGCCGGGGTCGTCGCGATCCCGAGCATGGCGTTCTACGACGATCTCGACGAAGGCCGACACCTCGTTCGCTGGGCATTCTGCAAGGACGCCGACATGATCGCCCAAGGCGTCGAGCGACTGGCGAAAGCGGATTTGACGCGCTAATAACCGATCGCATCGAATGAAACGTCTCATATGATGGACGTGACTCGCGTCACAATATGTTGTGGTATTCGCGCGTAGTTGGCCGGAAAATGTCGGCATTTGCCCAGTCCGGAGCGAACAGCCTTCATCGACCGGCCAATCGAATATACGAACCGGCTTATGGTCTTCACCTCAACTTGTGATCGCCGATCTCGCGAGGCACAAGCGGGAGCGCGACGGTGCACCTCCCGTGTTGAGATCAACTCGGTGGTCTTCTCACATAGTCAGGGTGTATTGATGTCGCTCCTTCAGACCGCATTGAAAGCACGATCGCAGGTGCCCGAATCCCGGGCGGACCTGCATTTGCCGACGCCACCGAGCGACGATGAGAAATGGTGGTACTTCGGGCGCCAGCATCGTTGGCTCTTGGTTGTCCAAGCGGCTTCGTTCAGCCTGATCGCCTGGAGCGTCCTACGTTTCGCTACCGCCGATCTGCGACTCTTGCTCTTCCTGGTTCCCATGACCTTGTATGCCGTGACGCTGAGCATTTCCGTGATCAGTGGCACGCGCCGACGCCGGTTGACTCGAGCCCAGCACGAGCGCGCGGTGCGGAACTGGAGCCCGGCCGGCTACCCCAGCATCGACGTGTTCCTGCCGACCGCCGGCGAGTCGCTCGAACTGCTCGCCAACACCTATCGCCACGTCGCCGCCCTGCGATGGCCGGGCGAGGTCTCCGTCTGGGTGCTCGACGACTCCGGGCGAGAAGAGGTGCGCTCACTGGCCCGGTCGTTCGGCCTGAACTATCGCTCGCGACCCGATCGCGGCGCACTCAAGAAGGCCGGAAATCTGCGCTACGGATACGAGAACAGTGCCGGCGACCTGATCTTGATTCTCGACGCCGATTTCGTTCCGCGTGCGGATATGTTGCTGGAGCTCGCCCCCTACTTCGACGACCCGAAGGTCGGAATCGTCCAATCCCCTCAGTACTTTTCGACACGCGATCGGTCGATGGGCTGGCTGCAACGATGTGCGGGCGCCACCCAGGAGCTCTTCTACCGATTTATCCAGCCCTCACGTGACGCGGTGGGCGCAGCCATCTGCGTCGGAACCTGCGCGATCTATCGACGTGAAGCTCTCCGAGCCGCCGGTGGATTCGCTCAGATCGGTCACTCCGAAGACGTCCATACCGGCGTGAAGTTGCTGAAGGCCGGTTTCGGCCTGCGCTACATTCCAGTCGTCCTGGCGCGGGGATTGTGCCCCGATCAGGTGTCGGCTTTCCTGAATCAACAGTACCGATGGTGCACCGGGTCGATGTCGCTATTGGCCGATCGCGCATTCCACGACTCCCCGGCCATCAAGACCTCGCAGCGCATGTGTTTCTGGGCCGGTTTCCTCTACTACATCTCGACGGCGGTCAACGCGCTGACCGCGCCCCTCCCGGCGCTGGCCATGGTCTGGCTGTTGCCGGGCTGGGTGGAGCCGATGAACTCGATATGGCTGGTCGGCGCACTGTTGTTGTGGTTCGTCGTGTTGCCGTCGGTCATGAAGGGGCGCTGGCGCTTCGACGTACTTCGCGTGCAGTATCTCTACTCGTTCGCTCACCTCGCCGCGATCGCGCACGTGATCACGGGCCGCACCCGCGGCTGGGTCGCCACCGGGGTGGCCTCCTCCGCGACACCCCTGGCCGTCAGCATCACCCGTCTGGTGAAGGCCCATGTCGCACTGACCCAGGTCTTGTTGTGGGCCGGTATGACTCGGGGCGTGCTGGTCCACGGCCTCGAGGCCTACTGGGTGATGGTGGTGCTCGGCGCCGTGGGGTCCTTCATCCAGATCCCGCTGCTCTTCCTGCCTTCCGGCGGTCGCGGGACAAAGGCAAAGGCGAAGGCGAAGGCGAAGGCGAAGAGGGTCGGCACGATTCCGGAGCGGATGGCCGCTCGGGACACACCCGGCGCGGCGGCCGGGGCCCGCCGGTTCCGTCCCGACATCCAGGGTTTGCGTGCCGTCGCGATCATCCTGGTGGTGCTTTACCACGCCGAAGTCCCGTGGATCTCCGCGGGTTATGTCGGCGTGGACGTGTTCTTCGTGATCTCGGGCTTCCTGATCACCGGACAATTGCTCCGCCAGGTGAGTCGCGACTCGAAGGTGTCGTTGACCGCGTTCTACGCCGGCCGGATCCGTCGCCTGCTGCCGCCAGCGCTGATCGTCGTGATCGCGACCCTGCTGGCCGCCCGGGTCTGGGACTCGGTGTTCCACGTCCGCAGCGTGACCACCGACGCACTGTGGACTCTGGTCTACGGCATCAACTTCCACCTTGCGGCGCAGGGCGTGGACTACCAGAACGACCATGGCCCGGTGTCGCCGCTGCAACACATGTGGTCGCTCGCCGTCGAGGAACAGTTCTACGTGGTGTGGCCGTTGCTCGTGGCGCTCTGCGCCTGGCTCGGGGGCCGGCACCGGGTGCGGTTGGTCGCCGGCGTACTCGTGGCATTGACGGCGGCCTCGCTCTATCTCTCGGTCGACCAGACCGCCGCCAACCCGACGTACGCCTACTTCGGCTCCCACACCCGGGCCTGGGAACTGGCCCTGGGCGCCCTGTTGGCCATCGGCGCCCACCGGCTGTCAGAGCTGTGCCGCTCGGTCTCGTCGGCGATGTCGGCACTGTCATGGTCGGGTCTGGCGGCGATCGTTGCATCCGCGGTGGTGTACGACGACGGCACCGCCTTCCCCGGGACCGCCGCGCTGCTGCCGGTGCTCGGCACCTGCGCGGTCATCGCGGCCGGCTGTGGGCCGCGGCCCAGCGGCGCGGAACGAGTGCTCGGCCTCGGCGCGATGCAGGGCATCGGCAAGGTCTCCTACGGCTGGTATCTGTGGCATTGGCCGATGGTGGTGCTGATTCCGCTGGCGGCCGGCCGCGAGCTCGGCCCGATCTACCTGGTGCAGATCTCCGTGCTGGCGCTGTGGTTCGCGGTGCTGACTCGCCACCTGGTGGAGAACCCGGCGCTCCGGAGCCGGCTGCGAGCTCGGACCTGGGTCGGTCTGGGCGTGTCGTGGTCGGGCGCGACGGCCGCCGCCTCCGCCCTGGTCGTCATCTCACTGCCGGCCTTCGTGGGCACGGGCGCCCGGGCAGGTGAGATCACCTTGGACAAGGCCGACACGTCGAAGGTCGTCGCTTCTCTGGTTGCCGGGCTGGAGATCACCGACGCACCTCGCAACCTGAAGCCGTCGATCGCCGCGGCAGCCCAGGATCAGCCCGCGTCGACCCGCGACGGCTGCCACGCGGACTTCCTGGTCGTCGCACAGGGCGACTGCGTGTACGGAGACCCGCAGGGGCCGAAGACCGTCGTCCTGTTCGGCGACTCGCACGCCGAGCAGTGGCTGCCGGCCCTGGACCGCCAGGGGCAGGACAACGGTTGGCGGGTGGTCAATTGGACCAAGGCGGCGTGCTCGGTGGCCGATGTCGACACCTACAGCAACGCACTGAACCGCACCTACTCCGAGTGCATGGAGTGGCGCGAGTGGACCTTCCAACGCATCAAGAAGCTGGCGCCGGACCTGGTCGTGGTCTCGCAAAGCGACGCCGTGCCGGGCGACATCGGCAACCTGGACTGGGCCGAGGCCACCAGCCGGACCATGGCCTATCTCCGTAGCGAGAGGACTCCGGTGGCGTATCTGCTCGACACGCCGTGGCCCGCCGGCAACGTCCCCGAGTGCCTGGCTACCCACCTCGACGATGTCGGCGCCTGCAACACACCCGTGCCCGCGACGAACCCGTTCGACGGCCGCAAGGATGCCGTCAGAGCGTCACTGGACGAGATCGGAGTGCCCGCGATCGATCCCGAGCGATGGCTGTGCAGCTCGCAGGAGTGCCCGGCCATCGTCGGGAACCTGTTGGTCTACCGCGACGACTCCCACCTCACCGCGACCTTCAGCAGATGGCTGGCGCCGATGACCGCGCCCTTGTTCGCAGGGTCTTACGCAGAGTCGAAGGAGAAGCGATGACGAACATCAGCGTCCTAGGCACCGGCTACCTCGGCGCCACCCACGCCGCGTGCATGGCGGAGTTGGGCTTCGAGGTCATCGGAGTCGACGCCGACCCGGACAAGGTCGCCATGCTGCAGGATGGCGGGATTCCGTTCTACGAACCGGAACTCCAGCCGCTCCTGCGCAAGCACGTGGACTCCGGGCGGCTGCGCTTCTCCGGCGACATCGCCGAGGCCGCCGAGTTCGCCGATGTGCACTTCATCTGTGTCGGAACGCCGCAACGGCCCGGAACCGACGCGGCGGACATGAGCTACGTCGACGCGCTCGTGGAGTCGCTGGCACCCAGGTTGCGCGACGGGTCGGTCGTCGTCGGCAAGTCCACGGTGCCGGTCGGCAGCGCCCGACGGCTGCGCGAACGAGTTCTGGAGCTGGCACCGCCTGGGCTCGAGGCCGAGGTGGTGTGGAATCCGGAGTTCCTCCGCGAGGGCCTCGCCGTCGCCGACACGCTGCGCCCCGACCGGATCGTGGTCGGCATCGACGACGACGGCGATGACGGCCGGCCAGGCACCTGGGCCGAAACGGTAGTGCGCGGTGTCTACGCTTCGGCGATCGCCCGAGGCACGCCCTTCCTCACCGTGAATCTCGAGACCGCCGAGCTGGTGAAGGTGGCGGCCAACTCGTTCCTCGCCACGAAGATATCCTTCATCAACGCAATGGCCGAGGTCTGTGAGGCCACCGGTGCCGATGTGGTCCGCCTGGCCGAGGCGATCGGGCACGACGAACGCATCGGGCGGCGGTTCCTGAGCGCCGGGCTAGGGTTCGGCGGAGGCTGCCTGCCCAAGGACATTCGCGCCTTCCAAGCTCGTGGCAACGAGCTCGGACTGGGCAGGACCCTGGCATTCCTGGGCAACGTCGACGAGATCAATGTTCGACGGCGATCTCGGACCGTCGACCTGGTGCACGGCGTGCTCGGCGGACGCATCAGCGGTCGCAAGATCGCGGCACTCGGCGCGGCGTTCAAACCGAACAGTGACGATGTCCGGGACTCGCCGGCCCTCGACGTCGCCGACCAGCTTCATCTGCGCGGCGGCGAGGTCATGGTGTACGACCCCGAAGCGATGGAGAAGGCCCGGACTCGCTCACCGCAGCTCGGCTACGCGGACTCGCTGGCGACCGCCGTGGACGGAGCGGACATCGTGTTGCTGCTGACCGAGTGGCCGGAGTTCGTCGCGATGGATCCGTGCGTCATCGGCAGCAAGGTCCGCTCCCGACACCTGATCGACGCGCGCAACGCCCTCGACCCGAAGCGCTGGCGCGCGGCGGGGTGGACGTGTCGCAGCCTGGGCAGAGCCTAGGCCTAGGTACCGGCGTACCAGGTGCGCACGTCGGCGCGGAGCAGCAACACCGAGGTCGCGATACAGGCGGCAACCAACAGCAGCAGAGCGGGAACCGTGACCGCCGCCATCATGCATATCACCGCCGCGCAGGCACTCGAGGCCACCAGCGCCACCCGCGCCCATGCCACCCTCCGGAAGGCGAGCGTTGCGAACCACAGAGTCGCCGCGCACCACACGATGACGACGCAGCCGACCACGAACGTGGCGCGGACCAGGAGGTCGGCGGTCACGCCGCCGGCGAAGACCTCCGGCTGCTGCTTCTCGAGTTCGGCTATCAGCGAGTCCGGATCGGCCCAGATCATCAGCACGCTGAGGGCCGTGAAGAACAGCACCAGGGCACTGCCGAACCAGGAGAGGGCACACGCCAGCGTCACGCTTCCGGGACGCAGTCGCGGGTCGGACGGCGGGCGGAATCCGCGAGTGGTGGCCGGCGCGGCCGACGGTGGCCGGGTCGTCCAGATATCGGCGTGCGTGGGCGGGGGTGCCGGTGGGGCGAGCGCCGACGGGGTCCCCGGTGGCGGCGCCTGACTCGCGCTCGGCGCGGCCGTGGTCGGGCCGGGCGGAAACTCGGAGACCGGCTCGGACGGCACCGGCGTACGCGTCACCGGATCGTCGAAGGCCGCGACCTTGGGGCGCTGGGCGACACCGTCGAACCAGTCCCGCGCCGGCTGCAGCCACAACGTGAGGCAGGCGACCGTGATCATGGTGCCCAGGAAGCCCCCGGTCGCCAGACAGCTCACGAAGATCACCGGAGCCAGGATCGTGAGCGCGACCCGAGCGCCACGATTGCGCTGGAACACGTAGACGCCCAGGATCGCGGCCGCGGCCGTGCTGCCGCCGGCCACCATCGACATGACCCGGATCCCCGCCAGCGCGGACTCCACCGTCAGGTTCAGGTCCTTGAACGGCTGCTGGCGGAGCGCGCTCTCGATCGCCTCCCGGTTCTCGATCGATCGCAACTGCGCGATGGCGTCGAACGCCAGGATGACCACCGTGATCGATCCGATCACGATCAAGCCGGCCGACACGGTGACCGGAGTAGGCCGTGGCAGGGTCTTGCTGTTGTCGCTCACCCAGACATTCCATCAGATTGTTGGCTGGCGACCAGAACGGCGGCTAGCCCAGCCCGCGCTGCCGCGGAGTTCTCGATCGCGTTCGCGCAGCGGCCGCGCCGAGGGTGAGCGCGCCGGCGAGGCCCAGGACAGCGCAGGCGAGGCCGGCGACGAGACCGGGCGGCCGATACCCGACCCTCAGCGTGCCGGCGGATCCAGGAGGCACCGTGACCGTCAACAGCCCGGTCGGGCCGGCTGAGGCGGCGATTGGTTCACCGTCGATGCTTGCGTGCCAACCCGGCCAGCCGAGTGTCGCGAATACCAGCGTTCCACCGTCCGGAGCATGAAGCCTCACAGCCTCCTCGGGGCCCTGAACGGTCCGTGCTCCGGTTACCTCGACCCCACTGCTGGCCCAACTCAGTCGGGAGCCCGGCCATGGCAGGTCATCGGCGCGCCGCAGGATCGTGGCGCGTTCGGTGACCCGCACCACCTTCCACGAGGCATCGGGCCGGGCACTGGAGAGCAACGAGTTCTCCACGACGATCGTGCGGACCTTCATGGCGTCTATCAGCGGCGGCTGGCCCGGGCCGATGGGCCTCCACACCTGGCGATAGCCGCAGACCTCGGTAGACCCGTTCTTGCCCATGCACAGTCGCTCGTTGAACGCGGTGAATCCGACGCCCGTATAGCTGCCGACGGCCTTGACCCCGGCGACCTGATACATACTTCCGGGGAGAAAGTCCGCCCAGGCAGACTCGCCTTCGCGCTCCCGGAGCGCTTCGAGATCGGCGAACTGAAGCAGGACCGACTCCCGGTCACCGAAGTCACGACGCAGGGTGTCGACGTCACCGGGTACATTCCACAGCCGAGCAGTCTCGGGCGGCGCCAGGACGCTCACCTGCGTCGTGAGCACGGCACCAGTGCCGAGAACGCAGAGTACGGCGAGCACCGTCGTCCCCGTACGTCGCCAGTGCGCGCACAGCACCAGCGCCGTCAGCACCAGGGCCAGCGCCACGCCGGCGCCTATTCGCCGGAGTTCATCCGGATCGGCCGACCAGTCGAGATACCCGCCTGCCCCGATCAGGCCCACGGTTGCCGCCAGCCGCCGGCGCCATCGGGTCCGCTGCAAGCCCTGGCTGAGCACGACGGCGAACGCCACCGCCAGGCCGAGATAGCAGTACTCGACCAATCGCAGCGGCCACCGGAACATCCATAGGTGCGAGGGACCGGTACTGAGAACCAGGTAGACGCCGGAGACGACCGCGATGCCGACGAGTTCCTTCCGGCGCCGGCGCAGGACATCGAATCGCAGCCACGGAAGCAGCGGCATCAGCAACCAAGTGAGATACATGGCCGGCACCTGCACCGGTCCGGTGATTCCCTCGATCGACGGCACCGACAGCACCGAACTCACGCCGAGGAAGTCGCCGATGGCCGGCTTCAGAGTGCCGTAGTTGGCGGCCATCGACCCACCGGACCGATAGGTCACATCGGCCGTCAGCAGCAACGGGAGATAGACCAACGGCAGGACGAGCGCGACGCAAAGCCCGACCCCCACGAGCACCGCCAGGCCTGACCACCGGCGCGTCCAGAACCCTTCGGCGACCAGCCCGGCGCCCACGATGATCACCCCCAGCGCTCCGTACGGATTCCCATGAGTGACGGCAAGCGCGCCCACCGCGAATGCCCACCAGGGGCTGGTCGCCCGGCGCAGACAACGTCGCCAGCTCAGCCAGACCCAGGGCAGGTAGGTGAAGGCGATCAATCCGGACGGCCAGGCACCGGCGTCCCAGTACAGGGTGAACCCGCTGAAAGGCACGGCGGTCGCCACGACGGCACTGGCCCACGGAACGGCGCCGTACTCGCGAGTCAGGAGATAGCACCCCAGCGCCAGCAGCGTCATCACCGTCACCTTCACTCCGAAGGTGCTCAGCTCCAGATCGCCGCCACGGGACATGAATACCCAGATCAGCGGGTTGAGCGGATTGTAGATTCCATGGAGCGCCTCGACCGCGTAGTTGCCGCCGGCCCAAGCATCGGGATCGAGCCAGACCGGCCATTGGCCGTCACGCACCAGCGTGCCGAGGTGGAACCAGGTCGGCGCGAACTGAACGGCGGTGTCGCCGCGCTGGTAGAACCGCGGATCGAGCAGGTAGGGGATGCTCGTGTAGGACACGGTGACGACGACTACCAGTACCGCCCACAGACCTGACGGCGGTCGGGTCAGGTCGCGAGCGCGAACCTCTCCCACCGATGGATGCGATCGCGTCGCGACGACTCCGCACCGTCGACACCGGAGCGGATCTCGGCCGTGTGACACGCCACTCCGCCGCCGAGCGGCCGGCATGGCCGAGCGCCGGCGACCGAGCGAGTGCCCATCCGACGGGCCGCGACGAACGTCACCGGCTCGGCGGGCCGCCCGCCGGGTCACTCCGGCGGGTTCCGCGCTCGTCTGGACGCGCCGACCGATGACATCTCGGCCGGCCGTGGTGAGGCATTGATGGCATAGCAAAGCGACTCGACCCCCCGTCGTCGCGCTTTGTACATTCAGCAGCGTTCAATATGGCGCGGTCAGCACTGAGTGACATCCATAGAAGTGCCGAATCCGAACCGATCGAGCGGCCAGCACTCAGCGAGTGCTAGAGCCGGCCGGCGGTCTCCGCGACGAGGCGCCGCGAGGCCTCCGGGTCGAGCGCCACCTCCCAGAGGTTCTCGAAGTGGCGTTGGTAGAGGTCGATGTCGTCGGGGTCGCGCAGGCTGAGTTCCGAGCTGAGCGTCTCGACCAGCACCAGCCGGTCGTCGTAGATGCTGAAGCCGTGCGAGGTGGTCATCGGCAGCTCGGCGTCGAACGAGATGACGGCCACCTCGACGGTGTCGAGCCCGGACAGGGCGGCGATCCGGTCGAGTTGAGCGCGCAACGTCGCGGCCGGGCAGAGCCGGTTGCGCAGCGCCGCCTCGGAGACCAGGAGCCGGATTCGCTTGTCCGGGTCGTAGAGCACCTGCTGACGGAGCAGTCGGACCCGCACGCCCTCCTCGATGTCGTGGGGGAAGCCGTGCAGGCCGGCCCGCCGGGTCATCAGGTGCCGGGCGTAGCCGGCGGTCTGCAGCAGCCCCGGGATCACGGCCGGCTGGAAGCCGCGGATCAGGCCGGTGGCGGCCTCGAGCCGCAGGCTGGCGAGCTGGCGCCGACCGATCCCTCGCCGTAGCTGCCGGGTCCAGGGAGCCGCCACCATCCGCAGGCTGCGCAGGTCGGCCAGCAGTCCGTCGAGCTCCTGACCGGCTCCGGTGGCTTCGGCCCAGGCGGTGACGTCGTCCGTGGTGGGGCGCTGCCGGCCCAGCTCGAGCTTCGACACCTTGGAGTGCGGCCAACCCAGCCGGGCGGCGAACTGCTTGCCGTTGAGCCCGCCGGCCTCGCGCAGCAGCCGGAGCCTGGCGCCGAACTCCTCCCGGCCCCGGTAGGCGCCGGTCACGGTGTGGCGGCCGGGTACTCCCGAGTCGGATCCGCGGCCAGGTAGTCGGCGTACGGCGTGGCGTGGGCGCACGCGGTGTCGAGCCAGGCCCGGTGCTGGGCGACCACCGCCGGCTCGGTCACGAGCAGCACGCCGAGCAGCCGGTCGTCGGCGGCGAACGGCATCAGCACGAGGCGCTCGTCGTCGAACAGCCAGTAGTCATGGTCGGGGATCCCGAGCTCGTTGGCCCGCGCCCGGTCGAGGTAGCCGATGTCCTCCCCGGCACCCACCGTGTGGCGGGTGCCCCGCAGCGCGTAGCGGTGATAGTCGGACGGCGGGTCGGGCACCACCCGCGCCCGCTGGTAGATCCTGCCCTGCGCGCGGTTGGCGCGCACGGTCGGCAGCCAATGCTCGCGGAAGCGGGCCAGGTGGTCCGGGTCCTCCTGCATCCCGGCCCGGTAGCGGGCGATGAACGGCCGCTCGGCCTCCACGTCGTACCGGTCGCGAGCCTCCAGCCGCCGCGCGCTGCGCTCGAAGGTGGTGAACATCCGGGCGAAGTCCTCGCCCTGGAGTAGGCCCGTCAAGGCCGCGGGAAATAGGGCAGGAGCTCGGCGGGGATCTCCACCGCGGTCTCGTGTCCGGGGAT
>JBOFLE010000207.1:0-1730 GCA_051657705.1 Nocardioides sp. | reverse complement strand
GTCGTGGTGGCCCGGGATCTGGTCCTGGAGTATCCCGCTCGCGGCAATCAGCCGGTGTTCCGGGCCGTGGACCAGGTGTCGTTCGTCGTCGGCAAGGGCGAGGTGCTCGGCGTGGTCGGCGAGTCCGGATCCGGCAAGACCACCATCGGCCGGGCGATCATGGGACTCCTGCCGGTGGCCGGCGGCGAACTCACCGTCGGGGGCATCGACATGATGGGAGTCAAGCAGCGGGATCTCAAGCCGCTGCGCAGCAAAGTCGGGATCGTCTTCCAGGATCCGGGGTCCTCGCTCAACCCGCGATTGCCCATCGGCGAGTCGATCGGCGAACCGCTTTACCTGCACCGCAAGCTGCGCGGCAAGGAGCTGGCCAGGGAGGTCGAGGAGTTGCTGGACAGCGTGCAGCTCCAGCGCTCGTTCCGCAATCGCTACCCGCACGAGCTGAGTGGCGGCCAACGACAGCGGGTCGGCATCGCGCGGGCGCTGGCCCTGGACCCGGACCTGCTGGTCGCCGACGAACCGACCTCCGCGCTGGACGTGTCCGTGCAGGCCAGGGTGCTCGACCTCTTCCAGGAGTTGCAGCGCGAGAAGGGCTTCGCCTGCGTCTTCATCAGCCATGACCTGGGGGTGATCGAGATGTTGTGCGACCGGATCGCGGTCATGCACATGGGTCACATCGTGGAGATGGGGAGCCGCGACCAGGTCGTGCTCGATCCTCGGCACGATTACACCAAGCTCCTGGTGGCGGCCGTCCCGGTGCCCGACCCCCACGAGCAGCGCCGGCGACGCGCGGAACGCCAGGAGATCGTCAGCTCGATCGAACTTCCCTGAGCCTCGGTCACCGGAGCCTCGGCCAGCTGAGCCTCGGCCACCGGGGCGCCGTCCACCGGCACCGGCGTTCTCGAAACCCGGGTAGCCGCGCGGTCCGGATACGGTGGGGGAGTGGACGGGCTGTTCGAGTACGAGACCTCCGGCGATCGGGGATCGGGTGTTCCGGCCGGGTCGTTGGCCGGCAACGACCATGCCTCGGCTCCGCTCGCGGTCCGGATGCGGCCGCGGACGCTCGACGAGCTGATCGGCCAGCCCCAGTTGCGCGCCGAAGGGTCTCCATTGCGCCGGCTGGTGGAGAGCGACCAGTCGATGTCGCTGCTGCTGTGGGGTCCGCCCGGCACCGGCAAGACCACCATCGCCGCCATCGTGAGCCAGCAGTCGAAGCGGCGATTCGTGGAGGTCTCGGCGACCTCGGCCGGAGTCAAGGACGTGCGGGCCGCGATCGACCGGGCCAGGACGGAGCTGACTCGGCGCGGGCACGAGACCGTGCTGTTCGTCGACGAGGTGCACCGCTTCACCAAGGCCCAGCAGGATGCCCTGCTGCCCGGCGTGGAGAACCGCTGGGTCACCCTGATCGCCGCGACCACGGAGAATCCGTTCTTCTCGGTGATCTCACCGCTGCTGTCGCGGAGCCTGCTGCTCCGTCTCGAGTCGCTCACCGACTCCGACATCGACGAGGTCCTGACCAGCGCGCTGAAGGACGAGCGCGGGCTGGCCGGCCGGGTCGACCTGGACGAGGATGCCCGGACGCACCTGGTGCGGCTGGCCGGCGGCGACGCGCGCCGGGCGCTGACCTATCTCGAAGCGGCCGCCGGGGCGGCCGCCGACAAGCGGGCGGCGAGCGTCGACCTCGCTACCGCGGAGACGGCGGTCGATCAGGCGGCGGTGCGCTACGACCGGCA
>JBOFLE010000206.1:0-3847 GCA_051657705.1 Nocardioides sp. | reverse complement strand
GGTCGAGGTAGATCATCTGCACCTTGCCGCGCAGCTTCTCCCGATCGGCAAGCGAGGACATCACCTGCAGCGAGTCCCCAAGAATCATCCGGTTCGACCAGTTGGCGGCGTGCTTGTAGAAGTCGACCGAATCCAGCTCGTCGAGGCCGTCGAAGGCGTCGAAGAGCGATAACTCGGGTTTCGGCTCGCCTTTGGCGGCCGTGCGTCGGAGATCCTCGATCAGTGCGCGTGGATCGATCTTCTCCTGGATATAGATCGGCGGCGCGTCGGCGACCAAGTCGCCCACGTATCCGTCGATGTTGTCGGCCGCCGGATACTTGCCGCGCCACACGAGTTGGGGATCGAGACTCTCGTCTCGGGCGTAGCGGACCTTGCGGATCTCTTCGATCTCCGGGGTGACGAAGTCGTGGGCATCGCTCGTCGGGAGGTTGATCCGTTTGTCAGTGTGCGTGATCGCATCGACCGGGGTCGGACCCTTGGGTGTATTACGCGCCACGAGCGACCTCCCAAATGGGCGCTCGCGGCTCGTCGAGGTCGAGCAGTTCGGGATCGCCAATCACGGGCCCGTCGTCATACAGCAGCCTGAGCGCTTCGGCGAGTCGAGCCTTGAAGGTCAACGGGTCGGTCATCTCGATATAGCCCCAGCGACCGAATCCGCCATGGTTGTTGACCGCCGCACACCACGAGTGCCGGGCGGTGTCGGCTTTCACCCTGGTCGGTCCTGGACTCTTGTGGCTTCCCGAGACCTCGACGATCAGGGTCCGATCGAGCCGTTCCCACTTGGCCCGCTCCAAGCGGGCCAGGAAGTCCGGGAAGTACGAGTGGCTGCGCCCCTTGTGCACGTAGGGGATCGCGAAACCGAGGTGGTCGTTCTTGACGTACGCCGCGACGTTCGGATTCAGCTCCAGCTCGGCGGCGAGCAACTGCTCCCACGTATTGCCGACCTTGCCGTCCAGGGTGACATGGGAGACCTCCGACTTCTCGGTCAGCCAGGTTGCCTTCCTGGTGTCGAAGTCGACCTCGGCGGTCGAACCGGTGGCGTCGAAGCGGTTGAGCATCGGCCGAAGTCGCTCGCGCCGGTCGTCTTCCTGGCGACTGATAGCTTCCCAGATCCGTTCGGCCGCCTCCACCTGAGCCTCGGTGATCGTCATCAGGTCGGTCAGTCGGTACCCCTCGGCCAGCTTGACGCGTTGGTCGATCCAGGCCCGGCAGATCTCCACCAGCTTCGGGAAGAGCCACGGACGCCGGTCATCGGCGCTGGTGATGTGGGTGTCGAGCACCCGCTTCGCGAGTGCGAAGGCAACCTCCTGAGCACGGTAGTCGCGTTGAACGCCTCGTTCGCGCTCACCGGCGCCGACCACTCCTTGCATCTCGACCCACCGCGGAACCGTATTGGGACCGATCTCGAAGACCGGTGCCTTTTCCAGATCGAGCCAGATGTCCCCATCCGGCAGTTCGACACGGTAGCCGGTGAGCTTCGGGAAGGTGACCCGTAGGTGTTCGCGCCCCTCGAGGGCGGCGACCTGCTGCACCGGCTTGGGCGGTAGCGGGTCCTTGGTGGGCCTGTCGGAGGAGATGAACTGGAAGGGGATCCCGTAGACGTTGGCGTACTCCGGCTCGAAGTAGCCCTCGTCGTTCACGGCGTACGACCGACGCCGCAATCCGCGACCGACGACCTGCTCGCACAAGAGCTGGCTGCGGAAGGCCCGCACACCGAGGATGTGTGTGACCGTGTTCGCGTCCCAGCCCTCGGTCAGCATGGAGACGCTGACTACACAGCGGACCTGCTCACCGAGCCGTCCCTTCTTGCCGACGGTGTTCATCACCTCGCGCAGGAGCTCGTCGTCAGTGACCTTTTCCACGTCCGCACCCGGGTTGCGGCGACGGTACTCCGACTTGAAGGTGGCGATCTCCGCGCCGGCGGCCTTCTTGAAGTCGGCTTTCAGCGATTCGCCCGACTCCAGTTGAGCGGAGTCGATGAGGATCGTGCGTGGACGAGCCAAAGGCTGTCCATCGACCACGTTGCTCAGCAGTTCCAGGTTGCCCGGCTTGTGGGCGATCGGTTCTCCGCCGGCCGTGACCTGCTCGCCGGCGATCCAGTCGTAGACCAGCTTGCTCACCACGGTGTTCGGACAGACCACGATGAAGACCGGTGGCGGCTCACCGTGAGCGGCCAGGTCGGCTTCCCAATGCGCAAAGGCTTTGGCGTAACTTCGATGGAGGCTGCGCAGCGCGCCCTCCAGTTCCGGCGGCGGCAGCCAATCCGCGACCTGACCCTTGGCCGCGCGTTTGGGCAGTTGCTTGCCGACGAACTCCCACAGCCGCAGATAGGTGACGAGGTTGTGCGCGGCGTCGTCGTCGACCGGCGTCCGAGGCACTTTGACGATGCCCGACTCGATGGCGTCCATCAGCGAGAAGTCGCTGACGGTCCACGGGAAGATGTAGCCCTCGTTGTAGCCCGAGCCGCTCAGATAGAACGGCGTGGCGGACAGGTCGACGACCTGTTTGATGCCGGCGTGTCTGGCGATGGCCTGAATCCCTCGGAACCAGACCCGGGCCGCCTCGTTGGCCGCTGCCTGTTCGCGATCGGTCCGCTCACCCGACGGCAGCGGTCGGTCCCGATAGCAATGATGCGCTTCGTCGTTGAGGACCATGATCTGTCGGGTGTCGCCGCCCAGATCCCGCAGGATCCGGCTGACCATTGCCTGAGGTGTCTCCTTGAACGGATCGTCCTTGCGGCCGGCCGTCAACAGCAGCCGGGTGTTCTTCGCGACGCCCTTGACCTCCTTCGCGTCCTTGAGCTGGAAAGCATGGAAGTTGGTGATCACGATCCGGGCCTGATCGAGTCCTCCCCTGAGATCCGTCGGGACGAGGTCGCGAAGGTCGTAGTAGTTGTCCGGAGCTTCGGGTCGCAGCACCCGAAGGCGATCGCGAATCGTGATCCCCGGAGTGACAATCAAGAACTGTCGCGTAAAGCGTGTGTCGCGCGGCGACTGGATCTTGTTGAGGGTCTGCCACGCGATCAACATTGCCATCACGACTGTCTTGCCGGAACCGGTCGCCATCTTCAGGGCCAGGCGCGGCAGGCCGGCGTTGTGGGCGTCGTTCTCAGGCTCCAGCCGCTTGCGCCAGTCGGCATACCCGTGCGTTCGGCCCGCGACCTCAGTCAAGAAGATGACCGTCTCGGCGGCCTCTCGCTGAGCGAAGATCACCCGATTCTCACGGGTCGGGTCTGCCCAGTGTTGGAGTAGTTTCCGGGTGTTCGGCGTCACTCCGGCGTAGTCGCCGCCCCGCCGCCATTTGGCGACATCGCGACGGATGTCGTTGATCAGCGAGTTCTTCTCGCGGCGTTCTCCGGCAACGTCGAAGTCGAGTCCCACCTGGAGGGAGTCGTCGCTTCCGATCTTTCCCTTCTTTGTAACAGCGATCGGGATGAAGGACTCGCTCGATCGCCGGCCGTCCCGGATTTCACCGGTCGGGCCCTGCGGCCCCACCTCGTAATGTCGATCAGGCTGTTCGTAGGGCGAGTTGAGGATCGGGTTGTCGATGGTCGCAGTCACGTGCAGATCTCCGAGTCCGACATAGGTAAACCCTAGTCAGGCCCGCCGTTGTTGTCCCGCGAACCTGTGGGTGCGCCACGTCGTACATGCTCGGGCGATCACCCACCCAGCGCGGCTTCGATGTCGGAGCCGATCGACTCCGGCGCGGTGGTCGAGCCATAGCGCTTGATCACCTGCCCGTCCTTGCCGATCAGGAACTTGGTGAAGTTCCACTTGATCTTGTCGCCGAGGCCGAGGGCGCCCATTGCTCCGCCCTTCTCCTCGCGCAGCCAGGCGAAGAGCGGGTG
>JBOFLE010000205.1:0-22917 GCA_051657705.1 Nocardioides sp. | reverse complement strand
CCATGGACCGCCGCATCTTCGGAATCGAGAACGAGTACGGCGTGACCTGCACGCTGCGCGGCCAGCGGCGCCTGAGCCCCGACGAGGTGGCCCGCTACCTGTTCCGCAAGGTGGTGTCGTGGGGACGCAGCAGCAACGTGTTCCTGCGCAACGGCGCGAGGCTCTACCTCGATGTCGGCAGCCATCCCGAGTACGCGACCGCGGAGTGCGACGACATCGTCGAACTGGTGACCCACGACAAGGCCGGCGAGCGCATCCTGGAAGGCCTGCTCGTCGACGCGGAGGAGCGGCTGCACGCGGAGGGCATCGGCGGCGACATCTACTTGTTCAAGAACAACACCGACTCGGCCGGCAACTCCTACGGTTGCCACGAGAACTACCTGGTCGGGCGGTCGGGCGAGTTCAGCCAGCTCGCCGACACCTTGATCCCGTTCCTGGTGACGCGGCAGATCATCGTCGGCGCCGGCAAGGTGATGCAGACCCCGCGGGGCGCGCGCTACGTCGTCTCGCAGCGCGCCGAGCACATCTGGGAGGGCGTCTCCAGCGCCACCACCCGGAGCCGGCCGATCATCAACACCCGCGACGAGCCGCACGCCGACGCCGAGCGCTACCGCCGGCTGCACGTGATCGTCGGCGACTCGAACATGAGCGAGACCACGACGCTGCTGAAGGTGGGCAGCTGCGACCTGGTGCTCCGGATGATCGAGGAGGGTGTCGTCATGCGCGACCTCACCCTCGAGAACCCGATCCGGGCGATCCGGGAGATCTCCCACGACCTCACCGGACGCCGCAAGGTCCGCCTCGCCAACGGCCGGGAGGCCAGCGCGCTGGAGATCCAGCAGGAGTACTTCAGCAAGGCGCGCGAGTTCATCGACCGCCGGGGCCTCACCACGCCGACCACCGAACGCGTCCTGGATCTCTGGGAGCGCTGCCTCAAGGCGATCGAGGCAGACGACCTCGGGCTGGTGGAGCGCGAGATCGACTGGGTGATCAAGCTGCGCCTGATCGAGCGCTACCGCGAGCAGCACCGGCTGCCGATGGATCATCCCAGGGTGGCGCAACTCGACCTCGCCTACCACGACATCCATCGCCGCCGGGGCTTGTACTACCTGCTCGAGAAGAAGGGCGCCGTGGCCCGGGTCAGCAGCGACCTGCGGATCCTGGAGGCGAAGACGATTCCGCCCCAGACGACTCGGGCCCGGCTGCGTGGCGAGTTCATCAAGAAGGCCCAGGAGCGACGACGTGACTTCACCGTCGACTGGGTGCATCTCAAGCTCAACGACCAAGCCCAGCGGACGGTGTTGTGCAAGGACCCCTTCCGCTCCCAGGACGACCGAGTGCAGCGCCTCATCGACGGCATGTGAACGCCTTGCTCGGTTGCCCTGCTGGGTAGAGTGACCGAGCCCCGAACCGATCAGCACGAGCAGCGAGGAAATGGTGACTTTGTTGAGCAGCATCCGCCCAGAAATGCGCCCAGAATTGCGCACTGGAACGCGTACTGGAATCCGCCCAGGAATGCGTACCGCCGGCCCGGCGCTGGCGGTCCTGCTGTCGATCGGCGGTCTGGCCGCCTGCGGCGAGACCAAGACCGTCGATGCGGAGGACCCGGCTCGAGGGCTCTCGTCGGTGAAGGTCGACGGCGAGTTCGGTTCGGCGCCGAAGGTGACCTGGGACGGCCGGCTCAAGGTCACCGAGATCGAGTCGAAGGTGGCCGAGGAGGGATCCGGGCCCGCCATCGCCGACAAGGATGTGGTGCTGACCCACTTGTGGGTGGGCAACGGCTACAGCCAGAAGGAGGCGTTCAACTCGTTCGCGCAGCAAGCGCAGTCGATCACCGTCGGCAAGGACACCAGCAAGCCCTTGCTGAAGGCCCTGAAGGGTCAGCGGGTCGGATCGCGGGTGATCGTCACCGCGACCGCCGAGGACGCCTTCGGCGAGGCCGGCAATCCACAACTCGGCATCGGCAACAAGGACTCGGTGCTGTTCGTGGTCGATGCTCTCGACGTGGTGCGCACGAAGGCCGAGGGAAAGGCCACGCCGATGCCCGCCGGCATGCCCACCCTGATCGAGAAGGACGGCAAGGTCACCGGCTGGGACTTCACCAAGGCCGCCGCGCCCACCGGAAAGCTCCAGGTGGTGCCGTTGATCACCGGCGACGGTCCCGAGGTCAGGAAGGAGTCGACGCTGGTCACTCGCTATCTGGGGCAGGTGTTCAAGGCGAAGAAGCCGTTCGACGAGGCCTTCTCCAAGCCGGAGCCGGCCACCTTCCCGCTCTCCGGACTGGTCAAGGGGTGGCAACAGGGGTTGGTCGGCATCCCGGCCGGCAGCCGCGTGGCGCTGGTGATCCCGCCCGAGCTGGGCTACGGCAAAGCCGGCAACAAGGACGCCGGAATCAAGGGCACCGACACGTTGTACTTCGTGATCGACATCCTGGCGACCAGCTAACGACGAGCGGGGCTGAACCATGCCGAGATCCGGATGAGCAGCGACACCGCCGCTCGCAAGAGCGAGCGCCTGATGAATCTGCTCATCATGCTGTTGGTGCAACGGCACTATCTCCCCAAGGACCGGATTCGCGAGCTGCTCTATCCGGACACCGGCACCGAGGCATTCGAGAAGATGTTCGAGCGGGACAAGGAGGAGCTGCGTTCGCTGGGGGTGCCGATCGAGGTCGGCAGCCTGGACGCGCTCTTCGACGAACCGGGATACCGGATCCGCTCGGAGGAGTTCGCGTTGCCGGCGATCACGCTCACCGCGGAGGAGGCTGCCGTGGTCGGGCTGGCCGCGAAGGTATGGGATCACGCCCGTTTGGCGGACGCGACCTCCGACGCGCTGCGCAAGCTCACCGCGGCCGGCCTCGCCCCGGACTCGTCGGCGCTCGATGTCGCCGGCCCCCGGCTGCAGGCCGACGAACCCTCGTTCGATGCGTTCTGGGAAGCCACTCAGCAGCGAATCCCGGTGCGATTCGGCTACCGGCGCGGGGAGGGCCGACCGAGCTCGACACGGCATCTCCAGCCCTGGGGAGTGGTGCGCAGTTCCGGCCGCTGGTACGCCGTCGGCCGGGACACCGACCGCGGCGCCGAGCGCGTCTTCCGGTTGTCCCGGGTCGTCGGCCCGGTGCGATACGACGGAAGCCCCGGCTCGTACGCCGTACCGGCCGACGCCGACATCCGGGCCATCGCGGATCGCCTGGCCAGTTCGCCGGAACCCGCCGAGATCACACTCCTCGTCCGTCCCGGATCCGGACATGGCCTGCGCCGGGACGCCGTCAGCGTGGTCGAGGCCGTCGCCGGTCCGGATGGCACCCGCGAATGGGACCGCATCGTGATCCACCGGCGCGGCGAAGTCGCGGGCGAAGTCCTGAGCTACGGCCCGGCAGTCGTGGCGCAGTCCCCGACCTGGCTGCGAGACGAGGTCGTCGATCGGCTCACCGCATTGGCCCGGGTCGAGATCGAGGCCGAGAACGAGATCGAGGCGACGGCGGTGACCTCCGGTGAGCGCTAGGGAGCAGGTGGCACGGTTGCTGACGCTGGTGCCGTATCTGCAGCGGCGTGGCGAGGTCAGGCTGGAGGACGCCGCCGCGGCGCTCGGAGTCAACGAGGAGCAACTGGTCAAGGACCTCCGGGTGCTCCTGATGTGCGGCCTGCCCGGCGGCTACCCCGACGACCTGATCGACGTCGACTTCGACGCGCTCTTCGACCCTTCGGACACCGACGACAGCTCCGAGTTCGCCGCTCGTGGCGACGGGGTGATCCGGATCTCCAATGCCGACTATCTGTCACGGCCGGTCAAGTTGACCGCCACCGAAGCCACCGCGCTGGTGGTCGCGCTCCGGGCGCTGCGGTCCAGCGCCGAGGAGACCACGGCTCCGATCGTCGACCGGGCCATGGCCAAACTCGAGTCCGCGGCGGCCGACGGCGCCGCGGCCGCGGCCCAGATCGATCCGGGCGCCGGTTCGGCGGCCGAGGCCGAACTGAGAAGCACGCTGAGTTCGGCGATCGCCGCCGATCGTCAGGTGCTCCTGGACTACTGGGTGCCCTCGCGCGACGAGCGTGCCGAGCGTGTCGTCGACCCGGTGGGGATCATCACCGGGTCCGGCGTGGAGTATCTGGACGCGTGGTGTCACCGGGCCGAGGCGCGCCGGTCGTTCCGGCTGGACCGGATTCACGCCGCGAGGGCGTTGGATTCGATCAGATCCGTCGCGCTGGCGCCCAGCAAGCTGCCGCCGGGCTTCCTGAGCCAGTCCGCGCGGTCGACGACCGCTGTCACCTTGTCGCTGGCACCCGAGGCAGCCTGGGTCCCGGAGTACTACGCGACGTCCGCGGTCCGGCCCCACGCTGACGGCACGATGGAAATCGATATGCTGATCGGCGACGAACAGTGGTTGGAACGGTTGCTGTTGCGGCTGGCCCCACACGCGACGGTGATCTCCCCGGCGGGGCTGAACCGGCGGCACGTCGAGTCGGCACGCCAGACGCTGACGCTCTACAGTGGGGCCTCTACAGTGGAATACTGACAGGGCATACTGACAGGGCGAACCGGCGAGAGCCGGATCGACACCAACCCGAGAGCTGAAGGAACACCCATGAACCCGCTGATTGGCCTCGGCGCCCCGGAGATCCTTGCCGTCCTGGCGGTGATCGTCTTGCTGTTCGGTGCCAAGAAACTTCCCGAGCTCGCTCGGGGGAGTGGCCGCGCGCTGCGCATCTTCAAGTCCGAGACCAAGGGCCTGATCGACGATGACGACGAGACCAAGCCCGAGCTGAAGGCATCGGCCCAGCAGCACGGTGAGTCCCGGGTCGAGCAGGTCGAGTCCGAGGTTGACACGGTCACGCGCGAACAGCGTGACGGTGCGTGATCCGGGCTTGAGACCGACCTCTCGCTCGTGTCCGTCATCGACTCCCTGACGGGGGTCTTCCGGCTCTTCTCGGTCCGGCCGCAGCACCCGATCGGCGCCGACGGCAGGATGGCGCTGTCCGACCATTTCCGCGAACTCCGGGGCCGTCTGCTGACCAGCGTCACCGTCATGGCGATCGCCATGATCGTGGCACTGTTCTTCTTCGACGAACTCAACGAAATCCTGCTCAACCCGTACCAGATCGCCCGTGACCAACTGCCCGGCGACGTCAAGAGCGAGCTGACGGTCTCCGGCCTCAGCGGCGGCATCCTGCTCTATCTGAAGCTGTGTGGCGCGGCCGCCTTGATCGCGACGAGCCCGGTGTGGCTCTACCAACTCTGGGCGTTCATCCTGCCCGGGTTGCACGCCAACGAGCGCAAGTGGTCCCGAGTCTTCGTAGCGATCGCCGGACCGTTGTTCCTGCTCGGCGTCGCCATCGGCTACTACACGTTGCCGAAGGGCATCGAGATCCTGGTCAACTTCACTCCGGAGGGCACCACCAACCTGATCGACAACGCCGGTTACGTGGGCTTCTTCATCCGCACCCTGCTGGTGTTCGGCATCGCCTTCGAGATCCCGGTCTTCGTCCTGCTGCTCAACCTGGCCGGGGTCGTCTCCGGCAAGACGCTGGGGGCGTATCGCTCCTGGATCATCGTCGGCACCTTCATCTTCGCGGCGGTCGCCACGCCGCAGGTCGACCCGTTCTCGATGTTGTTCCTGGCCGTTCCGATGGTGTTGTTGTTCGGGATCTCCGAAGTGATCGCGCGGCTACTGGACCGTCGCAAGGCCAAGGCGGACCCGGTGGCCGGGCTCGGTGACGACGAGCAGTCCGACATCGGCGAGGTCGAGTCGATCGATCCCGAACGGGATTGAGCGCGATGCCCCCCGCGATCGGGGAGGTCGACCCCTTCGATCTTCCGGAATGGCTCGGGCTCGGGCACGTGATCTGGGTAGCCGAGCACGACGGCCGCCGGTTCGGAGGCCATCTGGTGGCCGGTCGGCTCACCAGCCCGGCCAGCGGCGAAGAGCACCCGTGTGCCTTGCTCGCGACAGACGACGCATATCCAACGCCGGTCGCGGACGACAAGACGCGGCTCCGGGCTCATCAGGCGTGGCGGCACGGTCAGGTGCTGCCTGTCTCCTACGACGGCAGCCTGGCGCTGGCCGTGCCGGGCTGTTCGCTCGACGCCGATCGCGCCCTGGAGGCCCTCGCCCGGCTCGCCAGAGCGGTAGGCGCCGACCCGTACGACTATTCGGCCCAGCTCAATGTCGGCTCGGCGACCGGCCCCGCGTAGTGTCACCGCGGTGAGCTACCCGGTAGACGACGCGGCCTCCGCGTCCGAGCGCTACGCGGCGGCCGGAATCGCCCGGCGGTACCCGGTCCTGCATGACTTCGCGAGCCACTACGGGTTCGGGCTGGACGGCTTCCAACGAGATGCCTGCCAGGAGCTGGAGGACGGCCGGAGCGTCCTCGTCGCCGCCCCGACCGGATCAGGGAAGACCGTGGTCGGCGAGTTTGCCATCCACCTGGCTCTCAACGCCGGCCGCAAGGCCTTCTACACCACGCCCATCAAGGCTCTGTCGAACCAGAAGTACCACGATCTGACCGATCGCTACGGTGCCGACCGGGTCGGGCTGCTGACCGGCGACAACTCCGTCAACGGCGAGGCTCCGATCGTGGTGATGACCACCGAGGTGCTCCGCAACATGCTCTATTCCGGCTCGCGGACTCTCACCGACCTGTCCCATGTCGTGATGGACGAGGTGCACTACCTCGCCGACCGGATCCGCGGAGCGGTCTGGGAAGAGGTGATCATCCACCTACCCGAGTCGGTCGGGTTGGTGTCGCTGTCGGCGACGGTCTCGAACGCGGAGGAGTTCGGCGACTGGCTCCGGACGGTGCGCGGCGACACCGCCACGATCCTGGAGGAACGGCGACCGGTTCCACTCTTCCAGCACGTCCTGGTCGGTCGCCGGATGTTCGACCTCTTCGCCGACGAGCAGGCGCGGTCGGGCTTCGCCGGCGAAGGCGCCGAGGTCAATCCCGAGCTGCTCAGAGTGGCGCGGGACGACTTCGCGTCGACCCGGATGCGCGACCGCCGGACGCCACGGGGTAAGTCCGGGAAGCCCACTAAGCAGAGCCACTCGCGTCGCCACCAGCCCGGCCGACAGGTGGGCAACGGACGTCGGATATGGATCCCGAGCCGGAGCGAGGTCGCCGACCGGCTGGATCGGATGAACCTGCTCCCGGCCATCGTGTTCATCTTCTCCCGGGCCGGCTGCGACGCCGCGGTGCGGCAGTGTGTGACGGGGGGAGTGCGACTCACCACGCAGGAGGAGACCGAGGAGATCCGCGACTTCGTGACCGAGAAGTGCGCCGACCTGCCCGACGCCGATCTGCACGTGCTCGGCTACTACGACTTCCTCGACGCCCTGGGCCGGGGCGTGGCGGCCCACCACGCCGGCCTGCTGCCGGTCTTCAAGGAGTGCGTGGAGGAACTCTTCGCGGCCGGGTTGTGCAAGGTGGTCTTCGCGACCGAGACTCTGGCCCTCGGGATCAACATGCCCGCCCGGACCGTGGTTCTGGAGAAGCTCGACAAGTGGAACGGAGAGACCCACGCCGACATCACGCCGGGGGAGTACACCCAACTGACCGGTCGGGCCGGCCGCCGGGGTCTCGATGTCGAAGGGCACGCCGTCGCGTTGTGGCAGCCCGGGATGAACCCGGTCTCACTGGCGGGCCTGGCCTCGACTCGGACCTATCCGCTGATGTCGTCCTTCCGGCCGTCGTACAACATGACCATCAACCTGGTTCATCGGTACGGCCGCCAGCGGTCACGAGAACTCCTGGAGTCGTCGTTCGCGCAGTTCCAGGCCGACCGAGCGGTCGTCGGGCTGGCCCGGCAGGCCGCCAAGGCGGAGGAGGCCCTGGCCGGCTACGCGGAGGCCGCCGAGTGCCAGGCAGGGGACTTCATGGAGTACGCCGAGCTGCGCCGGTCGATCTCCGAGGCCGAGAAGTCCGCCGCCCGGAGCAGGCGGGAGGACCGTCGAGCAGACGTACTGGCCAGTATTGCCGCGCTGCGGCCCGGGGACGTCATCGACGTGCCCGGCGGCAAGTCGTCGGGCTGGGCGGCGGTGGTCGACCCGGGGCTCAGCGACGACCAGCCTCGGCCACTGGTGGTGACCCTGGGCAGCGCGGCCAGGCGATTGAGCATCCTGGACTTCACGACGCCGGTAGCGGCCGCGGCCCGAGTGGCGATCCCGAAGAACTTCTCCCCGCGCAACCCGGCCCAGCGCCGGAACCTCGCCTCGAGTTTGCGCCACGCCACCCGGGAGCTCGCCGGCGACCAGAGCCGGTCGCCATCGGACCGGCCCGGGTCGAAGCCCGGCATTGGCGACGACGTCGAACGACTGCGCGCCGAGCTGCGGCGGCATCCGTGCCACGGCTGCCCTAAGCGTGAGGAGCACGCACGCTGGGCCGAGCGCTGGTCGAAGCTCCGGCGGGACAACGCCATCTTGAAACGGCGGATCGCCAAGCGAACCAACTCGGTGTCACGGCAGTTCGATCGCGTCTGCGAGGTGTTGCTCAGCTTGGGCTACCTGGACCCCGGCGACCCCGAATCCGACGCCGAGCACGACTCCGGCTCCGGACCGCTGGTGGTCAGCGAGCGGGGCAAGCGGCTGATGCGGCTGTACTCCGAACTCGACCTGGTGGTGGCCGAGTCGATGCGTGCGGGCCTGTGGGACGCGCTCTCGCCGCCGGAACTGGCCGCGGTGCTCTCGGCGCTGGTCTTCGAGACCCGGCGACCGGAGGACGCCGCCGAGCCGCGGTTGCCCACCAAGCCGATCCGGGTCGCCCTGGCCGCGATGCGCTCGCTGTGGGCCGAACTGGACACGCTCGAACGACGGCACTCCCTGGACTTCCTGCGCCCGCCCGACGCCGGATTCGTCGCCGCGGCCCACGGCTGGGCCTCGGGCCAGGACCTCGACGACGTGCTCTCCGAGTCGGGCCTGGCGGCCGGCGACTTCGTGCGCACGATGAAGCAACTGATCGACCTGGCCGGGCAGGTGGCCGACGCCGCCGGCGATTCCGCGCTCCGCGACACCACGCGCCAGGCCATCGCTCTGCTCCGCCACGGCGTGATCGCGTACTCATCCCTTGAGCCCGACTAGCGACTGTCGACGCGCAGCGTGTCCACCAGCCGGGCGAGCGGGCGGTCGAGGCCCCAGCGCCCGGCGAGTTCGAGCAGGCGATCCGGATCGGCGGGAGTCGCCGGGAGGGTGGTGTCGAGACCCGGAAACTCCAGATCGCGGGCCACGGCGACGACTCGCTGAGCTGCGGCCAGATAGTCGGCCGACGCCGCGAGTTTGGCCCGTGGGCCCGGTGCCAGGTCGGCATGGCCCGCTCCGGCCGCCGCGCGCAGTCCGTCGATCGAGCCGAATCTGCGCAGGAGGGTGGCGGCCGTCTTCTCACCGATGCCGGGCACCCCGGGAAGCCCGTCCGACGCGTCGCCGCGAAGCGTCGCGAAGTCGGCGTACTGGGCGGGCTCGATGCCGTACTTGTCGCGGACGACCTGATCGGTGACCAGCTCGTGCTTGGCCACGCCGCGAGCGGTGTAGAGGACCCGGACGCCGGTCTCGTCGTCGATCAGTTGGAACAGGTCCCGGTCGCCGGTCACGATGTCGACCGGACCGTTCGCCCGCGTGGCCAGCGACCCGATCACGTCGTCCGCCTCGTAGCCGTCCGCGCCGACGACGCAGATCCCGAGCGCCTCCAACACCTCCACCATGATCGGGATCTGCCGGTGGAGTGGCTGCGGCACCTCCTCGATGTCCGGCAGCTCACCGGGACGCTCGGCCACCACACGGTGCGCCTTGTAGGAGGGGATGAGCGAGGTTCGCCAGTGGGGCCGCCAGTCGTTGTCCCAGCAACAGACCAGGTCGGTCGGCCGGTACTGGCCGACCAGTCGGTTGACGAAGTCGATCAGTCCGCGGACGGCGTTGACCGGGGTGCCGTCGGGGGCGACGGTGGACGCCGGAATCCCGAAGAACGCACGGAAGTACAACGACGCGGTATCAAGGAGCATCAGTCGGGAGCCGGTCTCGATCACGCGGGATAGGGTATCGACCGTGGAGGACACCGACCGCAAGATCTTGGAGTTGCTCGCCAGCGACGGACGGATGTCGTTCACCGATCTCGGCAAAGGCACGGGCTTGTCGACCTCGGCAGTGCACCAGCGGGTCAAGCGGCTGGAGAAGCGCGGGTTGATCAGCGGCTACTCGGCGGGCGTCGACTACGAACAACTCGGCCTGCCGCTCACCGCGTTCGTCTCCATCACCCCGTTCGACCCGGCCGCGCCGGACGACTACGCCGATCGCCTCGGCGAGTTCAAGGAGATCGAGTCGTGCTGGTCGGTTGCCGGCGACGCGTCGTACATCTTGAAGGTGCGGGTGTCCAAGCCGGCCTCCCTGGAGGAGTTCCTGAGCCGGATCCGGGCCGCGGCCGGGGTATCCACCCGGACCACGATCGTGCTCAGCACCTCCTTCGAGAACCGCTCCGTCGTCTGACCGCCGACCCGTCCCGAAGTAGCGGCCGACCCGTCCCGAAGCTACCGACTGACGGGCAGCGTCTCGCGTGCGCTCGACCACAGGAGCGCCGCGGCCAGCGTGATCACCCCGGTCACCGCGAAAGCCAGGCCGTAGCTACCGCGGTCGACCAGCAGGCCGGCAATCGGCGGCCCGATGATGGCGCCGGCATCCTGGGCCATCTGGTACGTCGAGAGCGCCTGGCCCCCGCTTCTCTCCCGTCCCACGACGTCGGCGATGCTGGCCTGCTGCGCCGGATACATCGCACCGGACCCGAGGCCGGCGACCACGCACAGCAAGAACAGCACCGCCCGTTCGTCGGACCAGCCGGTGATTGCCGTCGCGACACCGCTGACGACCAGGCCGGCTAGCACGAACGGCCGCCGGCCGTACCGATCGGCCAGACCGCCCGTGAAGGTCAGGCCCACCGCATTGCCTAGGGCGAAGGCGGCCAGGGCCGCGCCGGCGACCCACTGCCGATCGGAGATCACCACCGCCGCGAACAACGGGAGGATGGCATTGCGCACCCCGAAGTTCGCCCATCCGTTGGCGAAGGCCGATCCCAGAGCGGCCCGGTAGGCGCTGTCGCGGAGTCCTTCCCGCACCGTCATCGGCGGTAGCTCGGCGGCTTCCGGACTCGGCCGCAGTGCCTCGGGGCCGATGAAGCCGGCGACCACGGCGGCGGCCACGACCAGGAACCCGGCGTACACCAGGAACGGCACCCGCAGGCCCAGTCCGCCGAGCAGCCCCCCCAGCAGCGGGCCCGCGATGCCGCCGAGCAGGAACGCCGAGGCATACGCCGAGGACACCTTGGCCCGCATCGTCGGCGGAGCCAGGCGCACCAGCAACGCGACCGCGGAGATCGTGAACATCGTCGAACCGAGTCCGCCGATCGAGCGGTACAGGAGAAGCTGCCAGTAGCTGTCCGCGAACGCGGTCGCCGCGGAGGAAACGGCCACGATCAACAGGCCGGCCAGATAGACCGGTCGCTCTCCGAACCTCGGCAACAGCCGTCCGGCGCCGGGTGCCCCGACCAGCCGGAAGAAGGCGAACGCGCTGATCACGATGGAGGCGGCCATCGTGCTGACGCCGAACCCGGTGGCGAACTCCGGCAGGACCGGGGTGATCAGTCCGAAACCGACGGCGATGACGAAGGCGGAAGCGATCAACACCCAGATCTCGCCGGGCAATCGCTCGCGTTCGCCCGGTTCGTCGATCACCCTATTGTCGGTGGCCATAACTGCGCCGAAGTATGCCACCCGGGCTACCGTTGCCTGGTGGCGCGTGGGCTGGTCGGTCGTTGCCTGCTGGCGCTGCTCTCCGGGCTGTGCCTGAGTGCGGCCTTCGAGCCCTTGGCACAACCCTGGCTGATCCCGTTCTCGGTCGCCGGCTTGGTGATATCGGTCTACCGACTACCGGCTACTCGGGCCTGGATACCCGGGGTGGTCTATGGCATCGGGTTCCAGTTCTCGTTGCTGTGGTGGATGCGCGCGATCGGACCGGACGCCTGGCTGGCGCTCTCCGGGCTGGAGGCCCTGTTCTTCGCGCCGCTGGGCTCGGCGCTCGCGGTCATCTCGGCGGCCCGCTACTGGCCGCTATGGACCGCGGCGGCATGGGTGGTGACCGAAGAGCTCCGTTCCCGGTTCCCGTTCGGCGGGATGCCCTGGGGGCGTCTCGCCTACGCCTCGATCGACACCTCCGTCGCCGGCTGGCTGCCCTGGGTCGGGGCGACCGGGACCGGCCTGGTCTGGGCCACGGTCGGCGCGACGATGGCGTGGTGGGCGGTCGAGGGCATGCGACGTCGCCGGCTTGCCCTCGCCGGTGCGCTGGCGGTGGGCGGACTGATCGGCCTGCCGATGGCGATCCCGTACTCCCCGTCGCCGTCAGGAGAGATCGTGGTCGCCGCCGTGCAAGGTGGCGTCCCCGGCGACGGCACCGACGTGCTGTTCGATCACCGCCAGGTCACCGCCAACCACGTCCGCGCGACGCGCGCCCTGGCCGACGAGGTCGCCGACGGGCGAGTGGAGCCGCCCGACCTCGTCATCTGGCCGGAGAACTCCACCGCGGTCGACCCGTTCACCGACCCCGACGTCAATGCCGGCATCGCGCAGGCGAACGCGGCGATCGAGACACCCCTCCTGCTCGGCGCGATCGTGCAGGGCGTCGAGCCCGATCAGGTGCTCAATCAGGGAATCCTCTGGGACCCGGACTCCGGCGCCGCCGACCGCTATACCAAGAGGCATCCGGTGGCCTACGGCGAGTACATCCCGTTTCGCCGACAACTGCCATGGACCGCGAACTTCGGGCGGTTGCGCGAGATCGGTCGAGACATGCTGGCCGGCGTACGGACCGAGCCTTTGACAGTCGACGGCACCCGGCTGGCCAACGCGATCTGCTTCGATGTGGCCTATGACGACGGGATCGGTGATCAGGTCAGGAGCGGGAGCGACCTGATCACCGTCCAGACGAGCAATGCCATGTTCATCGAGACCGCCCAGGTCGACCAACAGTTCGCCATCTCCCGGGTGCGGGCCATCGAGGCCCGCAAGTACGTCGTGGTCGCGGCGATGAACGGTGTCAGCGGGGTGATCGACGACCGCGGGAACGTCGTGTCCCGCGCGGACCTCCTGGTCACCGACGTGCTGGTCGAACGAGTGCCCAAGCTGGGTCGAGTCACTCTCGGCGTCCGACTCGGCGAATCGATCGGCTACGCCTGCCTGGCGCTGACGGCAATCGGGCTGATGCTAGGCGGACTCGGATATCGTCGTGGGCGTGGAGACACCCGATCCGCCGCTTCGGCCGAGTGAACCGGGGGACGGGCTCGGCCTCGGGCGCGCGGTCCTGGTCATGCCGACCTACGACGAGGCCGAGAATCTGACCGCCATCGTCGCCCGGGTCCGCGCCGCCGTTCCCGAGTTCGATGTCCTGATCGTCGACGACAACTCTCCGGACGGCACCGGGGACCTGGCCGATCGGCTGGCCGCGACCGACCGCCAGGTCAAGGTTCTCCACCGACGAGGCAAGGAGGGACTCGGCGCCGCGTATCTGGCCGGCTTCACGGTCGCGCTCGATGACGGGTACGACGTGATCGGCGAAATGGACGCCGACGGTTCTCACCGTCCCGAACAACTCGATCGCCTCGCGGCCGCGTTGGCCGACGCCGACCTGGTGATCGGCTCTCGATGGATTCGAGGCGGCACGGTCACCGACTGGCCGTTGTCCCGGCGCCTCCTCTCGCGCGGCGGGAACAGGTACATCCGCCTGGTGCTGGGGATACCCGTCCACGACGCGACTGCCGGTTTCCGGCTGTTCCGGCGCACCGCGTTGGAGAAGATCGACCTCCGGTCCGTGCGGTCGACGGGCTATGTCTTCCAGGCCGACCTGGCCTGGCGGGCCACCAGGGCCGGGCTTCGGGTGACCGAGGTGCCGATCGACTTCCTGGAGAGGGCCAACGGAACCTCGAAGATGAATGCCACGATCGCCGTCGAGTCCCTCCTGAGGATCACCCAGTGGGGTGCCCGGGAACGGATCGTCCAGTTCCGCTCCTGGACTCGTCGATTCACCCACCGCCGGGAGTTCCGATGAGCCGGCGTCCTCGGAGCCTGCCGGGCTGGGTGTTGATCGTCGCCTTCGTCGGCGTACCGCTGCTCGAGATCTTCGTCTTGATCCAGGTCGGTCAGGTGATCGGGGCCTGGTGGACGATCGTGCTGCTGATCGCCGACAGCATCTTCGGGGGCTGGTTGGTCAAGCGAGAGGGACGCCGGGCCTGGCGTGCCCTCACCGACGCCCTGAACCACGGCCGGATGCCCGCCAGAGAGCTCGCCGACGGTGGGTTGATTCTGGTCGGCGGCACCCTGATGCTGACCCCGGGGTTCGTCACCGACCTGGTCGGCATGCTGCTCATCCTGCCGTTCACCAGGCCGATCGCCCGAGGAGCACTCACTCGCTACCTCGCCGCACGTATCGTCACTCCGCCGTTTTCTGGGCCGTCTTCAGCGCCGTTTTCTGGGCCGAACTCCGGGACCGGGCCTGATCGCGGTGGCCGAGTGGTGCCCGGCGAGGTGGTCGACTGAGCGGTGGCCCGGTGTCGTCTCGCCGAGGGACGAGTCAGCGCCTGCTGACCACCCTTTTCGCGTTGGAGCGATGCAGGTGCGCGGGCCCGATCTCGCCGCCGCGAAGCAACTCCAGTCGCTCGCTCAGGATGTCTTCGAGTTCGACGACACTACGACGCTCCAGGAGCATGTCCCAGTGCGTACGGATCGGCTTCTCCGCCTTGACTTCGGGAGCGATACCGGCGGTGCTCAAGGAGTCGGCGCCGCAACGCGGGCATTCCCAGGTGGCGGGGATCTCGGCCTCCTGGGCCATGGTGATCTCGAAGTCGTGGCCGGTCGAACACCGGTAACCGACCTGCTGCCGTGCCGCGAACTCGATCCCTCGCTCGTCCTCGAAGCTCTGACCGCCCAGACGGGCACCACGCAGCGTCCGCTCCGCCATAACTACCAACCTCCAACGACTTGGTTTTCCCCGGTTCTACCCGGCTCTTCAATGATGTGACGAGCCCGAGCCCCGCCTGTGATGCGAGTTTGCGGTTATTCGGGGAGATCTGCCACGCATTCAGTACAACGACCGGCACCTGCAAACGATTCCGTCACACGACGGCAGGAACGGTGTTGCCTGCGTCACGTATGCCCTTGGCCGTGTCCACCTTAAGCAGAAGTGCCCCGCCGATCACAAAGAAGACCACCAGGGCGAAGACCGCGGGCCGGTAGGAGCCGGTCAGCTGGTAGATCAGGCCGAAGACCAGCGTGCCCAACCAGGACGTCCCTCGGTCCACCGCATGATAGAAGCTGAAGAACTCCGCTTCCCTGCCGCGAGGGATCAAGAGCGAGAAGTACGATCGCGCCAGCGCCTGGGTGCCACCCAGCACGATGCCGATGGCGACGGCGAGGACGAGGAAGAGCGCGATCTGCCCGGCCGGCAGCACCAGGGCGATCGTGACGATGGCGATCCAGCCCGCCAGACCCCCGAGGATCGTCGTCCTCGCGCCGTAGCGGGCGGCAGCCTTGCCGAACGACAGCGCGCCGCCGAAGGCGACGAACTGCACGATCAGGATCGTGGCGATGAGCACGGTCTGCCCGAAGCCGAGGGTCTCGGCGCCATAGGTCGACGCGGACGCGATCACGGTCTGGATGCCGTCGTTGAAGAAGAGATACGCCAACAGGAAGGTCACCGCGACCGGGTACCGGCGCAACTCCCGGAGCGTGGCGGCCAGTTGGCCGAAACTCTGACGAACCAGGTTGCCGGTGACCGGTACCGGTTCGGGGGAGCCCCACTGCTTGCTCAGGCGCAGGACCGGGATGAGCGTGAAACCGGCCCACCACAGGGCCGCGGACAGCATGCTCAGCCGCACGGCGAATGCCTCGGTCATGCCGAGCGACTCGTGGAAGGTGAACATGGCCAGATTGATCACCAGGAGCAGACCGCCGCCGAGATAGCCGAACGCCCAGCCCCGCGAGGACACCCGGTCCCGTTCGCTCTCCGACGAGATCAGGGGCAGGATCGAGTCGTTGACCACCAGCGACGCGGCCACGCACAAGTTTCCCCCGATCACCGCGATCGCGCCGATCTGCCAGTTGTCGCCCTTGCAGAAGAAGAGCAGGCTGGCGAAGGCCGCGCCGGCCCAGGCGAAGGTTCCGAGCAACCGTAATTTGTCGGCGGTCCGATCGACGTAGGCGCCCAGCGGCGGGAGCAGCACCGCTGACAGCAGCGTCGAGAACGTGATCAGGTACGACGGCAATGCGCCGGGCGCGACCGGGATGCCGAGCAGGCTCACCCGGTCGTCAATGGCGGCTCGCTCGGCAACGCTGATCAGGTACGGCGCGAACATCACCGTGATGATCGTGGTGAAGTACGCGCTGTTGGCCCAGTCGTACCAGTACCAGGCCTTCTGGTCGTTGGCGCGCGTCAACGGGCGCAGATCCGCTATCGGGTTGTCCACCCGTGCAGTATGGCTCAGAGAGCCCGAAACTCAGATGTCACGGAACGGCTCGATGCTGGCGCCGAGTTGGTTGAGCCGCTCGGCGAGGTCCTCGTAACCACGATGGATGACATAGGTCGACCGAAGGACCGAGGTTCCCTTGGCCGCGAGCATCGCCAACAGGATCACCACGGCCGGCCGAAGAGCAGGTGGGCAGACGATCTCGGTGCCGGACCAGTGTGTCGGCCCCTCGATCATCACCCGATGCGGGTCGAGGAGCTTGACCGCCGCGCCCAGCTTGTTGAGCTCTACCAGATAGATGGCCCGATTCTCGTAGACCCAGTCGTGCAGCAGGGTCTGCCCCTCCGCCACCGCGGCGATGACGGCGAAGAACGGCAGGTTGTCGATGTTGAGTCCGGGAAACGGCATCGGGTGCACCTTGTCGTGCGGCGCGCGCAGGGTCGACCGCAGCGTGGTCAGGTCGACCAGGCGGGTGCGACCGTTGCGGGCGTCGTACTCGGGGGAGCGCAGGTACTGGAATCCCATCTCCTCGAGGAGCGCCAGCTCGATCTCCAGGAACTCGATCGGCACCCGCCGGATGGTGATCTCCGACTCCGTCACGATCGCCGCCGCGAGCAGCGACATCGCCTCGATCGGATCTTCACTCGGCGCGTAGTCGACATCCACGTCGATCTCGGCGGCGCCGGTGACCACCAGGGTCGTCCCTCCGATGCCTTCGATGCGCACCCCCAGCTTCTCCAGGTAGAAGCAGAGGTCCTGGACCATGTAGTTCGAGGACGCATTGCGGATGATCGTGGTTCCCGGATGCATGGCCGCCGCCATCAAGACGTTCTCGGTGACGGTGTCGCCACGCTCGGTCAACACGATCGGGCGCCCCGGATAGGCGTTCTTGTCGACCGACGCGTGATAGGAGCCGTCGCGAGCCACCACGTTGAGGCCGAACGGGCGCAGGGCCGCCATGTGAGGTTCGACTGTCCGGGTGCCGAGGTTGCAGCCGCCGGCGTAGGGCAGATCGAAACGCTCCGCGCGATGCAGCAACGGCCCGAGGAACATGATCACCGAGCGGGTACGCCGTGCCGCCTCCTCGTCGATCCGGGTCAGGTCGAGCGTCTCGGGTGGCACGATCTCGAGGTCGTTGTCGTCGTTCAGCCAGATCGTCTTCACGCCGAGGCTGTTGAGGACTTCCAGCAGCCGGTTGACCTCCTCGATCCGGGCGACCTTGCGCAGGATCGTCCGCCCGCGGTTGAGGAGCGAGGCGCACAGCAGCGCGACGCCGGCGTTCTTGGAGGTCTTCACGTCGATGCTGCCGGCCAACTTGGTCGGCCCGGCGACGCGCAGGTGCGTGGGGCCGGCGCCGAGCGCGACGATCTCCGAGTCGAGCGCCTCTCCGATGCGCTCCACCATCTCCAGCGAGAGATTCTGGTGGCCCTTCTCGATGCGATTGATCGCGCTCTGCGACGTGTTCAATCGCTCGGCGAGCTGTTGCTGCGTCATCCCCCGGTGCTTTCGGGCGTCCCGGATCAGGTTGCCGATGCGCCCCTTGTAACCCTCAGTCACAGTGGGAGAGGCTATATCTCAGATATGAGATATTTCAACCCGGCGCGCCGAAATGACTCTTCTGGACGATGCCGGGACGCCGAAAGGGTGACCGGCCGTGTGGTCTGATCGCCGCGAAGGGCGCCTACTCTCTCCGCTATGACGAGTGAGATGGACCCGGAGGCGTTCCGAGCGGCCGCCCACGAACTGGTGGACTGGATCGCCGACCACCGCGCCCGGGTTCCCGGGCTTCCCGTCGCTGCGCCGGTGTTGCCGGGGGAGGTGGCCACCGCGCTCGGCGACCGCCTGCCGGGCGGGCCGGTCGCCTTCGCGGAGGTGCTCGCCGATCTGGACACCACGATCGCCCCCGGCATCACCCAGGTGGGGCATCCGAGCCACTTCGGCTGGTTCCCGTCCAACTCCGCGCTCTCCTCGGTGCTCGGCGACATCGCGGCCTCCGGTCTGGGCGCGCTCGGGATCAGCTGGCAGTCGGCCCCGGCCCTGACCGAGGTCGAGCAGGTCGTGGTCGCCTGGCTGCGCGAGGAGACCGGATTGTCGGACGCCTGGCACGGCACCATCCACGACACCGCCTCCACCGCCTGCCTGGTCGCTCTCCTGTTGGGTCGTGAGCGCGCCAGCGAGATGTCGAAAGCCCGAGGAGGGCTTCAGGCCGCGAAGGCGCCGCTGACCGTCTATTGCTCACCGCAGGCGCACTCGTCGGTGGAGAAGGCGGCCCTGCTGGCCGGATTCGGCGCCGACAATATCCGCCAGGTCGCCGTCGATCCGGCCACCTACGCCATGGTTCCGAGCGATCTCGCCCGACTGCTCGCCGAGGATGCCGCCGGCGGCGCGCGACCGGCCGTCGTCGTCGCCTCGGTCGGCACGACGGCGACCACAGCGATGGATCCTGTAGCCGACATCGTCGAGGTCGCCCGGACCTCGGGGGCCTGGGTGCACGTGGATGCCGCCATGGCCGGCAGCGCCATGCTGCTGCCAGAGAAGCGGCATCTGTTCGAGGGTGTCGAGGGAGCTGACTCGCTGTCCTGGAACCCGCACAAGTGGCTGGGCACGATCCTGGACTGCTCGCTGTTCTACGTCCGCGACTTCGGCCACCTCAATCGAGTGATGTCGACCGATCCGTCGTACCTGCGGTCGGCGGTCGACGGGCAGGTGGTCCAGTACCGGGACTGGGGCATCCCGCTGGGGCGTAGGTTCCGGGCCCTGAAACTGTGGTTTCAGCTCAGGCTGGACGGCCTGGACGCGATCCGCGATCGGTTGCGACGCGACCTGGAGAACGCGGCCTGGCTGGCCGACCAGGTCGCCGCGGAGCACCCGTGGGTGGTGCTGACCCCGGTGTCGCTGCAGACCGTATGCCTGCGGCACGAACCCGCCGGACTGGCCGGCGACGAGCTGGATCGGCATACGCTGGCCTGGGTGGATCGGGTCAACTCTTCGGGCCAGGCGTTCTTGACCCCGGCGGTACTCGACGGGCGCTGGATGGCCCGGATCTCCATCGGATCCATGGCCACGGAACGCACCCACGTGAGCGAGCTATGGCGGCTCATGAGGACCGTGGTCGTCGAATAGCCGGACCCGATCTCCCGGTGCATCATCGCGAATCCGGGGGAGTGCTGGACGGCGGTCGCCGAGTGGGAAGAATCGGGACGGGAGGCTTCCGTCTGGATGGCCCGCGTAGTGTCGTCGGTTGTGCGCGAACCCGATGCCGCCTTCGCGGATCCAAAGCTGGCGGTGCTCTACGACGTCCTCGACGACGACCGTTCGGACTTGGATCTCTACGCGGCACTAGCGACCGAGGTGGCGGCGCGAACTGTCATCGATGTCGGCTGCGGGACCGGGGCGCTGGCTGTCTTGCTCGCCGAGCGTGGGTTCAACGTCATCGGCGTGGATCCGGCGACCGCATCGCTGTCCGTGGCGCGTTCGAAGCCGAATGCCGAGCAGGTGACCTGGGTTGACGGCGATGCCGCCGCACTCGTCAACCTCGAGCTTGACGCGGACCTCGCGGTGATGGCCGGCAATGTCGCCCAGGTGTTCGTCGACGACGCCGACTGGGACCAGACCATCGCGGCGGTACGCGACAGCCTCCGTCCGGGCGGTTGGTTCGCGTTCGAGACCCGGTGCCCCGAAGCTCGCGCGTGGGAGGAATGGGACCTCGCCCCGACAGCGGTGAGCCTGCCGGGGGGTGGGACGGCGGTGGTGTCCAGGACAGTGACCGACGTGGCGCTCCCGCTCGTGACCTTCGAGTCTGTGACCGTGATCGGTGGGGAGAGCTTGCGTTCGTCGTCGACTCTGCGGTTTCGCGACCGACCAGAGGTAGAGCGCGACCTGGATCGTCGTGGCTTTCACGTCGTCGACGTTCGAGACGCTCCGGATAGGCCCGGCAAGGAGCAGGTCTTCCTGGCCCGGCGCTTCGATTGACCTGTCGTGGCCGATCGACGGAGCCAGGATCGGCGCACAACGCTGCCAAGCGACCCTAAGTGGTACCGTAGGCTTGTACCATTTAGGGAGGTTTGGATGTCTGTCACCGCGAGCGAGGCCCGTAAGCAGCTCTTTCCGTTGATCGAGAAGGTCAACAACGATCGCGTCATCGTCGAGATCACGTCCCGGCGCGGCAATGCCGTCTTGATCTCGGCCGAGGAGTTCTCGGCGCTGGAGGAAACCGCCTACTTGCTCCGGGTGCCCGCGAACGCGAAGCGACTACTCGAAAGTCTTCAGCAGGCGAAGAGCGGGGATCGACACGAACACGAACTCGCCGAGTGAGACTCGTTTTCACACCGAACGGTTGGGACGACTACAGGCACTGGCTCCAGGCCGATCGCCAGGTTCTCAAACGGATCAATCGACTGATCGACGATGCGCTGCGGGACCCGACAAGAGGAATCGGCAAACCCGAGCCACTCAAGCACGTGCTGGCGGGCACCTGGTCACGACGTATCGCCGAGGCGCATCGACTGGTCTACCTGGTCGACGATGGTGACCTCGTGATCATCCAGGCGCAGTTCCGCTACAAGTGACGCTGACGAGTTCTCACCAGCTTCTACGCGACGACTTAAATGCCGATAACCTATATTATGTCAATTAATAGTCTGCGCATCGCATCAGAGGACTCATAGACCAGGTGCGCCAACCCGTCCAGCACTTCACCACATGGCACCACCTCCGGCGAATCCGCGCCAAGGCCGCAGCAGGCGCCGACACGCGTAGCCCGGTCCACTCCGCAAAGTACGAGCGCACCTGCACTCAGCAAGACATCGACGAGTGGCTCGCCGCCGGACCCACCACACGCAGCGCGATCAAGACGTTCTTCGTCATCGCGAAGAAGATGCGCCTAAACACCACGGTGACCGTTCAGCACCGATCAGCCAAGACCAGCCCATTACTCAGTCAGGACCAGCGGCTCGCCTGGGTCCGCGAGCTCCTCACCGGCAGCAGCGAGTCACTCCCCTACCGCGTTGCCGGGATGCTCCTGTTGCTCTACGCCCAGCCGCTGGTCAAGGTCGTCACCCTCCGCACCAGCGTCGTCGACGACGCTGGCACCGGCATGAGCATCAGCCTCGGCTCGCGCCCGACAGACGTTCCCGAGCCGTTCGCCTCACTCGCGAGCATCTCTCCGCGCGGCCAAACCTGCGAACAGGCGCCGGGCCCGACAGCCCCTGGCTCTTTCATAGCACTCTTGCCGGCCATGGGCATGATCGGGGTGCTGACCAGCAGGGAGCCACGGAGCCCGCGGATCGGCGCCAAGGGCCGGGCAGGAGCGGACGACCGTGGACCGTTCGACATTGCTGACGACGGGCCAGTCGAGGTGCGCCGCGATGCAGTCGCCGTACGGGTGTCCGCGTCAGGGTAGGGCGGCGACCGCGGCGGCGGGGTCGGGCACGCTCACTGTGACGATCCGCCCCGAGGTCAGCGCCAGCCGCAGCGCCGGCCCGGATCGGATCGTGCACGTCGTGCGCCACGGCGTCCACCAAAAGCCGAACGTGACCAGCCACCACGGGACCTGGACTACGTGAGCCTCGGCGATCTCGGCCGGCTGGTAGTGCATCCGCGGCCAGCCGAGCACGCCCCAGTGCACCGTGAGTCCCTGCGGGCCCGCGGTGGCCCTCACGCTCGAGGCGGTCAGCATCTCGAGCAGCACTCCCGCGACAGCCACGGTGGCCGGCAGTATGAAGCCGCGCCAGTCGTCGCCGGCCGAGCGACTCAGGGCCACGAGCGGGACGAGCAGCAGCACGGTCGCGACGAGGACTGGCCAGTTGGTGGCGCGGCCGCTGTAGACGGTGGGCGCGGACGGGATGGCGTTCATGAGAGCTCCTTGATCAGGTGGATGACGTCGACCGGTCCGAACCCGTGCTGCCTCGCGGTCACCAGGAGCGCGCGGACTGGCTCCCGGAGCGCCCCGATGTCGGTCTCGACGCTGGCCACCCGGACGCCCCTGCCGCGGCGGAACTCGAGCAGGCCCTCGTCGCGGAGCCGGCGGTACGCCGCGAGGACTGTGTTGCGGTCGACCGACAGCGCCACGCCTAGCTCGGCGGCGGGCGGTAGCTGCTCACCCAAAACGAGCTCGCCGCTGGCCACGCCGCGGCGTACGCACCCGGCGATCTGGTCGGGCAGGGCCTCATCGGAGGCGGGGTTGATGGTCCAGCGCATGGTGCTGATCGTACTAGCACTATCCTGAAGAGGCAACGCCCGTAGGCTGTTTAGCACTGCTCTGTGCGTCAGGCCCGAGAACTCGGCACCGCTGCGGTCCCCGATCAGAAGTCGTCGGCGGGCCGAAACTGATCCACAGGTACGTCAGTGGGCCGTATTTTCCACAGCCTCGTTGCGGTGGTTGAAGATGTCCGCCGCGGTTTGGAAGTATCGAACACGTGTTCGAGATATTCGGGTT
>JBOFLE010000204.1:0-57840 GCA_051657705.1 Nocardioides sp. | reverse complement strand
GGCCCACAGCGCAACTCCCAACGCCCGACTAACCCACGGCCTCGCAAGACCATAGAACCACGACATCGGCGGGCGACCGGACCACCATTTTCAGCCCGGAACGGGCCCCCTCGCCAGAGGAGATCGGAGACTAACCCCGGACGCCGGCCTCGATCATCTGCCGCAGCTCCTTCTTCAGCCCGCCGATCTCGTCCCGGATCCGGGCGGCCACCTCGAACTGCAGCTCCGCCGCCGCCGCGTGCATCTGCGTGGTGAGCTGTTGGATGAGGTCCGCCAGATCCGTGCTCGGCAGCGACGCGAACTCGTCGGGCACCGGGGAACCGTCGGCCTTCTTCAGGTGGGGCACCGGCGCGCGCTTCGCCTTCGGATCGGTCTGCCAGCTCTGCAGCAACTCCTGGGTGTTCTCGTCCTCCCGGGCCAGCATCTCGCTGATGTCGGCGATCTTCTTGCGCAACGGCTGCGGGTCGATCCCGCGCTCGGTGTTGTAGGCCACTTGCTTGGCCCGGCGACGATTGGTCTCGTCGATGGCGGACTCCATCGACCGCGTGATCGAGTCGGCGTACATGTGCACCTGGCCGGACACGTTGCGGGCCGCGCGGCCGATGGTCTGGATCAGCGACTTGTCCGAACGCAGGAAGCCCTCCTTGTCGGCGTCCAGGATCGACACCAGGGAGACCTCCGGCAGGTCGAGGCCCTCGCGCAGGAGGTTGATGCCGACCAGTACGTCGTACTGCCCCAGCCGCAGGTCCCGCAACAGCTCGATCCGCTTGAGCGTGTCCACCTCCGAGTGCAGGTAGCGCGTGCGGACACCCGCGTCGAGCAGGTAGTCGGTGAGGTCCTCGGACATCTTCTTGGTCAGCGTGGTGACCAGCACTCGCTCGTTGCGTTCGGCGCGCGCCTGGATCTCCGAGATCAGGTCGTCGATCTGCCCCTTGGTCGGCTTGACGATCACCTCGGGATCGATGAGTCCGGTCGGACGGATCAACTGCTCGACGGCATTGTCGACCCCGCCGATCTTGTCCAACTCGTAGTTGCCCGGCGTCGCCGAGAGGTAGACGGTCTGTCCGATCCGCTCCAGGAACTCCTCGAACCGCAACGGCCGGTTGTCCATCGCGCTGGGCAGCCGGAACCCGTGGTCGACCAGGTTGCGCTTGCGGGACATGTCGCCCTCGTACATCCCGCCGATCTGCGGCACCGCGACATGGGACTCGTCGATCACCAGCACGAAGTCCTCGGGAAAGTAGTCGAGGAGACAGTTCGGCGCGGTGCCGCGACCGCGGCCGTCGATGTGCATCGAGTAGTTCTCGATCCCCGCGCAGGAGCCGACCTGCCGCATCATCTCGATGTCGTAGGTCGTCCGCATCCGCAGCCGCTGCGCCTCCAACAGCTTGCCCTGGGCCTCGAAGGTGGCGAGCCGGTCGGCCAGCTCGGCCTCGATGCCGCCGATCGCGCGCTCCATCCGCTCGGGTCCCGCGACATAGTGCGAAGCCGGGAAGACGTAGAGCTCGGTGTCCTCGGTGACCACCTCGCCGGTCACCGGGTGCAGGGTCATCAGCCGCTCGACCTCGTCGCCGAAGAACTCGATCCGGACCGCCAGCTCCTCGTAGACCGGGAAGATCTCCAGCGTGTCGCCCCTGACCCGGAAGGTGCCGCGGGTGAAGCTCATGTCGTTGCGGGCGTACTGGATCTCCACCAGCCGGCGCAGCAGCGCGTCCCGGTCGTGCTCCTGGCCGGTCCGCAACCGGACCATCCGGTCGACGTACTCCTGGGGCGTGCCCAGGCCGTAGATGCAGGAGACCGTCGCGACCACGATCACGTCCCGGCGGGTCAGCAGCGAGTTCGTCGCCGAGTGCCGCAGCCGCTCGACCTCCTCGTTGATCGAGGAGTCCTTCTCGATGTAGGTGTCGGTGTGCGGGACGTAGGCCTCGGGCTGGTAGTAGTCGTAGTACGAGACGAAGTACTCCACGGCGTTGTCGGGAAAGAACTGCCGCAACTCGGTGGCGAACTGCGCGGCCAGGGTCTTGTTCGGCTGCATGACCAGCACGGGTCGCTGCAGCTTCTCCGCGACCCAGGCCACGGTGGCCGTCTTGCCGGTGCCGGTGGCGCCGAGCAGCACGACGTCCTGCTCGCCGCCCCGGATCCGCTCGGTTATCTCGGCGATGGCCGCGGGCTGATCCCCGGCGGGCTGGAACTCGGAGACCATCTCGAAGGGCGACACCCGGCGTTCGAGATCGGTGATCGGACGCATACGACGAGACTACGACCCGGCGCCGACACCCTCGGCCGCGCGGTCGGTCCGCACGCCCTGACGCCGCGCTGCCGATGCGAACCCGAGCCAGGTGTGCCGGTTGCCCGCCCAGCACCAACCGACCTTGGGGGCGTCCCGGCGGGCGGCCCCGTCGCGGCCGGTCCCGTTGCTGATCCAGATGGCGGGCGTGCGCGCGTCGAGTCGGTTCCCGGCCTTGCGGCGACGCGAGCCGATCGTCATGAAGCACCGGTTGCGTTCGAGAGCGGTGGGCTGTTGCAGCAGCCACTGGATGCCCTCGCCGAGCGTGAGCGGCGTGCGTCCCGCGCCCAGGATCGCCGGGAGCGCCTCGTCGGGGCTCCGGTTGGCCAGGTGATCACCGCGATCGATACCGGTGAGCAGGTAGCTGGCGGTGGCCGGCGTGGCCGCCTCGGGGATGGGCGTGAACTCGTCGACGTCGGACATGTCGGCGACGACGAAACCCGGTCTGTCGCGGTGCCTCAGCAGCGGCGCGATCGCGGAGGCGGATACTCGGTCGGGGCTGATGACCAGGAGGGTTTCGTGGGTGTTGTGGATGTCCGGGCTCGCGGCGGCCCGGAGCTCGTCGTCGGAGATGCCGGCGAGATCGGCGACCCCCCATGCGATGAGCCGTTCGGCTTGGTCGTGAAGCGAGGGAAGTGCGCTGGTTGCTGGCATGTGTCGGCCTTCGGAAGCGATGGGTGGGATCGAGCCCTTGTTCAACGACTCAGTTCAACGACTCGTCCGTGGCCGTGGTTCCGCGGCGACCTCGCCGTCCCTGTCAGTCGCCGTCAGTCGCCGTCCTCCGGCGTCGACTCCTGGCTCAGGATCTCCCGGCAGAGCTCCACGAAGTCTCGGGGCCGATGGCCGGGCGTCCGGCCGAGGTGCGCCTCCAGCGCGAGCACCGCGCGGTCGAACCGGGCGGCGGCCGATCGATGGCGCGAGCGGTGCCGGCGCTCCCGCAGCACCCGGTCGACCAGCCGGCCGTCGGACTCCCGGCGAAACGAGGCCCGGATGATCTCGGCGCGGCGCAGTTGCCGATAGGAGTCGAAGACCTCCCGCCTCAGCATCGCCCGGACCTCGCCGTCGGTGCGGTTACCCGACATCACCATCACCCTTCGTTCACGACGCCGCCATCGGCGCCCGCTGCTCGCCTCATGCGGCACTTCTATTGCCTAGTAAGACCCGTAGCGTCGTACTCGTCATGTCAATTGCCTCTTTAGTCAGGTCTGGGTTGTGCCGGAGAAGTCGGGCACGATAGCTCCATGCAGATAGGGGCCGTGATGCGAGCGCGCCGGAATGTCCTCGGCCTCTCCCAGGCACAGCTCGCCAAGGCGTCGGGGCTCAGTGCGGCAGATCGCGCGCTACGAGGCGGGTGAGCAACAGCCCGTGCTGTCCGCCGCCGTCGCGCTCGCGGACGCGCTCGACATCTCCCTGGCTCGACTTGCAGCACGAGAGTCCGAAGATCCCAACCTCTCAGGCGAGTGGTGGGCATCCTGGGAGACATCGAGGAACGGCGTAGCGCAGATCGCTACCCAGACTCTGGAAGTCGCACAGCGCGGGGAGCAGTTCACCCTCGACGCTACGACCTCGCGACCAGTGGCCGAGGGCGGTTATGCCTGGCAGGGTGAACTTCGATTTTGGGACACCGAGAGCCTCATTGGCTGGTATCGCTCCACCCAGGGAGCGGTGCGCTCCAAAGGGGCGATGTACTTCGCCCTGCATCCGCACGGCGAACACGCCTGGGGCCGGTGGGTCGGGTTGAGCTACGACGGCCTCGTCGTCACCGGCTGGAGCGGCCTGGCCCGCGACCAGGGCACCAGCGCCGCCATCGTCCAGCGACTCATCGACACCCAAGGAGGATCCCATGGAAGCCCTAGCTAGCGTGACGGTGACGGCGGAGAAGTCCGAGCATCTCGCGATCATCGCCCGGGCGCTGGTGGCCGAGAAGCTCGCCGCCTGCGTCAACATCGTGCCCGCGATCCGCTCCGTCTATGCCTGGGAAGGCGAACTGCACGAGGATGCCGAGGCGCTGGCGGCAATCCATACCCGGGAGTCGCTGGTGTCCGCGGTGATCGCGCGGGTGACCGAACTGCACCCCTACGACGTGCCGCAGGTGCTCGCGCTTCCGGTCACCGACGCCCAGCCGCAGTACGCCGCCTGGCTCCTCGACTCGACCGAGGCCGGCTAGCGATATCGCCCTGCCGGTGACGGCCTGATCCGGAGGGCGGCCCCGCGGGTGTCGATACTGGTCCTCGTCCTCTCCCCGCCCTCGGTCCCCTCGGCCGGCGGGATTCACGTAGCGTAGGGGGATGCTCGCCGTTTCGAGCCCGCGTCTATCGTGGTGCGGGTGACCAGCACCGCGTCTCTCGCGTGGCTGGCCGGCCTGCGCCGGGCGGTGCTGGCGGTGCTCCTCGGCCCGGTCGCCCTGGCTATCGGCCTCACCCTGATCGACTCCTACCGCCGCCGCGGGAAGAAGGCCAAACCGTTCCCGGTCGCCGGCCCCCGGAGCGTCGAGGTCGGGCCGAGCGTGGTGACGACGTACACCTTCGGCCGCGACCTGTACGACGACATGCTGGCCGCCATCGTCTCGGCCCGACGGCAGATCCTGCTGGAGACCTACATCTGGAAGGACGACGAGATCGGCGAGCGCTTCAAGCGCGCGCTGATCGACGCCGTCGAACGCGGAGTCGACGTCTACGTGATCTACGACGCGTTCGCCAACCTGGTGGTGCCGCCGTCCTTCAAGCGATTCCCGCCCGGCATCCGGACCTTGCGCTATCCGGTGTACAACGCCGGGTGGCGGTTCTGGGACCTCCGACGCTACGGGCGCGATCACCGGAAGATCCTCGTCGTCGACGACGCGGTCGGGTTCGTCGGCGGCTACAACCTGGGCAGCGCCTATGCCACCGAGTGGCGCGATACCCACGTGCGGATCACCGGACCCGGGGTCTGGGACCTCGAGCGCACCTTCGCCGACTTCTGGAACCTCAACAGGTCCCGGGTCCTCGGGCCGCGCGTCCAGCCGTTGCTGCTGGACACCTCGTCCCAGTGGACTCCGGAGATCCGGTTCCACCGGAACGTGCCCCGGCAGTGGAGTTTCCCGATCCGGTCGATGTATCTGGAGGCCATCAACCGGGCGACCAGGAATATCTGGCTCACCCAGGCATACTTCCTGCCCGACCAGGACTTCGTCGACTCGCTCCGCTGGGCGGCTCAGCGGGGCGTGGACGTTCGCCTCCTGCTGCCCCTGAAGTCCAACCACATCGTCGCGGACTGGATCTCGCGCGGCTATTTCACGCAACTGCTGGAGTCCGGCGTGCGGATCCTGCGCTTCCGCGACGCCATGGTGCACGCGAAGACGGCGACCATCGACGGCAACTGGTCCACGGTGGGCACCGCGAACGTGGACCGGCTCAGCCTGCAGGGGAACTACGAGATCAACGTGGAGTTCGTTGACCCCGGCCTGGCCAAGACCATGGAGGAGATCTTCGCCCTGGACGAGTCCCACGCGCTGGAGCTGACCCTGGCCGAGTGGCAGGCGCGCGATCTGCACCGGAAGTTCACCGAGTTCGTCCTCCGGCCACTCCGCCCGCTCCTGTGAGTGAAGCGAGAGAGCGAATCAGTCCGCACCCGACTGCTATCCGCGACTTTGCGCTCGAACTGCGAGCTCACCAGACAAACAGGGCGAAGCGAGAGCGTCTTCAGCGCGAACCCGGCGTACGCCCCGGCAGGTGCGTCCGGGGCGCCATCCGCGGACCGCGCCGAGGTCGCTGGTAGCCGGCCGCCAGGATCAGACTGACCACCCGTCCGCGATGCGGCCGCCAGGGCTCCAGCAATTCCGCCAGCTCGGCATCGTCGATATCGCGGCCGAGGATCGCCCAGCCGACCTGATTGGCCACGTGATAGTCGCCGAACGACACCGCGTCCGCGTCCCCGAGCGCGCGCTGGCGGATCTCGGCGCTGGTCCACCTGCCGATCCCGGGCAGCGAACACAGCCGCTCGTCGGCCTCGTCGCCGGGTAGCCCGGCCAGGCGTTCGAGAGCATCGGCCACCCGGGCCGCCCGCACGACCGCCCGCGCCCGGGCCGGGTCGACATGCAGCTTGAGCCAGTCCCAGGACGGAATCCGCGCGAGCGTCTCGGGCGTCGGCTGCACCCACAGGCCGACACCCGATCCGGGGTTCGGCCCAAAGTTCGGCCCGGAGTTCGGTCCGGGGCCGGGTGCCCGCTCGCCGAACCTCAGCACCAGCGATCGGAATCCGGCGAATGCCTCCTGACCGGTGACCTTCTGCTCGATGACGGCCGGCACGAGCGCCTCCATGACCAGGCCGGTCCGACCGATCCGGGCATGCCGGTGCTGCCGCCAGGCCTGGCTGACCCGAGCGCCGACGAGGGAGTCCCGCTGACGAGCCACGAGAGCGTCGAAACCCTCGATCGGGTCCGAAGCACCGAGCAGATCCGGCAGTGACGCGACCGCCCACTCGGCCCCCGGGCCCCACCCCATGGCCCGCACCTGGTCCGTGGCGACGGCCTCCAGGACCAGCGTCGCCGGTCCGCTCGGCGTGCGGATGCCGCGCCAGTGCCGGCCGCTGTCGTCGACTCGATAGGTGGGGTCGCGCGGCCCGCGACGCAACGGCCAGAGCATCCGGGCGAACGGCAACGCATGCCCAGGACCCCAGATGCTGCAGGCGTCGGCCGCGATCACGACGCCGAACCTAGCTCACCGGTCCGACGCCCGAGACCATCGGTGGCCCTGTCGAGCCGGTCGGCGGGCACGTCGATCTCACGTTAGTGTCAGGGGGTGAGCACCGATCGCACGACCGACTCTCGCGGAGAGCGGGCCGTGGAGGAGGGAATCGCCCGGGACTTCCGGCAGGCCATGTCCTACGGCGACTACCTCGAGCTCGACGTGCTGCTCTCCGCGCAGCGACCGTGCAGCAGGCCGGCGCAACACGACGAACTGCTCTTCATCATCCAACACCAAACCTCCGAACTCTGGCTCAAATTGCTCATCCACGAGCTCCGCTCGGCGCGAGAGTTGCTGCGTTCCGACGACCTTCCTCCCGCCCTCAAGCGGCTGGCCCGGGTCAAGCACATCCAGCACACGCTGACCGATCAATGGTCGGTGCTGGCCACGCTGACTCCGAGTGAGTACGCAGAGATCCGGCCTTTCCTGGCCAGCAGCTCGGGCTTCCAGTCCGCCCAGTATCGTGAGGTCGAGTTCCTGCTCGGAAACAAGAACAAGGAGATGGTCGACGTCTTCGCGCACGACCGAACAGCCCGATCCGCCCTGGGTGCGCTGCTGGCCGAGCCCAGTTTGTACGACGAGTTCCTGGCCTATCTGTCCCGATCCGGCTACCGGGTGCCGCCGCGGCTGCTGGAGCGAGACTGGTCGCAGCCCTACCGCCTCGACGACGAACTGGTGGCCACGTTCGCCGGCGTGTACGCCGATCCACCCGCGCATTGGATGGTCTACGAGACCTGTGAGGAGCTGATCGACATCGAGGACAACTTCCAGATGTGGCGATTCCGACACCTGCAGGTCGTGCAGCGCACGATCGGGTCGCGCCGCGGCACCGGTGGCTCCAGCGGAGTCGACTTCCTGCGCCGGGCGCTGGACCTGACGTTCTTCCCGGAGCTCTTCGCGGTCCGCGAACTGATCGGCGAGGCGTCATGAAGTTCGAGATCAACGGAACCCATCACGAGATCGACCCCGACGCCCCGCCAGTGGCCGGGCTGAGCGCCGCGGAGTTCCTCCGCGAGCGGCTGGGCCTGACCGGCACCAAGATCGCCTGCGGGGCCGGAGTCTGTGGGGCCTGCACGGTATGGCTGGACGGTGATCCGGTGGTCTCGTGCCTGCTGCCGGCCGAGTTGGCGGCCGACCGCGACGTCACCACGATCGAGGGTGTGAAAGGCCCGGGTCCCGGCCTCCACGCCGTCCAACGCGCGTTCGTCGCCGAGGACGCCCTTCAGTGCGGCTATTGCACGCCCGGCTTCGTCATGGAGGCGGTCGCGTTCGTGGATCGCTGGCGAACCCGGCACGGAACCGGCGAGCCCTCGCGAGAGGAGATCGAGGAGGCCCTGTCCGGGCATCTGTGCCGATGCGGCGCCTACCCGGCCATCATCGCCGCCGTCCAGGCCGCCTGCCGCGGCGCTCACGACGCCGTCTCCGAAGCCGCCGAAGCCGCCGACGGCGCCGGCTCCGAAGCCACGGACGAGGCACTCCCCGAGGCCGACGCGATGCCGGCCGGTCCGCGGGTCGAGGCCGTCGCCAAAGTCACCGGACGGGCGGCGTACACCGTCGATGTCCGGCACCCCGGACAGCTCTACGGGGTACTCCTGCGATCGGAGCACCCGCACGCCCGAGTGCTCGACCTGGACCTGAGGCCGGCCCTCGGAGAACCCGGTGTCGAGGCCGTGATCAGCCTCCTCCCGGAGGACCACACGCTCCGCTACGTCGGCCACGAGATCGCGGCCGTTGCCGCCGTCGACCGGCGTACCGCCGAGCGGGCCCTCGAGAAGATCGTCGTCGCCTACGAGAAGCTGCCCGCCGTGCTCGCCACCGCCGACGCCCGATCCGAGGGCAGTCCCCGGGTGTGGACCGGATGGCGCAAGAAGGCGCCCAACTCCGGTGAGGGACCGCTCTTCCCGACTCCGTGGCACGGCAACCTCCGCGGTCCGACCGCCTCCTTCTCCACCGGCCGGCGACGCGCCCGACGCACGCTCGACCAAGCCAGGGCCGAGCGCGACCCGCTCCTGGTGGAAGGTCGCTGGTCCACCGCCGCGCAACAGCACACCGCCCTGGAACCGCACGCCTGCGTGGCCCGTTGGCTCGACGGGTCCGGCGAGTCCGACGGTCCCCAACTGGAAGTTCACGCCTCCACCCAGGCGGCAGGGCACCTCGCCGGCGCCATCGCCAAGCGATTCCGGATTCCCGTCGAACGGGTCCGGGTGCTGGCCGAACACGTCGGCGGAGGGTTCGGGGCGAAGCTCGGCTTGACCGCGGAGACGGTCGCCGCGATCGAGCTGGCTCGCGTCACCCGGGCACCGGTCGGCATCGAACTGAACCGCGAAGAAGAACTCAGCTTCACCGGCTATCGCCCCGGCGCCGAGGTGGAACTGGCGCTGCTCCCCGAGCAGGACGGCGCGCTGTCCGCCTTGCGGCTGTCGGCCTACGCCGACTCCGGCATCGGCGTGGGTTCGGTGATCGCCGGACTGGCACGGCTGATCTACCCGGGCGCCGCGAAGGAACTCGTCGACTGGGACGTCACCACCCATCTGCCGCCGGGTAAGCCGTTCCGCGGTCCCGGCGGACCGATCACCTGCTGGGCCCTGGAACAGGCCGTCGACGAGGCCGCCGCGAGGCTGGGCCAGGATCCACTCGCGCTGCGGCTGGCGTGGGACCCGGATCCACTGCGGCAGCGGCTCTATCACTGGGCCGCCGCCCTGCCCGGCTGGCGGGACCGACACCCCTCGGGAACCGCGAGCGGCCGGTTCCGACGTGGCGTGGGCGTGGCCGCCGCCAACTGGTTCTACTGGTACCAGTCCGGTTGCTCGGTCACCGTCGAGGTCCGGGACGGCCGCGTCGTGGTGAGCTGCGGCACCCAGGACATGGGCACCGGCAGCCGCTCGGTGCTGGCGAATGTGGTGGCCGCGGAACTTGGCCTCGACCCCCGGCAGATCGAGGTGCGCGTCGGCGATACCGCGGTCGGGCCGGGGCCGGTCTCCGGCGGCAGCCGCACGACGGCCACCGTGGTGCCCGCGGCCTTGCTCGCGACCGCCGGGGTGAAGGAACGGCTGGCCGCTCGACTCGACACGACCGCCTCCGCGACCGGCCTGGCGGACGGCACCGCCTGGGCCGAGGTGATCGCGAGCGCCGATCCGGTTCGAGTCACCAGCGATCGCGTGCCGGACGCCGAGAGCGACGACGAGTACGACGCGGCCCCCCGCCCGCTCGCCGGCACCGGACCGGTCGGGATGGTATTCGGCCAAGTGCTGCGGCGCGTCAACCACCTGATCACCGGCGGCGGCTACACCGGCGCGGTCCATGTCACGGAGGTCGTCGTCGACACCCGGCTGGGGCGCACCAGGGTCGAGAAGGTCTACGGCGGCCTGGCCGTCGGGCGCCTGCACGCTCCCGAGCTGGCCCGCGCGCAGGCGGCCGGGAGCATCGTCCAGGGCATCGGCTACGCGCTCTACGAACAGCGCCACCATCACGCCGCCGGCGGCCCCGCCGACGGCGTCGTGTTGACGGCCAACCTGGAGGACTACCGGATTCCCGGCATCGGCGACACCCCGGAGATCGAACTGCACTTCGACGAAGAGGGCTTCGACCACGTCGCCGGCGGCGGGGTCGGCCTCGGAGAGATCGCCACGCTGGGGGTCGCGGCATCCGTCGGCAACGCGATTCACAACGCCACGGGCTGGCGGCCCCGCGACCTGCCGGTCCGGCCGGACCGTCTGCTGTCCGGGCTGAAGGAAGCGAAGGAGACCGGCCGATGACCGTGCGCGAACCGCTGGCGGAGGTCGTCGCGGCGGCGGCGGCCGGAGCCCAGATCCGGGCCGGCGGCACCGACCTCACCGAACGCAGACGTCATCGGCGGGCCGTCGAGGACGTGACCGACCTCACCGGCGTACCGGGCCTGGACGCGATCTCGCCACTCCCGGGCGGAGGTACCCGGATCGGTGCGATGGTGTCGATCTCGATGCTCGGCGAGGACCCGATGTCGCGCGCCTATCCGGCCCTGGTGGCCGCCGCCGATGGCCTGGCCACCCCGCAGATTCGCCGAGTGGGCACGCTCGGCGGCAATCTGCTCCAGCACAACCGCTGCTGGTACTACCGCCATCCGCGGGTGGACTGCCTGAAGAAGGGCGGCGCCGGATGCCCGGCCCGCGACGGAGAACACCTCTACGGCGTGTGCTTCGACGCCGGTCCCTGCGTCGCGCCGCATCCGTCCACACTCGGGATGGCGTTGCTGGCTCACGATGCCACGGTGGAGCTGACCGGCGGCCGGGCAGCGGAGCCGACGACGGAACCGGTCACGTCGATGCCGCTCGCCGAGGTCTACGGAGACGGCTCCGAAGTGGCCGCCGACACCCGCCATCATCTGCTGCCCGACGGCGCCGTCCTGACCCATGTGGTCGTGCCGGCGCCGCTGGCCGGCGAGCGCGGCAGCTACGCTCGGGCGATTTCGCGCAGCCGGGCGGAATGGCCGCTGGTCGAGGCATTGGCTCGGATCGGCGTCGAAGGAGATCGCCTGACGACCGCGCGGGTGACCGTGGGCGGAGTAGCACCGGTGCCCCTGCGGCTGCCGCTGGTCGAAGAAGCCCTGACCGGCGCGACCCTGCCGGAGCTGACCCCCGATCGTCTGGGCGCGGCCAGCGCCCTGGCCGCGCACGGAGTCGCTCCCCTGCCGATGACCGGATACAAGGTGGATCTGCTCCGAGCCATGGTTCTGGAGGTGCTCGAACGGGTGCTGGGGCGAACCGCGCAGTAGCCAGAACCACCCGCGATCCGGAAAGGTGCCCGAGCCGTGCTACTCGACCAGGTGTCGGCCACGTCAGCGGCGGTCGCGTCGACCCGGTCCCGCCGTACCAAGGTAGCGCTGCTCGCGACGGCCCTCGGCGCGGCGGACCCGACCGAGCTACCCGTCGTCGCGACCTGGCTGTCCGGGTCGCTGCCTCAGCGCCGCACGGGGATCGGATGGCGTTCGCTGCGCACGCTTCCGGAGTCGGCCAGCCGTCCCACCTTGACCGTCACCGAGGTCGACGACGCCTTCGAGCGGATGGCCGAACTGTCGGGGCCGGGCTCGTCCGGTCGGCGGGCCGACCTGGTGACCGCCCTGCTGTCGGCGGCCACCGAGAGCGAGCAGGACTGGTTGCGCGGGGTGATCACCGGAGAGGTGCGGCAGGGCGCCCTGGCGGCGTTGCTCACCGAGGCCATCGCCACCGCGGCCGACGTTCCCGTGGCCGTCGTGCGCCGGGCGGTCATGCTGACCGGTTCGCCGGCCGAGGTCGCGCCGATCGCGTTCGCCGACGGTGCCGACGGGCTGCTGGCGATCGGCATTCGCGTCGGCCGGCCCGTGCTTCCGATGCTCGCCTCCAGCGCTTCGGATGTCGCCGCGGCGGTCGCGACCGCCGGCGAGCAGCTCGGACCGGCTCCCGCGGGCCCGGTGATCGTCGAGGCCAAACTCGACGGCATCCGGATTCAGGTGCATCGCCGAGGCGACGAGGTGGTCGTCGCGACCAGGAGTCTCGACGTGATCACCGATCGGTTGCCCGAGGTCGTCGCGTTCGCCCGGAGCCTGCCGGCGACCTCGTTCGTGCTGGACGGAGAGGCGATCCTGGTCGACGCGCAGGACCGGGCCCGGCCGTTCCAGGAGACCGCCTCCCGCGCCGCGCGGCGGGCCGGCGGCACGCTGACCCCGTACTTCTTCGACGTGCTCCATCTGGACGGCACCGATCTGCTCGACGAGCCCGGCTCGGCGCGACTGGCCGTGCTCGACCGGCTGGTTCCGGAAGCTCACCGAGTCGCCCGGCTGGTCACCGCCGATCCCGTGGCCGCGCAGGACTTCGCCGACGCCGTCCTCTCCGGCGGGCACGAAGGCGTGGTCGTGAAGAGCCCGGGGGCGACGTACGCCGCCGGCCGGCGCGGCGCGGCCTGGATCAAGGTCAAGCCGGTGCATACGCTCGACCTGGTGGTGCTGGCCGTCGAGGAGGGCAGCGGACGGCGCCGGGGGCGGCTGTCCAACATCCACCTCGGGGCCCGGGACCCGGAGCACCGCGACGGATCCGTCGACGGGTTCGTGATGCTCGGGAAGACGTTCAAGGGCATGACCGACGCGATGCTGGCCTGGCAGACCGAGCGCTTCACCGAACTGATGACGACGCGGGACGAGCATGTGGTCCGGGTGCGTCCCGAACAGGTGGTCGAGATTGCCTTCGACGGGCTACAGCGCTCGACTCGGTACCCCGGCGGCGTGGCGCTCCGGTTCGCGCGGGTGGTGCGCTATCGCGATGACAAGACCGCGGACGAAGCCGACACCATCGACACCGTCCTCGCCCTCGCCCGCTGACCCGGCAGTTATCTGGCTAGATTTGCGGCGTGTCGACAGCCAAGTGCCGGGTCGGGCGCTACTACGGGACGGGTCGGCGTTGGCGGATCAGGCCTTCCTGGGCGACGGAGGCCACCAAGGTCCCGTCGGGGGTGAAGATCCGGCCGAAGGCGAGTCCGCGACCTCCGGAGGCCGAGGGCGACGTCTGGTCGTAGAGCCACCATCGGTCGGCCCGGAAAGGCCGATGGAACCAGAGGGCGTGATCGAGCGAGGCGACCTGCAGGCCAGGGGTGAAGAAGTCCACCCCGTGCGGCAGGAGCGTGGCGCCGAGCAGCGTCATGTCGCTGGCATAGGTGAATGCCGCGCGTTGCGTCACCGGTTCGTCGGGGAGCTCACCGGCCACCTTGAACCACCACTGTGCCCTTGCCCCCGACGACGAAGCCCGCTGGGCACCCGACTGGACATCCGGCTGGTCATCCGACTGGTCATCCGACTGGGCGAGCATCCGGATCTCCACCGCGGCCCACTCCCGCTCCCAGTCCCCCATCTCGTCCCGGCCGTCCACCAGATCCTCGGACCGGCGCTGACGCGCGCGCAACCCGAGGTCGACTCCACTCTCCGGCCCTCCGACCGCCGGCATCGGATCCTGGTGGTCGAACCCGCTCTCGGCCTTCTGGAAGTTCACGGTCTGGTAGTAGATCGGCCGGCCGTGCTGCCGGGCGATCACCCGGCGGGTGGCGAACGACCGGCCCTCACGCAACCGCTCGACGTCGTACACGATCGGCATCGCGGTGTCGCCGGGCAACAGGAAGTAGGAGTGCAGGGAGTGTGCCGCGAACTCCGAGCCGATCGTGCGGGTGGCGGCCACCAGCGCCTGCGCCGCCACTTGTCCCCCGAACACTCGCTTGCGTTCGGTATCCGGCTGGAGCCCGCGAAAGAGGTTGTCGTCGATCTCTTCGAGATCCAGCAGGCGCACCAGCTCGGTCACGGTCCCGGCCACGTCGGCACTACCTCCAGGTTCCTTCGCTCACGGTTGTCCATCCTGCGGTGACGGTGGTCAATCCCGGTTGGCGTCCCGGTCGGCCCCGCCGTCCGGGCCGTCCGGACCGTCCAACCCGGCCAGGAACTGTTCGAACAGCTCCCCTATCTCGTCGCCGGTCGGCAACGCGGTGCCCTCCGCCAGCAGGGACGCACCCGCATCCTGGGCGCGCTCGAAGGCGTCGTACTGCTCCTCGAGGCCACGCACCACCTCGGCGACCTCCGCGTTCGTGTCGACATGATGGGCGATCTCCGCCTCCCGATCGACGGCGGCCTCTCGCAGCTCCGACAGGTCGATGAGAATCCCGCCCGCCTTCTCGACCTCTTCCAGCAGCGAGACCGCCGCCTGCGGATAGCCGAACTGCGTCAGATAGTGCGGGACATGAGCCACGAACCCCATCGCGTCGTGTCCCCACTCCCCGAGCCGGAGTTCCAACAATGCCTGGGCGCTCGACGGAATACGCAACTCGCCGCTCCAGCGGCTCTCCGCGGTCACCAGCTCCGGATTGTTCGCGTGCGGGGTGACCTGAATGGGCCGCGTGTGCGGCACCGCCATCGGTACCGATCCCATGCCGACCACCCTGGTCACCCCGAAACGCTCGACGATCTCGCGCACGCCTCGGATGAACGCCTCCCAGTAGAAGTCCGGCTCCGGGCCGGTCAGCAACAGGTACGCCGTGCCGCCGGCGTCATGCAGCAGCCGCACGACGAGCCGCGGAGCGTCATAGTCCTGGTAGTGGTCGCGGACGAAGGAGAGCCCCGGCCGGCGCGCTCGGTAATCGTAGAGCTGATCCAGGTCGAAGCTGGCCACCACCCGTCCCTCGGCCGAGTCGGCGAGAGTAGTGGCGGCCAGCGCGGCCGCCTGCCCGGCGTCCAGGAATCCGTCCAGCGCCACCACCATCGTGAGCCGGCGTGGCGCGCCGTCAGCCGACGGCCGGTCCAGCTCCGGTACGTCATCGACGATGTGGACCAGCCGGAACGACCCGGCGGGCCTGGGCGGGATGGGCGATCCTGGCTCGTCCGCTTGCCCAGTCATCGCTGCTCTTCTCGTCGTCGTGGCCTCACTGCTCCATTGTGCTGGACCGTGGGGTCAATCGTGTCCCGCTCCCCGATATTCCCGCTGCGGACAGGTTGCTCGACGACTCACCCCGCCGGTGATATCAGGAAGACGTTGTCGAGTCGGCCGTTGAACTGGTCAGAAGCCGCCACGATGTTCTGGTTCCTTCCCACCTTGCCGCCGACCGAGAGAAGCGTGCTCGTATCCATCGACAACGCACCGATCGGACCCCACGCGATGTCCCGGACCGATTCGTCGGTTTTCGCTCCGCCGCTCAGAGTGGTGACGGTGAGCGCGAGCAGTTCGTCGTCACCGAGCGCAAGTCGGGTACAGCGCAGGCGGTACCAGGAATCGGTACCCATCGAGACCGAGGACGTCACCAGCAACGCTCCGCGGTCGCCCTTGACCCGGCAACTGGCCACCCCGGCGTCGACCTCGAGCTTGTACTGGGCGGCGTCACCGAAGAGGCCGCGCTGAATCACGTTGTTGCCGTCGTCGAACTCGCTCCCCTGGCTCGGGTCCGCCAGGTTGACGTCGGCCCCGAATACGAAGGAGGACCCGCCCGGGCTGAGACGGTCCGCCCCGCCGGAGTTGCCCACCACCAGCACGGCTCGCGGGCCGTCGACGCGGCCGTCGAAGGCGGGAAACTCGGCGACGCCGCCGTGTCCCGAAGGGGACCCGGCGACCCTGATCACGCCGCCGCCAGCAGAAATCACCCGCTGGGTCGTCGACGCCGCGCCGTAGTTGGCGGGGGCGGCGACCACGCCGGGCTCGTCGTCGAACCCGAGCCACACCGCCACCCCCTCGGTCGACGCCGCCGGCCCGGCGGTGGCCACGGCCGTCAGCCCGGCGATACCCAGGCAGGCGGCAACCCGCATCGAACGATGTCTGGAGTGTGGCATCGGTCTCCCCCTCGAGATGATCTGAACTCGGCGCAAACGAGCGCGACGATGCCAGGCCTCCGGCAGCAACGGATCGGCCTTAATGCCCAATCGATCGCCTCAACCGCTGAGAAAGACAGTTCTTCTCCCGCCGAGGGGCAGATACAGAGTCCGGGGCTACGCGGCCTTGGTGTCGCGCAGCCGCGCGGCGAGGTTCTGCGCGAGGATCATCCGGATCTCGTCTCCGGCAGGGGTGCCGAAACGGTCGACGGCGGCCAGCAGATCCGAGATCTCGGCGGAGGTGCGGTAGCTCGCCAACTCGTCGCGAAGGTGCCGGTGCGCGGCACGACGGGCGCGGCGATCACGGAGTTCGTCGACGATCCGAACGGCGGTTTCCTTCAGTGTCGTGGTCACCCTCCCAGTGTGGGGAGCGGCAGTCCATACGTCCAATGTGAATCTCGATAGATATTCATGCGCTAACGTTATGGATCGCTATGGGTATGGATATCGAGGTGCTGCGTTGGTTCCAGCACGTCGCCGACGGAACGACCGTGACCGAGGTCGCGGAGGTGTTCGGCGTCAGCCAACCGGCGGTCTCGCGTTCGTTGGCCCGACTCGACAAGGACATCGGCACACCGCTGCTGGAGAAGCACGGCCGGCTGTTGCGCCCGACCCACGCGGGTACCGCGTTCAAGGCACACGTCGACCGCGCCCTCCACGGCCTCGACGACGGGCTGGCCGCGGTCGAACAACTCCTCGACCCCGAGACCGGGACGGTCACCCTCGCCTTCCAGCTCTCGCTCGGTAGCTGGCTGATCCCGGAACTGGTGGCCGGGTTCCAGAACGAGCATCCCCGGGTGAGCTTCCGGTTCGAGCAGTCCATCGACGGGCGCAGCCCGGTCCTCCAGCCGGGCAAGAACATCGACATGGAGTTCAGCTCACGCCGGCCGACCGAGCCCGGGATCCACTGGCGGCCGATCCTCACCGAAGAACTGATGCTCGCGGTGCCCCCCGGCCATCGGTTCGCCACCATGGCGGGGATCGACCTGGGTCGAGCCGCCGGGGAGTCGTTCGTCAGCCTGCGGCCCACCTGGGAGTTGCGGCGCCGCTCCGAGGAGCTGTGTGCGAACGCCGGCTTCGTCCCGCGAGTCGCGCATTCCTGCGACGCGCTGCCGACCGTGATGGGTTTCGTCGCGGCCGGGCTCGGGGTCGCCATCGTCCCGAGAGTGGGCGCGGATCCGGACCGCCGCCGACCGGATGAGGCTCGCCTGCTGACAATCCACGACGCTGGCGCGACCCGCGAGATCGGTCTGTGCTGGCTGGCCGAGCGCGCGTTGCTGCCGGCCGCCGAACTATTCCGGCGCTTCGCCCTGCATCATGCGTCCGCCCGGCACCGAGACAACTGACACCGCTCCCACCTCGGGGACCGGAATCGACAACTCCTCGATGACGTCGCGCGCGATGGCCTGCGCTCCCAGCCCCGCACGGTCGAGAATCGCGGCTCGCTTGGCGTGCGGCAGGAACTCCTGGGGTAGGCCGTAGAGCCGGACCGGGGTGGCCACCCGAGCGTCGTTGAGAGTCTGGAGCAAGACCGCGCCGCAGCCACCGATCCGGCCGTTGTCCTCGATGCTGACCACCAGGCGATGCGACCGTGCCAGCTCGATCAATGCCGGCGCGACGGGTTTGACCCAGCGCGGATCCACCACGGTCATCCCGATGCCCTCGGCCACGAGCCGCTCCCCGACCGCCACCGCGGTCTCCGCCATCGCGCCGACCGCGACCACCAGGACATCCTTGGCGCCGCGGCGCGCCAGCACATCGACACTCATGCCACGGCCGGCGTCGCCCACGGCGTCGATCGCGGGCATCTCGTCGGGCGGCGGGCCCTTGGGGAATCGGACCACCGTGGGCGCGTCGGAGATCTCGACCGCCTCGTTCAACAACTCGCGCAGCCGGCCGGCGTCGCGTGGTGCCGCGATCCGCAGACCAGGCACCAGTTGCAGCATCGACAGGTCCCACATGCCGTTGTGGCTCGCACCGTCGTCACCGGTGACACCGGCCCGGTCCAACACGAAAGTGACCCCGCAGCGATGCAACGCGCAATCCATCAGGACCTGGTCGAAGGCCCGGTTGAGGAACGTCGCGTAGACGGCCACCACCGGGTGCAGGCCGCCCATCGCCAGACCGGCGGCCGAGGTGGCCGCGTGCTGCTCGGCGATCCCGACATCGAAGGTCCGCCGGGGGAACCGGGCCTGGAACCGATCCAGCCCGACCGGATGCATCATCGCCGCGGTGATCGCCACCACATCCTGGCGCCGCTCGCCGATGCGCACGATCTCGTCGGCGAAGACGTCGGTCCAGATCCGACCCTTCGGGTTCTCCCGGCCGGTGTCCACGTCGAACGGACCCGGCGAGTGAAACTGATCGGCCTCGTGCCGCTCGGCGGCGTCGTATCCGAACCCCTTACGGGTGATCGCGTGCACGATGACCGGGCCGTCGAACCGCTTGGCCTGCGTCAGCACCTGCTCCATCCCCGTCCGATCGTGTCCGTCGACCGGCCCGACGTACTTCAGTCCCAGGTCCTCGAACAGGCCCTGTGGCGCCAACGCGTCCTTCATCCCCTTCTTGATGGCGTGCAGGGCGTCGTAGGCCGCCGGACCGACCGCCGGCAGCGCGGTGACTCGCTTCTTGACGGCGTCGAGCGCCTGCTCGTAGCGGGGGTCGGTGCGCAAGGACGTCAATGCCGTGGCGAGCCCGCCGATGGTCGGGGTGTAGCTCCGACCGTTGTCGTTGACCACGATCACCAGCCGGCTGTCGCGCGCGATGGCGATGTTGTTGAGGGCCTCCCAGGCCATTCCCCCGGTCAGGGCGCCATCGCCGATCACCGCGACGACGTGGCGATCTTCGCCGCGAATCGCGTAGGCCTTCGCGAGCCCGTCCGCGTAGCTGAGAGCCGTCGAGGCGTGCGAGTTCTCCACCAGATCGTGGTCGGACTCGGCCTGGCTCGGGTAACCGCTGAGCCCGCCCTCCGTGCGCAGCCGGCCGAACTCGGGCGCGCGGCCGGTGAGCAGCTTGTGGACATAGGACTGGTGGCCGGTGTCGAAGACCACCCGGTCCCGGGGCGAGTCGAAGACGCGGTGAATCGCCATCGTCAGTTCGACCACTCCGAGATTGGGCCCCAGGTGGCCACCGGTGCGGGCACAGGTGGCGACCAGCGTGTCGCGGATCTCGGCGGCCAGCTCCACCAACTGACCGTCGGTCAGTTCTCGCAGGTCGCGGGGGCCCGAGATCGACTCGAGGTAACCCATGGCCTCGAGTCTAGGTCACGTGCGCCGGCCCGGTGCCGGGTCCCGTGAACAACCGGGCTATGCCGGCAAGGCGCGATCGACCACGAGTCGCTGCCGCTCGCCCACCAACCGCCGTTGCACCCGGGTCGCGATCGCGGACAGCGCCAGGTTGACGGCGACATAGAGCACCGTCAGCACGATCACGGTGGGAATCTGGTTCCCGAACTGCCCCCAGATGCTCCGGCCCACCGCGACCAGACCAGGCGCCGCGATGGCGTACGCCAAGCTGGTGTCCTTCAGCGCGACCACGCACTGGCTGATCGTGACCGGCAGCATGATCTTCACCGCCTGTGGCAGCAGCACCAGTGCCATCACCTGGGTCTTCCGCATGCCGATGGCGTACGCCGCCTCGGCCTGCCCGGCCGGCACCGCGAGGATCCCGGCCCGAAACACCTCCGCCAGCACCGCGCCGTTGTAGACCATCAGCGCGAACACGGCCGACCAATAGGCGCCACTGTCGCCCCGGGTGATGCCGTAGGAGAAGAACACCAGGATCATCATCAGCAACACCGGCACGGCCCGGAAGAACTCCACCACCGCCCAGCACGGCCAGCGCAGCCACGCGTGCTCGGAGAGCTTGCCGATCCCGAAGGTGATGCCGAAAAGTACCGCGAGCACGATCGCGCTGGCTGCCATCTGAAGCGTGGTCAGCAGGCCCTCCAGCAGGGCCTCCAGGTAGCGCGGCGTGACGAACGGCTCCCACTTGTCGTAGGCGAACTGGTCGGCTCGATAGAGCCGGTAGACCACAAAGCCGGCCACCCCGGCGAGGAGCACCGCGGTCAGCGCCGTCAGCAGCCGGTGCCGGGCCCGTGCCCGCGGCCCGGGCTGGTCGAACAGCACGGAACTCATGCGATCCGCCACCGCCGTTCCAGTCGGTTCGCGCCGAAGGACACCACCTCGACCAGCAGCACGAAGATCAGGGCAAAGGCCACGAAGATCGCCACCCGGTCGCCGGCATTGTCGTTGGTGAGCGACCTCATCCGGGCGAACGCCTCGAAGACCCCCAGCACGCCGGCGACCGTGGTGTTCTTCAGGAGCGCGATCTGCACGCTGGCCAACGGCGGCACCGTCGCCCGGAACGCCTGCGGAAGAATCACGTGCCGCATCGCTCCGACGAACGGCAACCCGATCGACCGGGCCGCCTCCGCCTGACCGAGCGGGACGGCGTTGACCCCGGATCGCACCGCCTCGCACACGAAGGCCGCCGTATAGACGATCAAGCCCGCGACGCAGGCGGCGAACAGGTTGTTGAACCGGTAGCCGGCCACCGTGATGTCGACGAAGTCGAAGCGCAGGCCCACCTTCGGGCCGGCGTACCGGAAGAAGATCAGCACGATCAGCAGCGGGGTGTTGCGCACCAGGGTCACGTACCCCGCGGACGCCCGCCTCAGCACGGCGACCGGCCCGACCCGCATCGCCGCCAACACCGTCCCGAGCAGCAGCGAGCCGAGGCCGGAGATCACGAAGAGGGCGAGCGTGTAGCCAAACGCTCGCGCCACCTCGTCGATGTTGTCGAGTACGACATTCATCGGTGATCTCCGGCCATCGACCTCAACTCATTCCGCCGTGCTGGTCAGCGACGGATCAGGCGGGGCACGGATCGAGCGCCGGCGCCTCGGGAACCTCGACGCCCTCGCCGCCGAGGGTCTCGTTGAAGGCGGCCTCCCAGTCGCCGTTCTCGAAGGACTCCGTCAGCACGCCGTTGATCCACTCGCACATCTCCGGGTGGTCGAGGCTGTAGCCGACCCCGATCCGCTCCTCGGAGAACTCGGGGCCGACGACTTTGAGCTCACCGGGACTCGCCGCGGCCAGCCCGAGCAGGATCGAGCCGTCGGTCGACATCGCCTCCACGGTGCCGTTCAGCACGTCGTCGGCGCACTGCGAGTAGGTGTCAGCGGGTGCGCCGACGGCGCCGGCGGCCTCTACGTTCTCCAGGGAGGTGGACCCGCTGGCCGAGCAGACCTCCTTGCCCTTCAGGTCCTCGATCGACTCGATATCGCTGTCCGCCTTCACCAGGACCTGCTGTCCGGTCAGGAAGTACGGGCCGGTCTGGCCGACGATCTCGCGGCGCTCGTCGGTGATCGAGTACGTCGCGAGCACCAGGTCGACCTTGCCCTCCTGGAGGTACGGTTCGCGGTTGTCCGAGATCGTCTCCTCCCAGGTCACCGAGTCGGATTCCGGGTCGATGCCGAGGTCCGCGGCCAGCAACTTCGCGACCGCGACATCGAAACCGGTCGGGACGTCCGACGCGGCATCCTTGAAGCCGAGACCGGGCTGGTCGAACTTCACCCCGACGGTAACCTTCCCCGCCTCGGCGAGCTCGGCCATCCGAGTGCCCTCCTCGAACTTCCCTTCCTCGACGTCTTCCGCTTTCACATCGGTGCCCTCGTCGCTGCCCGCGTCGCCGCACGCGGCGAGGCTGAGCGCCAGTCCGGCGGCCGCGACCAGGGCCTTGGTTCTGGTGAATCGCATGCTGGGTCTCCTCCCATTCGATAGCGGTCGCCCGGACGGGCCGACCGCGGTACATCAGCTCGGGTCAGTGTTCGAGAATCTTTCCCAGGAAGTCGCGCGCCCGCTCGGTTCGCGGATTGGTGAAGAACTCCTGCGGCGTGTTCTCCTCGGCGATCGCGCCGTCGGCCATGAACAGCACGCGGTCCGCGGCGGTGCGGGCGAAGCCCATCTCGTGTGTCACCACGACCATGGTCATGCCGCGCCGGGCCAGGTCGACCATCACGTCGAGAACTTCCTTGATCATCTCCGGGTCGAGGGCCGAGGTCGGCTCGTCGAAGAGCATCACCTTGGGCTCCATCGCCAGCGCCCGGGCGATCGCCACCCGCTGTTGCTGGCCGCCGGAGAGCTGGGCCGGATACTTCGCGGCCTGGTGACCGACGCCGACGCGGTCGAGCAGTTCCCGGGCCTTGGCCTCGGCGCCGGCCCTGGCGACTCCGCGGACCTTGACCGGGCCCAGGGTGACGTTGTCGAGCACCGTCTTGTGCGCGAACAGGTTGAAGCTCTGGAAGACCATGCCGACCTCGGCGCGCAACGCCGCGAGCTCGCGGCCCTCCTCGGGCAGCGGCTTCCCGTCGAGAGTGATCGAGCCGCGGCCGATCGACTCAAGCCGATTGATGGCGCGGCACAAGGTGGACTTGCCCGACCCGGACGGCCCGATCACGACGACAACCTCGCCGCGCGCGATGCTCAGGTCGATGTCGCGAAGGACGTGAAGGTCTCCGAACCACTTGTTGACGCCGCTCAGCACCACCAGCGGCTCGCCCACTCCAGCGGCCCGGTCTGCTTCTGGGCCGTCTGCTTCTGGGCCGAGACTCATGGTGGACGAACCTAGCCCGCTCGCGGCCATCCGGCCAGGGTGCATCGGCCCAAGGGTCGGTATGTTCACCGATCCGTGACCTCCGGGCCCGGCAATCGCGCCGGCCGGGCGTCAGTCCCGAGTCAGCTCGCGGTAGGCGCCGGAGTCCAGGAAGCGCCCCAACGCGACGGTGGCACCGGCGCTCAGCGCCAGGCCGGCGATCCGGACGGGCTCGACGAAGACGATCTGCCGGCCTTCACCACAGCTGATGTCGGCATCGGTGAGCGAGGTGGCGCCGGCGTACAACTCGAACTCGTCGTTCCTGATGCGGCGCCCCCCGGTTCCGTCGGGTACGACGTGCGGGACGTCGAAGCGGCCGACCCTCCGCAGCCCCGTCGTCCAGGCGATCCCGGTCTCCTCGGCCAGTTCCCGGTAGGCCGCCTCGGCGTAGGATTCGCCGGACTCGACGGCACCGCCGACGAAACCCCACCTCTCCGGGTCCAGGACGGGATGTGCGTCCCGCTCCTGCAGCAGCACCCAGCCGCGCCGGTCGACCAGGACGACACTCGCGAAGCGAACCGTCCTCACGGCTCCTCATGGTGAGCTCGCAGTTCAAGCGCAAGATCACGGCCGGCAGCCGAGTGCGGACCGACGCGCTCTCTCGCTTCGCTCACGGCCGCAGGATATCTCCTGGCAGGATCAAGCTCATGACAGACGAACCGCCACTGAAGGTCGTGTCGCCGGGCGAGGGCGAGGTCGGCGACCTCGGCTCGATCGGGGTGCAGTTCAAGCTGCACGGGACAGACACCGGGGGCGCTTTGTCGATCGTCGAACACCCGTTCCCGGTCGGCGCCTTCGTGCCACCGCACCGGCACACCCGGGAGGACGAGTACTCCATCGTCACCGCGGGCCGCATCGGCTTCCGCTCCGGAAGCCGTGAGGCGGTGCTGGGACCGGGTGGGTACATCACCAAACCGCGGGGGGAGGCGCACGCGATGTGGAACGCCGGCCCGGAGCCCGCCCGGATGATCGAGATCATCAGCCCGGCCGGCTTCGAGGACTTCTTCGCGGAGGTCGCCCATCTCCTCTCCTCCGGGCACGTCACCGAGGAGACCGGCGCGGAGCTCACCGAACGCTACGGGCTGTACTTCGAGGACGTCGGCTGGTGGCCGGACGTGATGGCGCGCTTCGGCCTGTCCGCGGACGGCGACACCGACCCCGCGGGGCACTAGACCGGCCGATCGCCGGCCTCGCGCCGCGACCGCCCACGGCTACGATGCAGCCGTGACCGAGTCCGCGAATCTGGAGCGCGAGGCCGAGAGAGCGACCCTCGCGAACTGGCAGGAAGCGCCGTATCTGCGCTGGGCGTTCCAGCACATGCGCGAGCTGATGCCCAGCCAGGTCATCGAGGGCGCCCACACTCCGCGCCCGCTCCTGGAGTCCGTCCAACCCCTGGGCGGGATCGGTGTCGAGACGCCGTGGGGAACGACCGTTGACGACCTGCTCCGGGCCACCGATACCGACGGCTTCCTGGTGCTGCGTCGCGGCGTGGTGCTGATGGAGAGCTATCGGGAGCCGATGACCCGGCACAGCAATCACCTGGTCATGTCGGTGACCAAGTCGATCGTCTCGTCCGTCGCGGCCGGCCTGACCGCCGACGGACTCCTCGATCCCGAGGCGCCGGTCGAGTCATACGTGCCCGAGTTGGCCGGCAGTGGGTACGCGGGCGCCAGCGTTCGCACACTGCTCGACATGCGCTCGGGCATCAGGTTCGCGGAGAGCTACCTGGACCCGGATTCCGAGGTGCGCGTGATGGAGCGCTCCATGGGATGGGCTCCCCCACACCCCGGCGACCCCGTCGGCATGTATCCCTACATCGTCACGATCCGCCCCGAGGGGCACCACGGCGGCGCCTTCGAGTACCGCTCCATCGACACCGACACCCTCGGCTGGGTGTGCGAGCGGGCCGCCGGCCAACCGATGGCCGACCTGATCGGCCACCGAGTCTGGCGGCCGATGGGGGCCGCCGGACCCGCCGAGATCACCGTCGACCCGCTGGGCTACGCCATCCACGACGGCGGTCTCTCGGCCACGTTGCGCGACCTCGGCAGGTTCGGGTGGATGCTCATCGATCGCGGGACCGTTGACGGCACGCAGGTGCTTCCGGCGGCCTGGGTCGACGACACGCTTCACCCGCCCCCCGACGTACGAGACGCCTTCGCCAGATCGGTGCACGAGCCCTACCTGCCTGGCTCCTGGTACCGCAACCAGTTCTGGGTGATGCCCGGCGACGAGGGCCCGATCCAGCTTGCGCTCGGTATCCACGGTCAGATGATCTTCCTCGAACGCTCGACCGGCGTGGTGGGCGTCAAACTCTCTTCGTGGCCCGTGCCGCAGGACTCCGAGCGCCTCCACGCCACCATCTCCGCGTTCCGTCAGATCGGACGGGCGGTGCGCGCGCACGCCGGGGGGTAACTCATGACGCTGACCATCGCACAGGTACTCGATACGCTGACGGCCGCACCGATCGGCTTCGCGTTCACGGCATACGACGGAAGTTCCACCGGTCCGCCGGGAGCGGCCGTCGGCCTTCACCTGGCCACGCCGCGGGGCCTGTCCTACCTGGCCACGACTCCGGGCTCGCTCGGGATGGCGCGGGCCTATATCGCGGGCGACCTGCAGATTCGCGGCGTGCCTCCCGGCGACCCCTACCCGCTCCTGAAGCTGCTGGCCGACGATCTGGAGTGGCGCCGGCCGAGCACCGGCGAACTCGCCGCCATCGTCCGCTCGCTCGGCATCTCCCGATTGGTGCCGCCGCCTCCGCCGGCGCAGGAGGCGCTGCCCGACTGGCGCCGGATCATCGAAGGCGTCCGTCACTCGCGCCAGCGCGACGCCGAGGCCATCCACCACCACTACGACGTCTCCAATCGCTTCTACGAGCTGATGCTCGGCGACACGATGACCTACTCGTGCGCCTACTTCGCCGACTCCGGCGGCGCGCTCGACGAGGCCCAGCGAGCGAAGTACGACCTGGTCGCCCGCAAGCTCGGACTCCGGCCCGGCATGCGCCTGCTGGACGTCGGTTGCGGATGGGGCGGCATGATCCGGCACGCGGTCACGGAGTACGGCGTGTCGGCGCTCGGGGTCACCCTGTCGGCGGAGCAGGCCAAATGGGGCCGGGAACGGATCGCCGCCGACGGGCTCGCCGATCGAGCCGAGATCCGGTTCGCGGACTATCGCGACGTGACCGAGCACGGTTTCGACGCGGTCAGCTCGATCGGATTCATGGAACACGTGGGCGTCGCTCAACTCCCGGATCACGCCCGCTTCCTGCTGGCGAGATTGCGATCCGGCGGGCGACTGCTCAACCACTGCATCACCCGCCCCGACAGCATTCAGCCCGCTCGGAAACGCGCCTCGTTCATCGACAGGTACATCTTCCCCGACGGAGAGATCACCGGCTCGGGCGTCATCGTCACGGCGCTCCAGAACGCCGGCTTCGAGGTCCGGCACGCGGAGAACCTGCGGGAGCACTACGCCCTCACCTGCCGGGCCTGGAGCGCGAACCTGATGACCAACTGGGACGAGTGCGTGGCCGAGGCCGGCGCGGAACTCGCGAAGATCTGGGGTGTCTTCGTGGCCGGCTCTCGACTCGGATTCGAGCGGAACGAGGTCCAACTGCAGCAGGTGCTGGCCGTGCGGCCGCACCCCGACGGACGCTCGGACTACCCCCTGCGCCACGAATTCTGACCACGAATCGAACAAATGTTCGAGAACGGTGCTAGCGTGTCTCCATGGAGTTCCAAGGGACGCTCGTCGGTTCAGGGTCCGCCACCATGCTCGGCCCGGGTCTCGCCGAACTGACCGCGGCCCGGCGCACCGAGTTGTCGCCGGGCGCCTGGGTGGACCATCGGCCGGACTGGATCCACGGCGCCGACGAGGTCTTCGACGCGCTGGTCACCTCGGTTCCCTGGCGTGGCGAGCGGCGACAGATGTACGACCGGATGGTCGACGTACCCCGGCTGGTCGCGATGTACGCCGCCGGCGACGACCTGCCCCACCCGCGCTTGACCGACGCGCGGGAGGCACTGACCCGGCACTACCGTGACGAACTCGGCGAGCCGTTCGTGACGGCCGGGTGCTGCTACTACCGGGACGGCCGGGATTCGGTCGCCTGGCATGGCGACACCCGCGGGCGTGCCGAGACGGCAGACACGATGGTCGCGATCACGTCCTTCGGAGATCCGCGGCGCCTCCAGCTCAGGCCACGAGGGGGCGGCCCGTCGGTCTCGTTCACCCTCGGGCACGGCGACCTGCTGGTGATGGGCGGCTCGTGCCAACGCACCTGGGAGCACGCGGTGCCGAAGGTGGCGCACGCCGGACCGCGGATCTCGGTGCAGTTCCGCCCGTTCAACGTGTTCTAGCAAGCACCCCGAGCACCGAAAGGTATTACCAGTTATACTCTCCGTATGAAGACCGCGATCTCGATTCCCGACGATGTCTTCGCAGAGGCCGATCTGGCAGCGACCAGGCTCGGCTGGAGTAGATCGCAGCTCTACACCCGGGCGATCAGCGAGTTCCTGCAGGGCCAAGGCGAGGATCCGGTGACCGCCGCCCTCGACCGGCTGGCCGAGTCGTCCGACGCCTCGCCCTCGCCCAATGTCGGTCGGAGTCTCATCGATCAGGGTTCGTGGGAGTGGTAGGCCGAGGCGACGTGTGGTGGGTCGACTTCGGCGAGCCCGTCGGATCCGAGCCGGGATTCCGCCGCCCTGCTCTCGTCGTAGCCTCCGACCGATTCAACCGTTCGCGGATAGCAACGACGATCGTGAGCGCGATCACGAGCAACCTCAGGCTGGCCGCTGCCCCCGGCAACGTGGAACTCGCCACGGGCCATGCGGACCTGGCGAAGCCGTCGGTGGTCAACGTGTCCCAGACGATGGTCGTCGACAGAGTCCGACTGCTCGACCGATCGGGTTCGCTCGGCTCGACGACGATGCGCCTGGTGGACGACGGCCTCCGGCTCGTACTCGGTCTCTAGGGACGGCCGCCCTACTTGAGGTACGCCAACATGTGGGCCGGTTTCGGCTTCACGTCGACCGGCGACGTCTCGTACTGCGCGTGGATACCCTCGATGTAGGTCCGGCAGCGCTCGGTGAGCTGGTTCTTCTCGGTCTGCATCCGGCTCTTCGAGACCAGGATTCCGATATCCGCGCCCTTGAACAGGTACTCCCCCTCGCCGTACACCCGCAAGAAGAAGGCCTCGTCACCCTCGTTGAGGTAGTGCCAGTCGAGGGTGTTGCGCTGGTACTCCAGGCTCCCGTCGGGCCCGACCCGGTAGATCCCGGTCTTGGGCGCCTTGTCGATGCGGCGGATGTCCTTCGCCGACGTCTTCATGATCAGCTGACTCCACACGTCGACCGCGGCCAGTTCTCGCCAGCGCTCGTTGATCTCGTCCACGTCCAAGTCGAAGTCGACATCGAGGTACTCCAGCAGATGGAACAGGAACAACGGCACGTCGGCGTACGCTCCCGCCGTGACGTTGGTCATCGAACTGGCACCGGAGATCCGGGGGTTCAACTCGCCGAGATAGACCTCGTCGGTGTCCAGGTCGACCAGCACGTCGATCTCGAAGAAGCCCCGGTATCCCTCATGGCGCAACCGGTCGCCGAGCCGGCGCACGTGCTCGACGGCCCGAGCCCGCTGGTCGCCGTCGAGCGCATCGGGATAGAGGTCGTTGCCGCACCAGCCGCCGCGGTACGGCGTGAGCTCGGAGTAGCCGGTCAGGTCGGTCATGAACGGTCCGACGATGGTCCCGTGCCGGGTATTGACCGCCTCCACGGCCACGGCGCGGTTCCGGATCCGCTTCATGACCTTGACATCTTCGCCCACCACATCGGTGGCGCACTTGTTCCAGTCGTCGCGATTGGCGACGAAGTAGGTGGTCTTGCCGGAGTCGCCGTACGCGGTCTGCAGGACCAGATCCTTGCCGAGTCCGGCGGCCCGCGCCTTCTTGTTGAGGTCGGTCCACGACGTGAGCGTCGTCAGGATGTGGGGCACGCTGGCGGCCCCCGCCTCCTCACCCAGCCTGGTGGTGGTGATCTTGGAATCCAGGTAGGTGCGCAATGCGTGACTGGGCAGGATCAGGTCGTAGCCGGCCTCGGCGCAGATGGCCTCGGTCTCGGCGTCGAAGAAGACCATCACGATCTTGGGGGCGATGTCCGGCGCGGCCTCACCAGCGCGACGGATCTGCGCGGCGATGTGCGCGCGCACCGCCGGATGGGTAAGCAGGTAGTTGTTGATGTCCTCCCCGCTGGTGAACGGTTCGTGGTCGATCGGCGGCGGTGAGAAGACCCGCGGGTGATATCCGTCCCAGGAGTCGTAGTAGCTGATGAACGTGAAATTCCGCACCCACCGGTCGACACCGAGCAGATTGAACGCGGTGGGTCCCACGAAGAAGATCGGCGTCTCGTTGGTGCGGAAGAACGTCCGGACTTCCGAGATGTTCCGCAGCGTGACCTTGCCGTTGCCGGCGCGACTCGTGGGAGACATCTCACTCCTATCCTCGAAGGGCCGAGTGCGCTCATCCTGCCTGACCGGGCAGTCTCCCGCCAGTGTCCGGGCCGGACTTCCCGCCCTCGCGCGGTCGTTCGACGGCTCAGCGCATCAGTCGCAGGTCGTCGTGTGGAGAGCCGCCCAGCGCCTCCGCCATCGCGGTCACGCAACTGAGGCCGTCGGTGAAGAGCTCCACGTCCTGTGGGCGCGGCCACTGCGACAGCTTCACCGCGACCACACCGTTGTCCCCGTCGACGAGCATGATCTGGCCGTGCACGCCCAGGCAAAGGAGTTGCCGGCCGCCCCGGGCCGGAACCCAGAACTGATTGCGGTAGATGCCGGTGCTGCCGCGCGGCCCTGCGGGGCGAGCGCCGCTCCAGCCCGGTCCGATCCGTTCCCCCAGCCTGGTGCGGAACGCCTCGACCGAGTCCGGGGCGCCGACCCGGGTGTCCTTCAAGAACATCGTGGGCACGACCTGGTCGTCGCCCACCGAACCACCGTCGAGGAGCATCTGACCGAACCTGCAGAGGTCACGCGGCACCAGGGACAGGCCGCCGGAGGCCAGTGGCACGCCGTACGGATCCAGCAGCATCTCGCCGGGCGCCTCCAGACCGAGAGGAGACAGCAACCGTTCCTCCCACACGCGGAGCAGGGGCTGCCCGGCGGCGGCCTCCAGGACCCAGGCCAGGACCTCGGTGTCCAGGGATCGATAGCAGAACGGGCCGCCGTGCCTGGCGATCCGGGTGGCCGAGGTGGCGAACTCCCGCAACGAGCCGGGCGGTGAACTCCGCCGAGACGGGTCCGGGCCGGACGACTCTCCGGTGTCGCGCCAGCCCACGATCTCGCCCATCGCAGCGAGCTCGGTGCCGTCCTCCGCATGATCTTCGAGGTAGTCGCCGCCCGTGCGCATGTCCAGCAAGTCCCGGACCGTCGCGGCGGCGTAGCCCCCCGCCCCGAGCTCCGGCACGAGCGCCGCGACCGGGGTCTCGTCGCCGAGCGCCCCGTCCTCGATCAGGATCCCGGCCAGACAGCCCACGAACGACTTGGTGACCGAGTGCAGCGGGTGCGGCCGGGCGGCGCGTTCCGGGTCGGCGTACCACTGGACCGTCAGCCGGCCGTCGTGAACGACGACGAGCGCGTCGGTGTACGTCGCCCGCAGGGTGTCCTCGATGGTGGCCGCCGTCCCGGCCACCGTGCGCACCCCGAGGCCGAGCAACTCCGGGCTCCGGTCGTCGACCGGGAACTCTCGGACCCGGTCCACCGCGCCGCCGACCGATACCGACCGCATACCCCGTGACCCTAGCCCGCCGACCCGGCAGTTATCTGGCCAGATTGCACGGCGTGTCGAAGGACAACTGCCGGGTCGACGCTCAGGAACTCAGCCCGTCGAGGTACGACCCCACCAGGGAACCCAAGGTCGGCAGATGGTAGCCGCCCTCCTGGACGACGACCGTGGGAAGGTTCGCGGCGGCGGTCAAGGCTCCCGCCCGGCGGTAGCCCTCCGCGGTGACCAGGAGCGGGCTCTCGGGATCCTCGGCGGCCGCGTCGACACCGAGTGAGACCACGAGCGCGCCGGCACCGGACTTCGCGATCCACCCGATCAGGCTCTCGATCGATTCCAGCCAACCGGAATCACCCGTCCCTTCCGACACTACGGCGTTCCTGGTCGCCCCGACGCCTGCCCCGGCGCCCGTCTCGTCGGGATATCCGAAGAAGTGCGGGAACCACCCCGCGCCTGGATCCACGTGCACCGAGGCATAGCACACGTCGTCCCGCTCCCAGAAGATCGCCTGGGTGCCGTTGCCGTGGTGCGCATCGATGTCCAGGACGGCGACTCGAGGATGCCCGCCGTCCCGCAGCGACTGCGCGGCGATGGCCGCGTTGTTGAGATAGCAGGAGCCGCCGTACCCGCTCCGGGTCGCGTGATGCCCGGGCGGACGGCACAGCGCGTACGCCGCCCGCTCCCCCGCGAGTACCAGGTCGACCGCGGTGAGCGCACAGCCGGCCGCCGCCCGAGCGGCATCCCAGGTGCCGGGGCCGATCAGCGTCATCGTGTCGTAGCAGAACTCCCCGACCCGGCCGTGCGCCGCCGCGGCGGGGTGCGGCGGCATGCCCTGCGACATCGCCGGAGTCGGGAAGACATAAGGCACCACGCGGTCCTGGCCGGCCAGCGCGTGATACGGCCCGCGCATCCAGTCCCGGTGAGCCCCCGAAAGGAAGTCCAGCAACGCGCGGTCGTGTACCGCATCCAGGGCCTCGTCCGAGTGCTCGCCGGCCTCGATGAGTCGCCGGTCGGCCAGGACTTCGAGAATCGCGTCAACGCGCTCCGGGCCCTCCGTACCCGGCATCGGCTTGCCCACCCACACCTCCTCGCGTGGCTCGTGCAGGCGGGTCGCGGCGGACCAGACGACCGATACCGGGGTTTCCTCGGGCGTCATCGCTCGCCCCTCACCCGATGACCTTCATCCCCGCGGGTCGTTCGCGATCAGCACCGCGAGTTCGCCGAACACGTCGTTCAGGCGACGCTCGAGACTCGCGCGCCGACGATCCGTCGTCCACGGCACCCATGCGGCATGCCAGCACGCGCTCCCCAGGCCCGTCGCGAGGATGGCCGTATGCCGAGGATGCCCGCGGGCGACGAGCCTCTCGGTGATGGCATGCGCCCACCGGTCCAGCTTGAGCAACTGGCGCTCCCGCAAGGCGGGCTCCCCGGCGATGACGGCCTCCCGGCGGCGCAACGCCTCGCGCTCGGTTGACAGGGCCTCCGCAAGCGCCAGCAGCGCGCCACGAGTCACGTCGAGCGGACGCGCATCGGGCGCCGCGGCGTCGACGGCATTGAGCAGCACAGCCAGCAGCCCGGAGTCATTGGCGAAGAGGATCTCCCCCTTGTCGCCGAAATGCCGGAAGAAGGTGCGCTGAGTCACCCCGACGCGCTCCACGATGTCGTCCACGGTGGTGCTGGCGTATCCGCGCTCGGCGAACAGTTCGAGCGCGACCGCGGACATCGCGGCACGCGTGTCGTGGACATCCGGGCTCACCGGCCTACGGTATCGGCACCACGACCCGCGGCCCGGCTTGTGTCAGTAACTGACATCTGGCATTCTCGTCGAATGACAGTTACTGACATGCCAGTCGTGCTCTTGACCGGCCCATCCCGGGGCCTCGGGCGAGCGGCCGCGCTGGCGATGGCGAGAATGCGGCCGTCGCCACGTCTGCTCCTGCTCGGACGTGCGAGCCCGGCATTGCGCGGCGTGACCGAAGAGGTCGCCGCCCGTGGCGCGCTGGTGGAGACGATCGTCACCGACCTGGCCGATCTCACCGCGGTCCGGGCGGCCGCCGGGAGCATCCAGGAGGCGCTCGGCGGGCAGTTCCTGAACGCGATCATCCTCAACGCGGCGATCCAGCGCACCGATCGGGCCGGCGTGAGCGTAGACGGATTCGAACTCACCTTTGCCGTGAACCATCTCTCCAGCGTCCTGCTTCTCGCGATGCTGGACGACCAACTCGCCGACGGCGCGCGCGTGCTGCTCGTGGGCAGCGGAACGCATCGCGGCGGCAGATTTCAGAACGCGCTCTCGGTGCCGGATCCGCGCTGGGAGGAGACCCGAGTGCTGGCCCAGCCGGTGCCCGACTCGAAGGCCAGCGATGGCCGCCGCGCCTACGCGACCAGCAAACTCGCCACGATGTACCTGTCTCACGAACTGCAGCGCAGGCGTCCCGATCTGGCGGTGAATGTCTTCGACCCGGGACTGATGCCGGGAACGGACTTGGTGCGGGACGCCGGCCTCGGTGTCCGCCTGGCCTGGCGCAGCGTCATGAAGGGAATGCGAGTGTTGCCCGGCGTCAGCTCAGCCCGCCGCTCCGGAGACGCCCTCGCGGCCCTGGCACTGGGGCGGAAGTCGGCACGCCTTCGGGGCGCCTACATAGAGATAGACAAGGAGACGAAGCCGGCACCGCACGCATTCGACGAACTCAGAGAAGAAGAACTCTGGCGCGAGAGCCGGCTGCTGGTCGGGCTGAACGACTGACGCCGTGCCACGATGCTCCTGTGCCACGTGCGAGGGAACTGAACATAGTCACCGGCCAGTTGCCCACCGGCCGGACGAACTCGGTGCTCGACGTGCCCGGCGTCGGCGTCGGGCACGCGACCGTGCGGCGCGACGAGCCCGGTCCGCCCTCCGGCCGAGGAGTCGCTCGCACCGGCGTGACCGGCCTCGTGCTCGCCGAGGACGCCTACCGGCGCCCGGTGCCGGCCGGCGGAGCCGTTCTGAACGGCGCCGGCGAGTGCACCGGCTTTCTGACCGCCGCCGAGTGGGGCCTGTGCGAGACGCCGGTCTTCCTGACCTCGACCATGCAGCTGGGGCGGGTCTACGACTCGGCTTGCCGGATCATGCTGGAGACCGAACCCGCTTGCGCCGAGGACGTGGCGATCCCGGTGGTAGCCGAATGCGACGACTCGTGGCTCAACGACACTCGCCGGATGCAGGTCGAGCACGAAGACGCCGTCGCCGCGTGGAGTGCGGCGATGACCTCGCGCGGTTCGGCCACGCCACCCGACGAGGGATCGGTGGGCGCCGGGACCGGCATGTCGTGCTTCGGGGTGAAGGGCGGCATCGGCACGGCGTCGCGGGTGCTGGAGTCGGGCGTTACCGTCGCCGTGTTGCTGCTGACCAACTTCGGGGCCGGGCCGGACCTGGTGGTGTCAGGGGTGCCTGTCGGCTGGGTGGGCCTCCCCGCCACCGAGCCCAGATCCGGGCCGCGGCACGCTCCGGCCGGGTCCTGCATCGGGATCGTCGTTACCGACGCTCCGGTGGACGGCGCGTCCTGCGCCCGGCTGGCGCGGCGCGTCGGGCTCGGGCTGGCGAGGACCGGATCGGTGGCGCACCATGGGAGTGGTGAGATCTTCATGGCGTTCGGGACCGGCATGCGCCTCGACCGGGACGGAGCGCCCGACCGCACGCGCCTGATCGCGGGCCGAGCCCTCGACCCGCTCTTCGCGGCCGTCGTCGAAGCCTCCGAAGAGGCCGTGCTCAACTCCATGTTCACCGCCACGACGGTCACGGGACGCGACGGCCACACCAGCTCGGCCATCAACACCGCACTCGTCGTCGATCTCGTGGAGAGCTACCGTCCATGACCGGAGAACGCCAGGTTCGCGTCCCGTTGTCCGACGGCCACTTCCTGTCGGCCACGCTCTACCTCCCCGATCCGGCTCGCGGACCTCAGCCGTGCCTGGTCGAGGCGTTGCCGTACCGCAAGGACGATCAGACCGCCTCGTACGCCGAGAGCTACCGCGCACTGCGCGACAATCACGATTTCGCGGTGGCCAGGATCGACGTCCGCGGCACCGGCTCGTCCTCCGGGGACGCCCTCGACGAGTATCAGGAGGCCGAGCAGCGCGACCTATGTGAGGCGATCGCCTGGTTGGCGGCGCAGGAATGGTGCACCGGGGCGATCGGGATGTGGGGGACGTCGTACTCCGGGTTCAACTCGCTCCAGATCGCGTGTGAACAGCCCCCCGCGCTCAAGGCGATCTGCGCGATCTACGCCACCGACGACCGATGGACCGACGACGTGCACTGGCGCGGCGGCGCACTCCGGCTGATCGACCTGGTCGACTACTGCCATTACATGACACCCATGTGCGCGCTGCCGCCGGTGCCGGCGGTGTGGGGCGTGGACTGGGAGACCGAGTGGCGGTGCCGCCTGGCGAGCCAGGAGCCGTGGCTGCTCACCTGGCTTCGCGAGAACCGGCCCGGTCCGTACTGGGAGCACGGATCGGTGCGCCTGGGTGGGAGCGACCGTGGCTACGAACGGATCCGCTGTCCGACCATGATCGTCGCCGGCTGGGCCGACGGCTATCGGAACAGCTCTTTTCGCACGATCGAACGCCTGGCCACAGCCGGCGTGCCACACCGGCTGCTTGCCGGGCCATGGGCGCACGCCGACGCCACCAACGCCATGCCCGGGCCGCGGGTGCACCTCGAGACGGTGCTCGCGGAATGGTTCGACCGCTGGCTCAGGCCGAGTCCGGACCAGGTGCCTCGGGACCGATGCGACGTTTTCATCCGATCCTCGACCCGACCCGAAGTCGATCTGGACCAGCATGCGGGGCGTTGGGCTCGGTTGCCGTCGATCCCACAGACCACTCCCGAGTCCCTCGCTCTGACCGGCCCTCGCCACCTGACGGTCCGGCCGGATGTCGGCCTCGCCGCCTGGATCGACTGTGCGGGCCACCTCCCGTGGGGGCTGTCCGGCGATCAAGCGATCGACGACGCGCGCTCGCTGACGTGGGACTTCACGCCGCCCGATCGACCTGTGGTCGGCCACCCGGTGGTCCGGCTCCGGCTTTCCGCCGATCAGCCGCTCGCGTCGGTCTCGGTCAAGCTGTGCGACGTCTTCGACGACGGTACGTCGGCCCTGGTGACGCGCGGCACATTGGACCTGGCCTACCGCGAGTCGGTGCACGGACCGCCGTCGCCGCTGACGCCCGGCGAGGTGTACGACGTGCGGCTCGAACTGGATGCCTGCGCCTATTCCTGGGATCCGCGGAACCGGCTCCGGGTGAGCATCGCCGGCTGCGACTGGCCGAACACGATCTCGCCTCCGGTTCCACTCACCCTGACCGTGCACGAGGCCGGCCTCGTCCTCCCGCTGCTGGACGGCGACCTGGTTCCGGTGGAGTTGCCCAGCGTTGATGGGCATTCATCGGAGTCGGCCGACGGCGTGAGCTGGACCGTCACCGACGACGTACTTGCTCGAACCACCACCGCCCGCACCCGGATCGAGTCGTCCTACGCCACGCCGTACGACGGCACGTCGCGCGAGCGCTACCTCGGCGAGGTGTCGGTCGACCGCCGCACCTTCGATCAGACCGCCCGCGGCGAGACGACCTTCGAACTCGGCTGGCCCGGCATCGAGATCACGGTGACATCGACGCTCGACGTCGCCGTCGACGCCTCGGGCTATCAGGTGGAGATCGCCACTACCGCCTGGCTGGGCGACGATCAGGTCAGCCATCGCACCTGGTCCGAGCACCTTCCTCGCTAGCCCGCTGACCCGTCCCCTAGTAGCCGTTGACCCGGCAGTTGTACTTCGACACGCCGTCAATCTGGCCAGATAAGTGCCGGGTCGGCGGGAAGGTGGCAGGCGGCCCGGTGACCATCCGGAGTGCCGGGCAGGATCGGCAAGGGCGTCGTACGGCAGTCGGCGGCGACATCGGCGGCGAGTCCCTGGGCGAGCGCCGGGCAACGCGGGTGGAAACGGCAGCCGGCCGGGATCCGGCTCGGATCCGGCACCTCACCGGTCAGCACCACCGGCGCGGCCGAGCCCGCCTCCGGGATCACGCTGAGCAGCGCCCGGGTGTAGGGATGCCGCGGTTGGCCGAGCACCTCCTCGGTCGGCCCGGACTCCACGATCCGGCCCAGGTACATCACCGCGATCCGATCGGCGATGGTCCAGGCCAGTCCGAGATCGTGGGTGACCACCAAAACCCCGAGCCCGAGTTGCTCACGCAACGTCAGCAGCAGCGCCAGGATCTCCCCCCGGATCGAGGCGTCCAGGCTGGACACCGGCTCGTCGGCGATCAGCAGCTCCGGCCCCAGCGCCAGGGCACCGGCGATCAGCACCCGCTGTCGTTGCCCCCCGGACAACTCGTGGGGATAGCGCAGGAGGAGCCGCTCCGGCGGTCTCAGTCCGGCGGCGGCCAGCGCCTCGGTCACCAGTGCGACTTCCGGCCGGCGGGTGGCCAGCCCGTGCAGCCGCAACCCCTCGGCCACCGACTCGTACACCGTCTGGCGCGGGTTGAGAGCGCCCGCCGGGTCCTGCAGCACCAGTTGCACCCGGCTCCGGAACGACTTGAGCGCCCCGATCGAATAGTCCAGTGGCCGGCCCGCCACCAGCACGCGTCCCGCCGCCGGGCGCTCCAGCCCCACCAGGGTCCTCGCGAGGGTGGTTTTGCCCGAGCCGGACTCTCCCACCAGCGCGACGATCTCGCCGGGCCGCAGGACCAGATCGACGCCGTCCAAGGCGCGGGCGACCGTCGGGCCCGCGCCGGCGAACTCGACGACCACGCCCTCCGCGCTCAGCTCGCCGCCGGCTGGGACCGCTCGAGCGGCTCGCCGGGTCACGGCCGCGCCACCCTCAGGCACGCCGCCATTCGGCCCTCCCCCGCCAGGGCCGGCGGACCGGCCGGTAGCAGCTCCGGATCTTCGGCGTGACAACGGTCGATCACCCGCATGCACCGGGGGCTGAACGCACATCCGGCCGGCAGGTCCGCCGGATCCGGCGGATCCCCCGGAAGCCCCGCCGGCGCGAAGCGGGCGCCGGGATCGCCGATTCGCGGGAACGCGGCGGCCAGCGCGGCGGCGTACGGATGGAGTGGGGCACCGAAGACCTCGTCCGCGGGGCCTACCTCCACCACGCGGCCGGCGTACATCACCGCGATCCGGTCGCACAGGGCACTCAGGACCGACAGGTCGTGGCTGATGAACAGCATCCCGACGCCGAGCCTCGTCACGAGTCCGCGGAGCACGTCGAGGATCTGCGCCTGCACCATCACGTCGAGCGCGGTGGTGGGCTCGTCGGCCACGATCAGCTCCGGCTCGCAGGCCAGTGCCATCGCGATCATCACTCGTTGGCGCTGCCCCCCCGAGAGCTGATGAGGGTACGCCGAGGCCCGCGCCTGCGGCAGCCCCACCTGCTCGAGCACCTCGGCCACCCGGCGATCCGCCGCCGACTCGGCGGAGCGTCGGTGCGTCACGATCGCCTCGGCGATCTGCTGGCCGACCCGGAGCACCGGATTGAGCGAGTGCGAGGCCCCCTGGAAGACGATCGCCGCCTGCGACCAGCGCAATACCCGCAGCGCGCCCCAGCCGATGGTGAGCACATCCTGGCCGTTGACCAGGACCCGGCCCGACACTCGGGCACCGGCCGGCTGGAGTCGCAGGATGGTGCTGGCCAGGGTGGATTTGCCACAGCCGGACTCACCGGCGATGCCGACTACCTCACCCTTCGCCACCCGAAACGAGACGTCGCGCACGGCGGCCACGTCCCCGCCGCCGGTCGCGTAGGTCACGCTGAGGTGGTCCACGTCCAGGAGCGGCGCGCCGTCGGGAGCCGTCGTGACCGGGCTGATGGTCCGCCCGGTCATCGGCGGTTCCTCAGGCGTGGATTCAGCACCTCTTCGAGCCCTTGGCCGACGAGGGTGAACGACAACACCACCAGCACCACGCAGATGCCGGGCGGCAGGATGTACCACCACGATCCGGTGGTGATCGCGCCGACGGTGAACGCGTTGTCGAGCATGGTGCCCCACGAGACCCGGGTCGGGTCGCCGAGGCCCAGGAAGCTCAGCGTGGTCTCGGACAGGATCGCGATGGCCACGGTCAGGGTCGTATTGGCGAACACCATCGGCATCACGTTGGGCAGGATGTGCCGCACGATCTGCTGCCGGCGATTGGCCCCGAGCACCTTGGCACGCTCGACGTAGGCCCGTTCCTTCACGGACAGGGTCTGGCTCCGGATCAACATCGCGGTCCCGGGCCACGAGGTGACGCCGATCACGACGGCGATGTTGAGCAGCGACGCGCCCAGCACCGTGGCGAGCACGATGGCCAGCGGCAGGAACGGGATCACCAGGAACCACTCGGTGAACCGGTAGAGCAGCGCGGCCGGCCAACCGGTCAGGTAGCCGGACAGCAGCCCGATCACCGTGCCGATCACCATCGAGATCAGCGTCGCCATGAGCCCGACGAACAAGGAGACCCGGGCGCCCCAGATCAACAGCGTCAGCACCGAGCGGCCGCTTTCGTCGGTGCCGAGCCAGTACTCCGCCGACGGCGGCTCCAGCACTCCGCCCCGGGCTCGGGTGACGGACAGGCCGTCGGCGTCGGCCAGCACCGGCGCGAGGACCGCGATCGACGCGAAGAAGACGAGGATGCCCAGTCCGACCAGGCCGGCCCGCCGGGACCGGAACCCGGCCCATCCTCGGCGCGCCGAGGCGAGCCGGCGCTGCCGGGCCAGCTCGCTTCTCATGTCCGCACCCGTGGATCGAGCAGGCCGTAGATCAGATTGGCCACGAGATTCGCCACGATCACCGCGGCCGAGGCGACCAGGAACGTGCCCTGTAACACCCAGAAGTCGGGCAGTTCCAGGGCTTCGGTCGCCAGGAGGCCAAGGCCGGGGATCGAGAACACGGTCTCGATGGTGATCGCGCCGGACACCACGAAGCCGATGTTCAACGCGATGATGGTGGTGGTCGGCAGCAGCGCGTTGCGGACCGCGTGCCGGTTGCGCACCTCGATGTCGCGCAGGCCCTTGGCCCTCGCGGTCCTCAGGTAGTCCTCGCCGATCTCGTCGAGCAGCGCGGACCTCATGATCAGCGAGTAGTCGGCCAGATAGGCCAGCGTGAGCGTGGACACCGGCAACACCAGGTGCCACATCGTGTCGAATACCCCGACCAGCGAACTGGGGTCCACCCCGCTCGAGTGCAGGCCCCCGGTCGGGAAGAGGCCGGGCAGCGGGCCGAAACCGACCGCGAGACCGGCGATCAGGATGAGTCCCAGCCACCATTCCGGCATCGAGTAGAGGGTCAGCGCGCCGCTGGTCGTGTACGAGTCGAACCGGCTACCGCGCCGCCAGGCCTGGTTCACGCCCAGCCAGACCCCGATCAACGTGGCGAGCAGGGTCGAGGTCCCCACCAGCAGGAGTGTCGGCCAGATCCGGTCGATGATGAGATCGGTCACCGGCACTCGGTAGCGCAGCGAGATGCCGAGCTCACCACGAGTCAGGTTGCCCAGGAACGTCCAGAACTGCCGCCACACCGGTTCATCGAGCCCGTAGGTGCGATTGAATTCCGCGATCTGTTCCGGGCTGCTCTCCCGGCCCCGGGCCAGCGTGCGCGCCGGGTCGCCGGGCAGGACCCGGAACAACAGGAAGCTCACCACCAGCATGAACGCCAGGCTGGCTACCGAGCCCAGCGCCTTGCCCGCGACGTACCGGCCGTAGCCGCGTCGCCTCGGCCCGGCACCCGGCTCGGCGACCGCGACGACCGGCGTCCCGGCGGCCGCGCCCAGACTCACGAGCGCGTCACTCGCGGTCCTCCGCACTAGCGCCGCGCCGCCGGGCCAGCATCAGCCCCGCTCCGGCCAGCACGACGGCGCCGGTGCCGAGGCCGATCAGCGTGCCGGTGCCGACGCCACCGTCCGAGGCGTTCCCGCTGCCGGTGACCTTGGTCGCCGCGTCGTCGCCGCCGCAGTCTCCGGCCTCGTCGGCCGGCCGCATGTTCTTGTAGTTGTAGACCCCGTACTGGATGATGTACACTCCGCCCGGATCCGGCTGCTGCCGCAGGCACGCGAAGCGATCGCTGCGGAACGCCTCGCCGATGGTGTTGTACGACGTCACCAGGTACGGCGAGTCCCGGAACAGGATCTCCTGCATCCGCTTGACGAGTTCCACCCGCTTCTCGTCATCGACCGCGGAATTCTGCTCGGCGTACAGGTCGTCGTATTCGTCGGTGCAGTACCACGAGTCGGACAGCCCGCCGAACTGATCGCAGGTGAACACGCTGAGCATGTAGTCGGGGTCGGGCTCGACGAACCAGCCCCACTCGAAGGCGTCGTAGTCGCCCTTCAAGACGATGTCGGTGAGTTTGGACTCCTCGACCACCGTCAGCTCGGAGTCGATTCCGACGTCCTTCAGCCACTCGCCGAAGAACTCCATCACCTTGGGCGAGGTGGCCGAGTCGGCCCGGGCGAACAGCCGCAGCTTGCCGATCGGCTCACCGCTCGGAAGCGTGCGCAGGCCGTCGTCACCGAGCCGGTATCCGGCCTCGTCGAGCAGTTGGCCGGCCTTCTCCGGGTCATAGCTGAAGGCCTCCTCGGCGGGCGGTTCCCACCGCCAGTTCGGGTACGACGGCGGCACGATCGAATCCCCCGCCTGCCCCGCGCCCTGGTAGACCCGCTCGTTGAGCAGTTCGAGATCCAGTGCGTAGCCCAGCGCGTGCCGGAACTTCGGGTCCTTGACGGCCGGATTGACGTCCCCGATCGGGCGTTCGGTCTCGGTGTCGATCGAGCCGGTGTTGAAGGCGATCTCGTCGAAGCCGGGCGAGTCGCCGCTGGCCGCGGTGATCCCCGGCTGCCCCTGCAGTTTCTTGACGGAGGTCGGCTGCAGGTCCCAGGCGAAGTCCACCTCACCCTTGGTCAGGGCCTGGACCGCCGGATCCTCGGACTTGTAGACCTTGAATACCACCTCGTCGATGTGGGGCGCACCGTCCCAGTAGTCCGGGTTGGCCTCGAACCGGTAGGTCGAGCCGCCGGCGGTGCCCTCGATCAGTCGGAATGCCCCGGAGCCGACGACCGGCTTCCCGTCCGACGGCTCGTTGGCGTAGCTCGCGACATCCGACGCCGATACCCGCGACCAGACGTGCTCGGGAACGATCGGGATGGGCAGCAGGGGCAGGACGGCGTTGGGCTTCTCCAGCGTCATCACCACGGTCGTGTCGTCGGGCGCCGTCACCGACTCGACGGACTTCAGGTAGTTGCTCCAGTTCTGCTGCTCGGCCTCGCCCTCGATCACCCGGGTATAGGTGTAGGCAACGTCCGCGGCGGTCAGCTTCTTACCGTCCGACCAGGTGACGTCGTCGCGCATCGTGAAGGTCCAGGTGAGCCCGTCCGCGGAGGTCTCCCATTCGGTCGCCAGCGACGGTTCCGGCGACATGTCCGTCATCGAGTAGCCGACGAGGTAGTCGTAGGTCAGGCCCCACATCTCGTACGAAGGCGCCTCGACCCCCAGGAAGGGGTTGAAGGAGTCCACCTCGTTGAGCAGGGCGACGGTGAACCTGACCTTCTCGTCGGCCGCCTGACTCGTAGCGGGAGTCGTGCCCACGACGCCGATCAGCCCGATCAGCGCCGCCACCAGCAGCCGGGGCACGATACGTTGACGAACGTGAGCGACGCGCCGACCTCCCCGCCGGTCGCCACCCGCCGGGCTCATCTGCACACCGAGCACGGTGTCCCCCGGCTCGATCCGTATCACTGGATGCACGCGGCGATGGATGTGACGCATTCTGCCTCCCCTGGCCTTCGGCCCGAGTTCGTGGACTACCTTGCCGCCGAGCGCGCGTGGTACGACGCGACGACCGCACCCCTCGCGGCCGCGATCTCCGAACTGACCGACGAGATGGTCGCGCGCCTGCCGGACGAGGAGAGCACGCCGCCGTGGCAACGCATGCGCTTTTCCTACTACACGCGGCACCGCACCGGAAGTAGCTACGCACAACTGATGCGCGAACGACGCACTCCCGGGCGCGGATCGGATGCCGGCTCTCGCGAGCCGGCCCCGGTCGCCGACGGGAACCGCGCCGAGTTGCTGCTCGATGTGGCGAGCCTCGCCGACGGCGGAGGTCTCGACGAGGAGTACGTGGAGCTGGGCCTGACCATCGTCAGCCCGGACGAGAACTGGCTGGCCTATTCGGTGGACACCAGCGGTGACGAGGTCTACCGGCTGGCGTTCCGGGACCTGCGTACCGGCCCGGACCACACCGACAGCCCGGAGCGGATCGAGCGCACCTACTACGGCGGCGCGTGGAGCGCCGACTCCCGGTTCTTCTTCTACACGGTCCACGACGCGGCGTACCGGCCGTTTCAACTGTGGCGACACCGGGTGGGCACCGACCCGGCCGATGACATCCTGGTGCTCACCGAGGCGGACGAGCGGTTCGAGCTCAACGTCCGGGCGACCCGCTCCGGCGACGCGATCATCTGCTGGGCCGAGAGCCACGCGACCAGCGAGGCGTGGTTCCTCGATCCCCGCCGCCCGGAGCGGCCGCCGCGCTCGATCGGCGGGCGGCGCCACGGTGTTCGCTACCGGGCCGAGCACCGCCGCCTGCCGGACGGTTCGGCGGATCTGCTGATCGTCACGAACGACGCGGCGACGGAGTTCCGGCTGATGCGCGCTCCGCTGCCCGAGGCGGATCAGGACCACACCCGGTGGGTCGAGGCCCGGCCGGCCGATCCTGCTGTCCGGCTGCTGCGGGTCGACGCGTTCGCCGGTGGCGTCGTGCTCGCCGCGCGAACGGAATGGACCCACAAGCTCTACCTCACCGGGCACGACGACCTGGCCGGAACCTCGTTCGAGCTGTCCAGCGCGTCCCCGGCCGGTGAGGTCCACCTGGCTCGCAACACCGCGTACGACGCGCGATCGGTGATCGTTCGCGACGAGGCCCGGCTGGTGCCGCCGTGCTGGTCGGAGGTCCGTCTCGATGGCGGGGGCCAGCGAGAGTTGCTGCGGCGAGACGCGCCGTCGTACGCCGCCGACCGCTACCGCACGGAGCGCCGGGCATTCCGGTCACGGGACGGCATCGAGGTGCCGGCCACGATCATGCGGCACCGGGACACCGCGCTGGACGGTTCGGCTCCGTGCCTGCTCTACGGCTACGGCGCGTACGGGGCGGTGTTCGAACCGGAGTGGGATCCGGCGCTGCCGAGCCTGCTGGACCGCGGAGTGGTCTATGTGTTCGCGCATGTCCGTGGCGGCGGCGAGGGTGGTCGCGGATGGCACCTCGACGGCAAGCTGGCGGCCAAGCAACACACGTTCGACGACCACATCGCCGTCGCCGACGGCCTGGTCGCGGCGGGCCTGGTCGACGGCGCCCGGATCGCTACCCGGGGCATGAGCGCCGGCGGTCTGCTGCAGGGCGCGGTGTTCTCGCAACGCCCGGACCGATGGCGAGTCGTGGTCGCGGAGGTTCCGTTCGTGGATGTCGTGACCACGATGTTCGACGACGCGACGCCGCTGACGGTGGCCGAACGGGAGGAGTGGGGTGACCCACGCCTGGCCGAGGAGTTCGCGTGGCTTTCGGCGTACGACCCGATGCGGAACCCGCCACCGCCCGGTACCCGGCCGGATCTGCTGGTCACCGGCGCGCTGCACGACCCGCGAGTGATGATCCGTGAACCGGCCAAGTGGGTGGCGACCTTGCGTGCCACCGACCCGGCCTGGTCCTCGCGATGTCTGATGCGCGCCGAGACCGGCGCCGGCTCCCATACCGGCCCGTCCGGCCGGATCGCCGCCCTTGCCTACGAGGCCGAGATCTATGCCTACCTCCTCGATCACCTCGCCGACCCGGCAGTTATCTGGCCAGATTTCCGGCGTGTCGACGGTTAACTGCCGGGTCAGAGAAGGTCGTGGACTCCCGCGAGAATAGGATGAACCTCGGACACCGTGACCGGAGGAGCTTGCCTGGATGTCGGCGTATCAACCCGCGGCGGCGCTGCTTGCGCCCGCGTCCCGCGACCGCCAGTTCACTCCCCCGCCACGAACACCGCAGGAACGCGTCGCGGCGACCTCCGCGACCGGGAGGACGCGATGACCTCGCAGCATGAGGTGGTCGCCGTCACCCAGGCCCTGATCCGGATCAACACCACCAACGGCAACGAGACCATTGCCGCTCGCTATCTGGCCGACTATCTCCGCGACGGCGGGATCGACGCGAATCTAATTGCCAAGGATCCGGCCCGCTCCAATCTCGTTGCCAGGATCCCCGGCACCGACCCGGCGGCGCCCTCCCTCGCGTTCGTCGGGCATCTCGACGTGGTCCCCGCCGATCCCAGGGACTGGACGCATCCGCCGTTCGCGGCCGAGATCGACGACCAGGGGTTCATGTTCGGGCGCGGGGCCGTCGATATGAAAGGCGAGGTCGCCGCCCGGGCCGTAGCCATGAAGGCGCTGGCGGCGAGCGGCTTTCGGCCGCGGGGGGATCTATGGCTGCTCGCCGTGGCAGACGAAGAGAACGGTTCCGCGGATGTCGGCATGCGCTGGCTCCTCGCCGAGCATCCGGAGATCAGGCCGGATTTCGCCGTCAACGAGGGAGGGGGCGCTCGACTCGGGCTGGCGGACGGGCGGACGATGGTCGAGGTGTCCGTCGGGGACAAAGGCACCCAGCCAGTGCGCGTCGTCACGACGGGCGAGGCGGGGCACGCCTCGATGCCGACAGTCGGCGACAACGCTGTGCCACACATCGGAGAGGTACTGCGCCGGATCGGCCGAGGGCTGCCCAACGGCGGCTCGAGTCGCTACCTCGACCAGGCGCTGGCCACACTCACCGGGCGTCAGGGCGGGTACTTTCCGCACCAGTTCGCCGAGGCCTGCCGATTGCATCCGGTGCTGGCGCATCTGCTGCCGACCTTCGCCGGCACGACGATGGCGCCGACCAGGCTTGGCGGGGCCAAGGCCCGGAACGTGATGCCGGCGCGCGCTTGGGTGGAGCTCGACTGTCGGATCCTGCCGGGTGTCACCCGGGATCAGGTCGAGATGGCGGTGATCGAACGCCTCGGCGACGGCCTGGACTACGAGCTCGAATGGTCCGGTAAGTTGGTCCCCGGAAGCGCTTCGGTGGCTGACGGCCCGTTGTACGAGGCGATCAGTGAGTTCGTCGGCAAGACCGACCCGGGGGCCGAGGTACTGCCGATGCTGTGCGCGGGCTACACCGACTCCAGCCTCCTCAGACTTCAGACGGGCGCGGCGGCGTACGGATTCAACCCCTACTTCACGACACCGCCCGAGGTGCTCGTCGCCGGCTACCACAATGCCGACGAGCGGGTCCACGTCGAGGACCTCGAACTGTCGGTCCGCTTCCATGTCGACCTGGCAGAACGACTCCTCGACTCGAAGTCGAGCCGGCACTTGTCCGACGACACGCCGTAAATCTGGCCAGATAACTGCCGGGTCGGCGTCAGGCGTCGATGGCGGGTGGGACGGGTTCCCCCACACCGCCGGCGCAGGAGGCATCCCGCTCGGGAGCCGTGGAGCCGTCCCCGTACTCGGCGAGGAAGAGCGGCATGCGCGGGTCGTCGGCGCCGTCCAGGAGCAGTTGCGCACCCCAGACCGTGACGACCACCGGGGCGGGCAGGTTCTCGTAGGGCGACATGATGCCCTTGCCCGGAAGCAGACGCGCCAACTCCGCCACCTCGCCGGCGTCGAGGTCCGGCCGATAGGTGATCCACACCACTCCGTGCTCGAGGTCGTGAACGGCCATCTCGTTGCGGACCGGCTCGTCGTGATGACCGCATGCGAGCCAGACCCTATTGTGGTCGCCACCCACGGGCGGGCTCTGCGGGTAGGCCACTCGGCCGCTCACGTGCTTCGGCGCCTCGACCTGGTAGGTACGCACGGCTTCGAGACTGGCATCCTGCTTCGACCTGGACACCCGATCGCCGCGCAGGAGCGCCGGCAACGCGAGGACGCCGACAATCACCAAAGTCGCCGCGAGCGCACTGACCAACACCGGCGCCAGCTGGCGTCGAGGTCGTCGTTGCGCCTGGCCGCTCACGACACCACGCTAGTCCGCGGCCGGGAGAATCGCCCTATCCCGAGAGGAAGCTCAAGCGCACCCGGCGGGTCGCATTGTCGACGTTGAGGTCCACCAGGCAGACGCTCTGCCAGGTACCCAGGGCCGGCTCGCCGTCGATCACCGGGACGGTCGCGTACGGCGGCACCAACGCCGGCATCACATGCGAGCGTCCGTGTCCAGGGCTGCCGTGGCGATGCCGCCACCGGTCGTCGGCCGGCAACAGGTCGGCCAACGCGGCCAGGAGGTCGTCATCGCTTCCGGCACCCGTTTCCAAGATCGCGATGCCGGCGGTGGCATGCGGAACGAACACGTGCAGGAGACCGTCCGCACCGGCACCCCGAGCCCGCGCGAACCGGAGGCATTCATCGGTGATGTCGACCACGCACTCCCGCGTGCCCGTCGGCACGGTCACGACCTCGGACTCCATGGTGTTCATCATCGCACCGCGGTCAGTCGTCGGACCCCCCACTACCGGTCGAGTCACCGCCCGACCCCGAGTTGCCCGACTCGGATGAGCCCTCGGCATCGCCGCTCCGGCCCCTGCCCCGACCTCGTCCGGACTCGTCCTCATCGGACTCCGAATCCTCGGTGGAACTGTCGTCCCGACCCGAATCCCGCCCGTGTCCGCCACCATCGTCATCGGCACGCTCATCGTTACGGTCGTCACGATCATCGGAGTCGTCACCACCCCGGGGCTGCGCGCGATCCCGCTCTATCTCGGAATCAGACCCTGCCGGGGCGTTCACCGACGCCGGCGGCTTGAGCCACAAGGGTCGATCCGGAGCGCTGCCGCCGACCGACTGCATGATCTCGAGGGCAGACACGACCGCGATCACACTCGTCGCGACGGCGGCGGCCAACACCCAGATACCGAACCTGGCCAGCACGGACGGTGCGCTCGGATCTCGTCGTGCTGCCGTCGCGGACCAGACCACCGGTCGACCACGAAGGTCGAGCTGCTTCTCGTCGGATGGTGGCGGTCTCACACGTCAACAGTGCCCGAGGCCGCCGGCGCGCACAATGTACGAAGGTACTAGTCGAATTCCCGTCCTCGCTCGGCCGCCCGGCGAGTGGCCCACATCGCGGCTTGAGTGCGGCCGCTCACCCCCAGTCGCTGGAAGATGCTGGTCAGGTGCGCTTTCACGGTTCGCTCGGCGATGCCGAGCCGGCGCGCGATCGTCTTGTTGGGCAGCCCCTCGGTCACCATCCGCAATACCTGCTCCTCGCGGTCGGTGAGCGCCACGTGGTACGCCGGCCGCCCGCGGCCCGACAACAGGGCTCGGCTGGCCTTCGGGTCCATCGGCGAGTCGCCGGCCAGGACATCACGAATGCCGGACAGGATCGCCTCCGGCTCGGACTGCTTCAGGAGATAGCCGTCGGCTCCGGCATCGACCGCTTCCAGGATCCACTTGCGGTCGGCGAAAGAGGTCAACACCAGGATCGGTATGTCGGGTGAGATCTCACGGATGCCCTTGATCGCCTCGACTCCGTTCATCCCGGGCATCGACAGATCCATCAACACGACATCCGGGGCCAGGTCGCCGGCAAGGCGGATCGCCTCCGCACCGTCGACCGCCTCGCCTACGACGTCGAGGTCGTCCGTGGTGGCAAGCAGCGCGACTATTCCCCCGCGCAGAATCGCGTGGTCGTCCACGATCAAGACCGTGGCCATGGCCTAGCTCCTCTCACCGGCCGGCTCGATGTTGGCCGGAATCGAGATCTCGACGAGTGTCCCTTGCCCGGCGGCCGAGCGCACGCTCACCTCACCGCCGGCATCGATCACCAGGTCGCTCAACGCCCGCAATCCCAGGTGGCCCTGCGCCACACCTCGAGCCACCGCTTCCTCGTCGAATCCCAATCCGTCGTCCTCCACGGTCATGCGCACCCAGCCCGCTTCCAGCGTGACCACGAGGTCGACGCCGGCGGCCCGGCTGTGCGCCTCCACGTTCCGGAAGAGCTCCTGCGCGGCACGGAACAAGACCCCCATCACCGCCTGCGGAAGCCGGTCGACCTCGTCGTCGGCAGTCATGGTCACCCGGATCCCGACCCGCTCCAAGCCGGCGCCGATCTCCTGCAACGCGGCCACCAGGCCCTCCTCGGCGAGGTCCGGGGGATACAGGTCGACCAACAGCGCCCGGAGCTCCTTGACGCCGGAGCGCAGGATGCCGGCCGTGTTCTCGATGAGCGCCCGGTCGCGGACCGGGTCCGGCCTGCCGAGCCTGGCCGCATCCAGCGCCAATGCGGCGCCGGTGAGGTCCTGGACGATCCCGTCATGGATGTCGGCGGCGATCCGTCGGCGCTCGGAGCCAGCGGAGTCGGCGGCCAGTTGGATCAACCGCTGGCGGTCGTGCTGTTGTCGCTGCAAGCGCCGCGCCAGCGACCAGGCGGCGGGGATCTGAAAGAGCTCGAGCAGGACCAGGCCACCCAGCGTGGCCGGGGCAAACTGCCGCCACTGTTCCTGCCCGGCGCGGGCGACGTCGCTGTACTTGAAGTAGGTCTCGAACAGCAACGGCCGCCCGCTGGTGCTCTCGATCCCGACGTAGACCTCCAAGAGCTTCTCGAACAGCCGGCGTTCGTAGGTGTTCTCGGGCTCCCCCAGGTCGCTGATCCCGGAGTCTCGGCGGCCGGTACGCAACGCAACGAGCTCCTCATCGCCCAGGTCGAAGGTCCGACCGATCAACCGGCTGTCGTTGGAATACACGATCCGCCCGTCCTCGTCCCAGATCTTGATCCGGACCAGGGAACCGGCAAGGACGTGCTCATCCATCGCCCGATGCAGCCGGGCCAAGGCCTCCGGATCGCCGTCGACCGCGGCATCGGTCAACAACGGTGCCGCGATACCGCTGGCGCTCACCCAGGTGACCTGCTCGGCCGCGTCGACTGCCTGTCTGGTTCCCGCCTGCCGCGCCAAGCCCGCGATCACGGCGGCGACGACCGCAAGGACGACCAGGCCGGCCAGCGTGAAGCGAGCCAACAGCCCGAACATCGACACCGGCCTGCCGCCGTGGCCGAGCCGGAGCGGTGTCATGGCGTCATCCTAAGGATTCCTGCGAGAATCCCGGATCGGCCGGGAATGCTAGTACCAAAGTGCGATGGCCTCATGCACCTGGCGCGCGCCAGCCTGACCACATGTCGTCCAGGCAGCCCAGCGACCTGCTGAGAGTGCTCCGAGCGCCGGTGCGGGCGCATCGATGGGCCCTCGGCGGGGCATCGGCGCTCGCCGTCGTCCGGATCGCGGCCGATCTGGCTCGCCCCTGGCCACTCGCCCTGGCCATCGACCACGCGATCGACGGCCGCCCGGCGCCGGGTCCGCTCGCCGGCGTACCAGCGCCTGGTCTGCTGGTGCTGGCAGGTGTCGCCACGGTATTGCTCACGTCCCTGGCGGGCCTGCTGGAGAGCGCCAATGTCTCGGTTGGCGAGAAGACCGCCGAGCGGATCGGCGCGGAGCTCCGCGGCGAGGTATTCCGGCAGACCATGCGGCTCTCGCTGCGGTGGCACGCCCGGATCCGCGGTGGCGAGCTCACCTCCCGGTTGACCACCGATGTCGGCCGGCTGCTCGACGCGGTCGTCGCCACGACCAACACCGTGGTTCCCGAGCTGCTCGCCCTGATCGGGATCATCGTCGTGCTCGGCCTGCTGGACCCGGTCCTCGCCGGCGTGGGCATCGCGGTGATCCCGGTGCTGGTGGCGCTCTCGGTGCGGCAACGCCGCGAGGTGCGCGCCAGCCAACTGGCGGCCCGGCGGGAGTCGGGACGCCTGGCCGGTGCCACCACCACGCTGGTTCGCAACGTGCCGGCGGTTCAGGCGTTCGACCGAGCCGACCAGGCCACCGCCGAGTTCGATGCTCGCAACCAGGCCGTGCTGGCGGTCGAACTCGACGCCGTCGCCACCGAGGCCCGATGGCTGCCACGAGCCGACATCGTGCTCTCGATCGGCACCGCCGCGGTGCTCGTCTGGGGCGGCCTTCAGGTGCTGGACGGGCAACAGAGCACCGGCCACCTGCTGGTGGTCATCGCCTACCTCCGTGAGCTCTACGCCCCGGTGCGAGGTCTGACCCGGCTCTCGGCGACCCTGGCCAAGGCCGGCGCCAGCGCGGAACGCGTCGCCGAGATCCTCGACGCCGACGACGTGATAGCCGACCGCCCGGGGGCGCGTCCACTGCGCCCGGGGCTTCACGATCTCGAGTTCGACGAGGTCGGCTTCGCGTACTCCCCCGACCGGATCGCGGTGCACGGTACCAGCTTCGCGATCGCTCCCGGCGAGATGGTGTGCCTGACCGGCGCCAGCGGAGCCGGCAAGAGCACGTTGCTGCTGCTCTCGCTGCGGCTGTACGACGTCGACGCGGGCGCCATTCGCATCGACGGCACGGACATCCGCGACTACGCCCTGGCGAGCCTGCGGGAGCACATCGCCTACGTGCCCCAGGATCCCTGGCTGCTGGACGCGACGATTGCCCAGAACATCGCCTTCGGGTCCAAGCAGGCCACTCGGGCCGGCGTCCTGCGAGCCGGCGAGATCGCCGGAGTCGACGAGTTCGCGGACCGGCTGCCGTTGGGCTACGACACGCCCCTGGGCGAGGACCGGGTGCGGCTGTCGGGCGGACAGCGGCGCCGGGTCGCGCTGGCCCGGGCGGCGGTGTCGCCGGCCGGCCTGGTGCTGCTCGACGAACCGACGGCATCCCTCGATCGGAGCGCGGCGATCCGGGTCGCCGAGGCGATCCGATCGGCCACGGCGGGCCGCACCACTCTCGTGGTGAGCCACGATCCGCTCCTCGTCGATCTCGCCGATCGAGTGGTATCGCTGGATGTTGCTCCGGCGCAGATCGACCCAGAGCTCACCCAGCCGATCCTGGCCGGGTCCCGGCTCAGCGGGAGGAGATGAAAGCGTCGGCAACCGCTGGAAGAGCACGCTCGCCTGGTCGCTGGCTCGCCGACGCTTGCCGCTACCTTGCCGTCCGGCGACTCCTGGCCGGCCGCGATCCAGCCCACCGCTATCCCAGTGCCGCCCGCGTCAGCAAAGCCAGTCCGGCGGACGCACACACCGCGAGCACGGCGAGACGGAGCCTTTCTTGTGGGAGCCGGAGACGAAGCTGCCGGCCGGCCAGGAAACCGAGCAGCACCGTCGGCATGAGGATGCCGGCGGCCCGCACCGACATCGCCGAGACCTCCCCCGCGACCGCCAACCCCACCAGGCTCAGGACGGTTCCGGCGAAGAAGAAGACCGACATCGTCGAACGCATCTGGGCGGCTTCGCGATGTTGCAACAGGAGTGCGATCGGTGGGCCGCCGATCGAGGTCGCCGTGCCGGTGGCGCCGGCGGCCGCCCCGGCGAGGACCATGGTGGCGGGGTTCATCGGCACCCGGACGGTGCGCACCGAGACCAGAACGCCGGCCAGCACCATCGCGCCGATCGCGAGCTGAAGCTGCTGCTCGGTGGACCGGACCACCAACCAGACGCCGAGCAGCGTGCCCGGGATCCGCGCCGGCAACATCCAGGCCACCACCCGCCAGTCGATCCGTTCCCGTTCCCCGGGCACCATGACGGCGGAGATCAGCAACGCCAGCGTCAGCGGGACCACCGGCACCCAGGCCGGCTCGAGGATGCCGGCGACGGGAGCTACCAGCAGGCCGAGCCCCAAGCCGACGACCGACTGCACGGCGGCACCGACCAAGACCACCAGCGCCAGGCACGCGAGCGCCTGCCAAACGGCCAACGATCGATCACCCTGCGCGGTTCATCGCGCATCGCGCAGGTTCCGCAACACGAACTGCATGATGCCGCCGTTGCGGTAGTAGTTGGCCTCGCCGGGGGTGTCGATCCGCACGACCGCGTCGAACTCGATCACCCCTGAACTCGATTCGGCCCGCACCCGCACGGTGCGCGGAATCGTGCCATCGTTCAACTCGGTGATGCCGGACAACGAGTACGTCTCCTCGCCCGTCAAGCCGAGTGACTCGGCGGTCCGGCCGGCCGGGAACTGGACCGGCAGCACACCCATCCCGATCAGGTTGGATCGGTGGATGCGCTCGTAGGACTCCGCGATCACGGCCCGTACGCCGAGCAGCGCGGTCCCCTTCGCCGCCCAGTCGCGGGAGGACCCGGAGCCGTACTCCTTACCGGCCAGCACCACCAGCGGCACCTCGGACTCGGCATAGCGTTGCGCGGCGTCGTAGACCGTGGCCACCGGGCCGCCCGGACGGGTGAAGTCGCGGGTGAAGCCGCCCTCGGGCAGGTCCCCGCCCGGGAGCAGGTTGCGCAGCCGGATGTTGGCGAAGGTCCCGCGAATCATCACCTCGTGGTTGCCCCGGCGCGAGCCGTAGGAGTTGAAGTCCCGGGGAGCGACACCATGGGCGGCCAGGTAGTCGCCGGCCGGCGAATCCCGCTTGATCGCGCCGGCCGGGCTGATGTGGTCGGTGGTGACCGAGTCGCCGAGCTTCAGCAGCACCCGCGCCCCGGCGATGTCGGTCACCGGCTGCGGCTGGTGGGCCATCCGCTCGAAGTAGGGCGGCCTGCGGATGTAGGTCGACTCCGGATCCCACGCGAAGGTCGTGCCCTCCGGGATCGGCAGCGATCGCCAGGTGGCATCGCCGGCGAAGACGTCGGTGTAGCTGTCGGAGAACATCCCCGGGTTGATCGCGGTGGCGATCGCGGCTTCCACGTCCGCCGAGCCGGGCCAGATGTCGCGTAGGAATACGTCGTTGCCGGCCTGGTCCTGGCCCAGCGGGTCGTTGAGCAGGTCGACGGTCATCGATCCGGCCAGCGCGTAGGCCACCACCAGTGGCGGCGAGGCCAGGTAGTTCATCTTCACGTCGGGATTGATCCGGCCCTCGAAGTTCCGGTTGCCGGACAGGACCGAGACCACCGCCAGATCGTGCTCCTGTACGGCCGCGGAGACCTCGGGGATGATCGGGCCGGAGTTGCCGATGCACGTCGTGCATCCGTAACCCACCAGATTGAATCCGAGCTTGTCGAGGTACGGCGTCAGGCCGGCCCGCTCGTAGTACTCCGAGACAACCTTCGATCCCGGCGCCAGAGTGGTCTTCACCCACGGCCGCCGGGCCAACCCCTTCTCGACGGCGTTCTTGGCCAGGAGCCCGGCCGCCATCATCACCGATGGGTTCGACGTGTTGGTGCAGGAGGTGATCGCCGCGATAGCGACCGCGCCGTTGCGCAACTCGACATCGGTGCCGTCCTCGAGCGTCAGCGGGACCGTCGCTCCGGGTTGCGAGGTGTACGCCGGGAGCTCGCGCTCGAAGGCGGCGGCGGCATCCGAGAGAGCCACCCGGTCCTGCGGCCGCTTCGGGCCGGCCAGGCTGGGCACCACCGCCCCGAGGTCGAGTTCGAGCTTCTCGGAGAAGCGCGGCTCGACGTAGTCGGCCGCGCTCGGGTCGTGCCACAGGCCCTGCGCCCTGGCATAGGCCTCGACCAGCGCGACCTGCTCCTCGGGCCGCCCGGTCATCCGCAGGTAGTCGATCGTCTCGTCGTCGATGCCGAACACGGCGATCGTGGAGCCGAATTCCGGGCTCATGTTGCCGATCGTCGCCCGATTGGCCAGCGGCAGCGCGGAGACGCCGGGCCCGTAGAACTCCACGAACTTCCCGACCACCCCGTGCCGACGCAACATCTCGGTGATCGTCAGCACCAGATCGGTGGCGGTCGCGCCTTCGCGCAGCTCGCCGTTCAACTTGAACCCGACCACGCGCGGGATCAGCATCGACACGGGTTGCCCGAGCATCGCGGCCTCGGCCTCGATGCCGCCGACTCCCCACCCGACGACGCCGATGCCGTTGACCATCGTGGTGTGCGAGTCGGTGCCGACACAGGTATCCGGATAGGCGACCAGGGTGCCGTCGGCGGTCGGCCGGGTGAACACGACCCGAGCCAGGTGCTCGATGTTGACCTGGTGCACGATGCCGGTGCCGGGCGGCACCACCGTGAAGTCGTCGAAGGCGCCCTGGCCCCAGCGAAGGAACTGGTAGCGCTCCCGATTGCGCTGGTACTCGATCTCGACGTTGCGTTCGAACGCCCCGGCCCGGCCGAAGACGTCCGCGATCACCGAATGGTCGATCACCAGCTCGGCGGGAGCCAGCGGATTGATCGCGGCCGGATCGCCGCCGAGCTCGGCCATGGCCTCCCGCATGGTCGCCAGGTCCACTACGCAGGGAACCCCGGTGAAGTCCTGCATGATCACGCGGGCCGGGGTGAACTGGATCTCCCGATCGGGTTCGGCGGTCTCGTCCCAGGCCGCCAGCGCTCGGATGTCGTCGGCGGTGATATTGGCACCGTCCTCGGTCCGGAGCAGGTTCTCCAGCAGGACCTTCAACGAGAACGGCAACCCGGCCACGTCGGTGGCCTCCGCCGAATCGGCGCCGCCGTCCTCGGCCACCGCGGCCAGCCGATAGATCTCGTAGGACCGGTCGCCGACGCGCAGCGTGTCGCGTGCCCCGAAACTGTCCCTGCTCACTCCCGTGGTGCTCATTTCTCTACCCATCTCCCAATCTCCGCACTATCTTGACGTCAAGATACATAATATCAAGATATTTCCACGCAAACCACCCGCTGACGGCCTTGCTGCATGAGGTGCTGGTGGCGCACAAGTCCCGCCTTGCGACCATCCGCGACTCTCAAGCCGCGCCGAACCTCCGATTTCACCACCGGGCCTTCCGCTTGCGGTGAGCGGCAGTTGCCAGGAGTCACCTGATCGCCGAGGAGCGATACCTAGCCGTTGGGGCCTCACCCGGCTCACCGATTGCATCCAGGGTCAGCTGAACCAGCCGCTCTACCGCCGCCTTCGAGACGGCGGTTGCCGCAGCGCCGAGAGCATGAAGGAGGTAGTCGGCGATCTCCACGGGCTTGATGTCACGGCGGACGCCACCGGCGTTGGCAGCACTCACGACCACGTCGGCCAGGAACGCCCGTATCTGGCCATGGGCGCCCGTGACGTGCGGTGCGCCTGCCAAATGGTGGGACAGGGCTGTCGAGTGGTGTTGATGGATCATCGCGGCGTGGGCGCGGAGTACTGCCTGGAGTCTGCGGTGAGGGTCGGCATGGTCGTCTGCGGTCCGGCGTAGGCCCGCGAGGTGGTGGGCGACCCGGCGTTCGTGCCATGCGCTGAGGATGGAGGCGAGGTCGGGGTAGTACTTGTAGAGGGTCTTGCGCCCAATGCCGGCGTGGTCGGCGACGTGCGACATGGTCACCGACAACACTCCGCCCGTGGCCGCGAGGTCGGCCATTGCGTCGAGAATGGCATCGCGGACCTGCCGCCGGTGCTCGTCGATGGTGTCGGTCCACAGCCTCGGCATCCGGTCAGCATAGACCGTCGAGATTAGAAACATATTGGATTGATAGGGAACACTTTGTGTCGTACAGTCTTGCTCCATGATCTCGTGTGAAGCACTGACCAAGACCTACGGCGACCGTATCGCCGTTAGCGATATGACGTTCACGGCCCCGCCGGGCAAGGTAACCGGGTTCCTCGGACCCAACGGCGCGGGCAAGACCACCACGTTCCGAATGATCCTGGGACTGGCTCGCCCGACCTCAGGGACCTCGATGATCGCCGGTCGTGCCTATGCGGACTTGGAGCGCCCGCGGCAGGACGTGGGTGCGGTGCTGGAGGCCTCGGGCTTCCACCCCTCCCGCACCGGCCGCAACCACCTGCGGGTCCTGGCTGCCGCCGCCGGATTCACTCCCGACCGGGTCGAGGAGGTGCTGGCGTTGGTGGGGTTGATCGCCGCCGCCGACAAGCGCGTCGGCAGATACTCGATGGGGATGCGGCAGCGGCTCGCGCTGGCTGCGGCGTTGCTGGGTGATCCCGGGGTGCTGATCCTCGACGAGCCGACCAACGGGCTGGATCCGCAAGGGGTGGCCTGGCTGCGCGGCCTGTTGCGGACCTTGGCCGACGAGGGCCGCACCGTGCTCGTCTCCAGTCACCTGCTCGCCGAGGTCGCCCAGATCGTGGACCACTTCATCATCATCCGCGACGGGCGCGTGGTCCACCAAGGCGACACCGGCTCGCTCCAGCAAACCTCTGGCCACCGACTCCGCTGCGCCGACCCGCATCGCTTGGCGGCTCTGCTGGAAACAGAGGGGGTGGAGTGCATCGCGGAAAGTGAGCACCAGCTAACCGTGTACGGCGCGACCTCTGAACACATCGGCCAGGTCGCCGCCGGAGCCGCTGTCCCGGTCTTCGAGCTCACCGCCAGCTCCACCACGTCGAACCTCGAGTCACTGTTCCTCGAGCTCACCGACGGCGCGGAGGTGGCCTGATGACGCGCCCGTTCCCAACCTCGTCCTCGATCTCAGAGGTCGCATCGAGCCCGGGAGAAGGCCCGAGGTCACGGACGAAGTCACGGGCAATCTTGCGACCAATGGTGCGACTACTGCGTGCGGAGTGGCTCAAGCTGGCCACCGTCCCGGTCGGCTGGGGCCTACTCGGCGCCGCCGTGCTGCTCTCGGCGCTGGCCGTGTCGGGCGCGATCCTGTCCAGCGACAGCGCCGGGGTGGCGCTCGAGTCCACCGCGGGCGTACGTCGGGCGCTACACGTCACCGGCACCGGATCCATCCTGGTCCTGGTCCTGGGGATCGTGGTCTCCGCCGGCGAGTATCGCACCCAGACCGCCACCGACACCTTCCTCACCACGCCGCTACGACATCAGGTGCTGGCCGCCAAGATGACCCTCCTCGCCGGTGTCGGAGCGGTGTTCGGGCTGGTCTCGGGTGCCGTGGCCTACGTCTTGGCGCACATCCTGTACGCGATCGAGGGGGCCACGTTTCCCAGCCGCGATACCGAGGTGTGGCTCACCCTGTCTGGTGCGATGCTCTATGCCACGCTGTTCGCTGTCCTCGGCGTGGTGTTCGGACACCTGGTCCGCAACCAGGTGGTCGCCATCGTCGCCGCTCTCGGCTGGCTCCTGGTCGTGGAGAACCTGCTCATAACCTTCTCCACCGAGGCCTCCAAGTGGCTCCCCGGAGGCGCCGGGCAGGCCAT
>JBOFLE010000203.1:0-3698 GCA_051657705.1 Nocardioides sp. | reverse complement strand
GGCAGCCCGGACGGGCTGGACATCCTCCGCCATTCGACCGCCCACGTGCTGGCACAGGCGGTGCAGCAGCTCTACCCCGAGGCCAAGCTCGGTATCGGGCCCCCGGTGCGGGACGGGTTCTACTACGACTTCGACGTCGACACCCCCTTCGTCCCGGAGGACCTGGCGAAGATCGAGACCGCGATGCGCAAGATCGTCAAGGCCGGTCAGCGGTTCTCCCGCCGCGTCACCGACGACGAGGACGCCCGCCGCGAGCTGGCCGACGAGCCGTACAAGCTCGAGTTGATCGGGCTGAAGGGTTCCGCGGGGGCGGTCGCGGAGGGAGCCGACGCCGAGGTCGGTGCCGGGGAGCTGACCATCTACGACAACCTGGACCGCAACGGCGAACTCGTCTGGAGGGATCTGTGCCGCGGGCCGCACCTGCCCACCACCAAGCGCATCCCGGCGTTCAAGCTGATGCGCAGCGCCGCGGCCTACTGGCGTGGCGACGAGAGGAACAAGCAACTCCAGCGCATCTACGGCACCGCCTGGCCGAGCAAGGACGACCTCGACGCGCACCTGTTCCGGATCGCCGAGGCCGAGCGGCGCGACCATCGCAAGCTCGGCCGCGATCTCGACCTGTTCTCCTTCCCCGACGAGATCGGCTCGGGTCTGCCGGTGTTCCACCCCAAGGGCGGCGTGATCAAACGGCAGATGGAGGACTACGTCCGGCAGCGGCACATCGAGGAGGGCTTCGACTACGTCGGCACCCCCCACATCAGCAAGGAGGGACTGTTCCATACCTCGGGACACCTGCCGTACTACGCCGAGAGCATGTTCGGCGAACTCGACGTGGACGGCATGCCGTACCGCCTCAAGGCCATGAACTGCCCGATGCACAACCTGATCTACCGATCCCGGCAGCGCTCCTATCGCGAACTGCCGCTTCGGCTGTTCGAGTTCGGGCACGTCTACCGGCACGAGAAGTCCGGTGTGGTGCACGGCCTGACCCGGGTACGCGGGTTCGCCCAGGACGACTCGCACTCTTATGTGATGCCCGATCAGGCGCCCGACGAGATCAGGCACCTGCTGGACTTCTGCCTCGGGTTGTTCCGGGACTTCGGGCTCGACGACTTCTACCTGGAGCTGTCCACCCGAGACGACTCCAAGCCGGACAAGTTCGTCGGGGACGACGACGAGTGGGCCGCGGCGACCGAGGTGCTGCGCCAGGCGTGCGAGGAGTCCGGCCTGGAACTGGTGCCCGATCCGGGCGGCGCCGCCTACTACGGCCCCAAGGTCTCGGTGCAGGCGCGCGACGCGATCGGCCGGACCTGGCAGATGTCGACGATCCAGTACGACTTCAACCAGCCGCGGGGCTTCGAGCTGGAGTACAGCGCGCCCGACGGCACCCGGCAGCGGCCGGTGATGATCCACTCCGCCAAGTTCGGGTCGATCGAGCGGTTCATCGGCGTGCTGGTCGAGCACTACGCCGGGGCCTTCCCGCCGTGGCTGGCGCCGGTCCAGGTCCAGGGGATTCCGGTGGCGGAGCGTCATCTCGATCATCTGTACGACGCGGCCAGGCGGATGCGAGCCGCGGGCCTGCGGGTCGAGGTCGACGACTCCGACGAGCGGATGCAGAAGAAGATCCGCAACGCCCAACTCCAGAAGGTGCCGTTCATGATGATCGTCGGGGACACCGACGTCGACGCCGGCTCGGTGTCGTTCCGGTACCGCGACGGCAGCCAGGACAACGGCATCGGCCTCGACGAGGCGGTCGCGCGGGTCGCGCAGGCGGTCACCGACAGGACCCAGGTCTAGGTCGAGCCGACGTCCAGGGGTGCGACACGCCGCCACCACTTGTGGTGTCGGCGTGTCGCGTCGCGACTAGATATGGTGGCCGCGCTGGTCCGGGGTCGACGAGGTAACGAGTCGGCCCCGGGGCAAGAGGGAACCCGGTGCGATTCCGGGACTGCCCCGCAGCGGTAAGCGGGAACGACCGCCGTCATCAGCACTGCGCTCGGCACGAGCGTGGGAAGCGACGGCCAGTAGGAAGCGTTTCGGTTCGGCCCGGCAGTCGGCCCGAACCGGACGGGAGCCCGCGAGTCCGAAGACCTGCCAGCAACCGGGCACGCCGTGCCCGGTCTCGTCGAGGACCTCGAGGGCGGGTCGGCACGAGGCAGTCGCTGGTGTCTCCAGGTGTTCCGCACGTCGCGGCCCGCCGACGACCGGGTGCTTGCCGTCGTCCCTCTCCTTCTCGGATCCCGGCATCCGGATCGCTCGCGAGGAGAGAGCAGATGACCAGTGCCACCCCGACCACCGATACCGCCACCCGGATGCGCGTCCGCAAGCGCGACGGGGACACCGAGCCCGTCGAAGTCGGCAAGATCGTCCGGGCGGTCGACCGGGTCGCCGGCGATCTCACCGAGGTCGACCCCATGCGGGTGGCCACCCGCACCATTGCCGGGCTGTATGACGGGGCCACCACCGCGGAGTTGGACCGGCTCTCGATCCGGACCGCCGCGGAGATGATCGGCGAGGAGCCGCAGTACTCGCGCCTCGCCGCGCGCCTGCTGGCCGGTTACATCGACAAGGAGGTGCGCAACCAGGGCGTGATGTCGTTCAGCCAGTCGGTGGTCGCGGCGCACGCGGAGGGTCTGATCGGCGACGACACCGCCCGGTTGGTCAAGGACCATGCCCGCAAGCTCGACTCCGCGATCGACCCCGCCCACGATCGGCACTTCGAGTACTTCGGGTTGCGCACGGTCTACGACCGGTATCTGCTGCGGCACCCCGCCACGCGGCTGGTGCTGGAGACGCCGCAGTACTTCTTCCTCCGGGTGGCGTGCGGCCTCGCGCGATCGGCGACCGAGGCGATCGAGTTCTACGAGCTGATGGCGGGGCTCGGATACCTGCCGAGCAGCCCGACGCTCTTCAACTCCGGCACCACGCACAGCCAGCTGTCCTCCTGCTACCTCCTCGACTCCCCGCGAGACGAGCTCGATTCGATCTACCACCGGTATCACCAGGTGGCGCGGCTCTCCAAGTACGCCGGCGGCATCGGCATCGCGTTCTCCCGCATCCGCTCGCGCGGCGCGCTGATCCGCGGCACCAACGGGCAGTCGAACGGCATCGTGCCCTGGCTGCGCACCCTGGACTCGTCGGTGGCCGCGGTCAACCAGGGTGGCCGGCGCAAGGGGGCGGCCTGCGTCTACCTCGAACCCTGGCACCCCGATGTCGAGGAGTTCCTCGAGCTCCGGGACAACACCGGGGAGGACGCGCGCCGGACCCACAACCTGAACCTGGCGAACTGGATCCCCGACGAGTTCATGCGCCGGGTCGAGGCGGACGAAGTCTGGTCGCTGATCGACCCCGACCAGGTGCCCGGCCTGCCGGACCTCTGGGGCGAGGCCTTCGACGCCGCCTATCGGCAGGCGGAGGCCGAGGGCCGGTACGTCCGGCAGGTCAAGGCCCGCGAGCTGTACGCCAAGATGATGCGCACGCTGGCGCAGACCGGCAACGGCTGGATGGCGTTCAAGGACGCGGCCAACCGGACCTGCAACCAGACCGGCGACCCCGACGCCGGATCGCGCGGCGGTCCGGTCGTCCACCTCTCCAATCTGTGCACCGAGATCGTCGAGGTGTCCTCGGACGCCGAGACCGCCGTGTGCAATCTGGGCTCGATCAACCTGGCCCGGCACCTCACCCACGATCGCGACGGC
>JBOFLE010000202.1:0-3655 GCA_051657705.1 Nocardioides sp. | reverse complement strand
TCGAACCCGCGAGGGCGTGAACCCAACCCGCTTTCCAAGCGAGCGCCATAGGCCTCTAGGCGAATCCTCCGCGCAGGAGGCTACCCGCCGGTGTGGGGGAGTGCGAATCGCAGGGACGGCGTTCCCTCGGGCCCGGCCTCGCTCGAGCTCACCTGGCGAGGGGCTTTGGTCGCTGCCGAAGGCCTCCCCTAGACTCGCGGCAACCCCCCGCGTGGCGGCACCTCACCCAACTCCCCCAGGGCCGGAAGGCAGCAAGGGTCAGTGGGCTCTGCCGGGTACGCGGGGGGCCTTTTCTGTTCGCCGACATCCACTGCCGGGCGGTCCCGCTCCGGTCGGACCAGGAGCCGGGTTGCCCGGTCGATGCGTTTCACGCTTCAACCGGCATCGCGTGAGGGGGTGGCTCTGGTTAGTGTTCAGGGGTGGACTCGCCGCTCGCGCTCTATCGCCGGTACCGGCCGGAGACCTTCGCCGAGGTGATCGGCCAGGATCACGTCACCGCGCCGTTGCGCGCGGCGCTCGCGAACAACCGGGTCAACCACGCGTACCTGTTCTCCGGCCCGCGTGGCTGCGGCAAGACCACGTCGGCGCGGATCCTCGCCCGGGCGCTGAACTGCGAGAAGGCGCCGATCGCCGATCCCTGCGGTGAGTGCCGGAGCTGTCGGGACCTGGCCCGGGGCGGATCGGGTTCGATCGACGTGATCGAGATCGACGCCGCCTCCCACGGCGGGGTGGACGATGCCCGCGACCTGCGGGAGAAGGCGTTCTTCGCGCCGGTCGCCAGCACCTACAAGGTGTACATCATCGACGAAGCCCACATGGTCTCGACGCAAGGCTTCAACGCCCTGCTCAAGCTCGTCGAGGAGCCGCCGCCGCATCTCCGCTTCATCTTCGCCACCACCGAGCCCGACAAGGTGTTGCCGACGATCCGCTCGCGGACGCACCACTACCCGTTCCGGCTGATCCCGCCGCGCCTGCTGTCGTCGTACCTCACCGAGCTGTGCCAGAAGGAGAACGTCGCCATCGAGCCGGCCGCGCTGCCGCTGGTGGTCCGCGCCGGGGGCGGCTCGGCAAGGGACACGCTGTCGGTGCTCGATCAGCTCCTGGGTGGCGCGGGCGCGGACGGGGTCACCCACGCGCTGGCCGCCGGGCTGCTGGGGTACACGCCCGACTCCCTGCTCGACGACGTGGTGGACGCGTTCGCGGCCGGGGACGGCGGTGGCGTCTTCGGAGTGGTCGACAAGGTGATCGAGACCGGCCAGGACCCTCGCCGGTTCGCCGAAGACCTCCTGCGGCGGTTGCGAGACCTGGTGATCATCGCGGCCGTCCCGGACGCGCCCGCCACCGGCTTGATCGACGTCTCCGAGGGCCAAGCCGAGCGAATGACCGCGCAAGCCGCCCGGTTCGGCGCCGCCGATCTCAATCGGGCCGCCGAACTCCTCGCGACCGGCCTGACCGACATGCGCGGGGCCACCGCCCCGCGACTGCTTCTCGAGCTGATCTGCGCCCGGGTCTTGCTGCCGGGCGCCGACCACTCGCACGCCGGGGTGCAGGCGCGGCTCGACCGGCTCGAACGCCGCGCCGGAGTTGCCGCGAGTTCGCCCCGCCCCGCCGACGAGGCGCCGGCCGAGGCGATCGTCGAGGAGCGTGGCGCGCCGGTCGAGGAGCGCCGTCCGGAGCCGGCGCCGAAGTCGCAGCGTTCCGAGTCCGGTGCCGGGGCCGGTTCGACCACCGGCGACGGCGCTCCGGGCGCGCCGGTCGTCGAGCCACGGGCGGCCGGCGCGACAACCCCGACGGCGGCGGCAGAGACGGCTGAGACGGCAGAGATAGCGGAGCCCGCGACACTGTCGAAGCCGACGGGGGCTGCGGAGCCGGCACAGAAGCCGCAGACAGCGGGGGCGTTGAGCCTCGCCGACGTACGCCGCCTCTGGCCCGACATCGTCGAAGCCACCAAGAGCCGGCGCCGGGTGACCTGGATCCACCTGACCCAACACGCCCAGGTGGTCGCCGTCGACGGCACCGTCCTCACCTTGGGCTTCGCGAACCCGGGCGCCAAGGATTCCTTCGTCGCGGGCGGCAGCGACGAAATCGTCCGGCAGGCGGCGATCGAGGTGATCGGCTCGGACTGGAAGATCGAGGCGATCGTCGACCCCGGTGCGAGCGGTGGACAGGCGCCACCGTCCGATCCCGCCGGTACGCCCCGCCCCACCACCGCGGCACGCTCCGCGCAGCCCGAGCCGGCGTCCGCGCCGCCGGCACCCGAGTCGGCCACCGAGGTGCGGCCGGCGGGGCCCACCACCTGGTCGGCGCCCTCCGGCCCGGATGCCGACGCTGTCGCCGATCGAGACGACCCGGACGCCGAGGGCCCGGAACTGACCGGCACCGAGCTGCTTCAGCGTGAGCTCGGGGCCCAAGTGATCGACACCTCCCAGTGATCATGACCCAGTGATCAAGGAGAGCCCGAAGATGAATCGCGACGACCGTGACGAGCGAGGAGACACGAGACCGGTGACCGACCAGACCAACAAGACCGGCCAGAACCCCGAGACCGGTGGCGGCGACCCTCTCGCCGCACTGACCGGAGGCCTCGACATGAACGCGCTCTTGGCGCAGGCGCAGAGCATGCAGCAGCACATGCAGGATGCCCAACGGCGACTCGCGGAAGCCGAGTTCGTTGGCAGCTCCGGTGGCGGCGCGGTGGTCGTCACGCTCACCGGCGTCGGTGACCTGGTGGCGGTCACCGTCAAGCCCGGCAGCTTCGACGGGAGCGACCCGGAGAGCCTCGCCGACCTGGGCGACCTGATCGTGGCGGCCTCCCGCGACGCCAAGAACCAGGCCGAGGCCCAGGCCGCGCAAGCCCTGGGGCCGATGGCGCAGATGATGGGCGGGGCCCTCGGTCCGCCCGGGACGGCCTGAGGTGTACGAAGGCGTCGTCCAGGACCTGATCGACGAGTTGGGTCACCTCCCGGGCGTCGGGCCGAAGGGCGCCCAGCGCATCGCCTTCCACCTGCTGCAGGCGGACCCGGCCGACGTACGCCGGCTGGCCGACGTGCTGGTTCAGGTCAAGGCGCGGGTGAAGTTCTGCCAGACCTGCTTCAACGTCTCCGAGGACGACCAGTGCCGGATCTGCCGCGACCCGCGCCGCGATCCGTCGGTGTTGTGTGTGGTCGAGGAATACAAGGACGTGGTGGCGATCGAACGCACCCGGGAATTCCGGGGCCGATACCACGTCCTGGGCGGGGCGATCTCGCCGATCGACGGCATCGGCCCCGAGCAGCTCCGGATGCGCGAGCTGATGACCCGGCTCGCCGACGGGCAGATCACCGAGGTCATCCTGGCCACCGATCCCAACCTCGAAGGCGAGGCGACCGCGACCTATCTCACACGCATGCTGGCCGCCCTGGAGTTGCGCGTCACGCGGCTAGCTAGTGGACTACCGGTGGGAGGTGACCTGGAGTACGCCGACGAGGTCACCCTGGGCCGAGCACTCGCTGGGAGGCGATCCGCAGATGACTGACCGACTCGTGGCGGTCGACGCCGAGACCGAAGACTTCGCGCAGCAGATCGCGGACTCCATCGAGAGCTTCCTGTTGGCGCTGAAGGCGATCGCCCGCGAGTCCGAGGCCGGTGCCGGGATCTCGCTGCTCTTGCTGGAGGT
>JBOFLE010000201.1:0-4187 GCA_051657705.1 Nocardioides sp. | reverse complement strand
TCGAGCTCGTAGATGAACTCCTTGAGGTTCAGCGGCTCGGCCTGCGAGGAGACGTGCTCGGCCGACACCGTGGTCCCCCTGATCACGAACATGTCGACGCCGGCGTCGACCACGATCTTGGCGAACTCCCTGGTCCGCTGGGGCGACAGGGATCCGGCGACGGTCACCCCGGCGCCGCGGATCTCCTCCAGTCGCTCGGCGATCAACTCGCCCTTGACCGGTTCCGCGTAGATCTCCTGCATCCGGGCGGTGCCCGCCACGCCGCGCAGACCGGCCAGCTCTGCCAGCAGCGGCTCGGGATCGGCGTACCTGGTCCAGATGCCCTCAAGATTGAGTACGCCGAGCCCACCGAGCCTGCCGAGCTCGATCGCGGTCCGCGGCGACATCACCGAGTCCATCGGCGCCGCCAGCACCGGCAACTCGAACCGGTAGGCATCGATCTGCCAGGCCACGCTGACTTCTTCGGGATCGCGGGTACGCCGGGAGGGCACGATCGCGATGTCGTCGAGGGAGTAGGCCCGGCGAGCTCGCTTGGCCCGGCCGATGTCCATGTCGGTCATGACGGCAAGGCTAATGCGTGGCGGCCGGCCGCCGGGTAGCGGCGCGGCCGGCAGCGAGGTTCGAAAGTCTCGCCGAGGCGGACCTCAGGAAACCGAGGCGGACCTCGCTCGGCCGCGTAGCTCGCTGGGGCGTCGGCCGGTCCGACGTTTCAGCGCATGACTGAGCGCGAACGGGCTGGCGTAGCCCACGGCGCGGGCGACCTGGTGCAACGTGACATCCGATCTCCGCAGCAGGTCGGCCGCCAGGTCCAGGCGGATCCCGGTCACATAGGTCATCGGCGGCTCCCCGACCAGTTCGGTGAACCGTGCCGCGAAACTGGTCCGCGAGGCCGTTCCGATCCGCGCCAGGCCGGCGACGTCCCAGGGGGTGCTCGGGTTCGCGTGAATGGCCTCGAGTGCGGGACCCACCACCTCGTCGGAGAGCGCCGTATGCCACCCGGGAGCCCGCTGATCGGTCTCGAACCAGGCACGCAGCGACACCACCATCGCCAGGTCCAGCCAGCGATCCAGGGCCGCCTGCTGCCCGGGGCGCGCCGTCGCCAGTTGGTCGATCAGGAAGTCCAGCAGCAGCGACTCACGGGAGATCGCCACCGTCGCCAGCCGCGGTAGCGGGGCAAGCAGCCGGCGGCTCAGATCGCTGGAGACGACGTAGTTGCCGCTGATCATCACGGTGCTGCCGGAGTCGTCGATCGTGCAGGTCACCGGATCGTCGGGAGCCGGCAGCCGGGTGCCGTCCGGCAGTTCGGCGCCGCTCGGCGTGATCACGACCTGGACCGGGGTGCCCGGGTCGTCGGCGACGGTGTAGTCGTCCTGGGTGCAGAAGATGGCGACCTGGCCAGGGCTCAGTACCGACCGCTCGCCGTCGTCGAACACGACCCAGGCCTCGCCGCTGAGGGCGAGCGCGAGCGTGAGATGGGCGCGCTCGCGGATGCGCAGGCTCCACGGCGGCTCGAGGATGCTGCGATGCAGCACCGCGCCGTGCGCTCGCACCCCCGACAGCAGTGCCGACATCGGGTCCACGGCCCCAATCTAGCAGGAGAGCTGGACGAATGCGCATGGATAGTGCCTCTTGGCGCATTGATCGTCCGTCCCGATAGGTCCACGATCAGGGTATGAAAATCACCGTGATAGGTGCCAGTGCCGGCACCGGAGTCCAGGTCGCGAACCGCCTCGGTCGCGACGGTCATCAGGTCGTCGCGCTTTCTCGACGGGGCCCTCAGTCACCGCCGGAGCCCGGCGTGACGCCGCAGCGTGGCGACGCGACCGAGCGTGACGACGTATGCCGAGCGGTCGCCGGCGCCGATGCCGTGGTCATGACCCTGGGCGCTCGCGCGTCCGACAGGTCGGAACCACGGGCCCGAGCAACCCGAGTCATGGTCGAGACGATGCAGGCCTCGGGAGTGCGCAGACTGGTCGTGCAGTCCTCCCTGGGGGTCGGGGACTCCCATGACCTCCTGCCGTGGTTCACCAAGCGACTGGTCGTCCCGCTGTTCCTTCGCCGGGCGTTCGCGGATCACCTGGCGCAAGAGCGGATCGTCCGGGCCAGTCCCCTGAACTGGACGATCCTCCGGCCGGGGTACCTCGGCAACGGAGCACCGAGCCCGTATGTCGCCGGCTTCACCGCCGCCGACCGCCGGGTCACCGCCAAGCTCTCCCGGGCCGATGTCGCCGACTTCGTGAGCAAGAGCCTGATGGACCCGACGACGTACGGCCAGGCGATCGCGCTCGGCGGCGTACGCCATTGACCAACCCCGATAGTCCGCCACCCTAAGCACCAATGTGGTCGCCGAAATGGTGCTCAAGGTGGCGGATTATCGGGGTGACGCAGCGCGGCGGCGAGCGCGACGAGCGCGACGAGCTGAGTCCCGGCGATCACCAGGGCGAGGTCTCGCTGCCCATCGGCATACAGCCATCCCGCGAGAGCGCCACCGGCCAGCGCCGCCACTCCCTGGATCGCGGCGAAGGTGCCGTACGCGGTGGCCAGGCGGCGGCCCGGCACCAGATCCGCGACCAGGGCCTTGACCGTCGATTCGAGGATCCCGGTCGCGCCGCCCCAGACGAGCACCCCGCAGATCACGGCCCCGGCCGTTCGGCCGAAGGCCAGCCACGGCGCCGTCGCGACCAGTACCGGCACGGCGACGAGCACCCAGCCGCTCCAGCGGTCGTAACCGAACCCGGTGGCAAGTGCCGCGAGCGCCTCGACCGCCATCGCCGCCGCATAGACGAGCGGTACGACGGCCACCGCGACCAGGTCCGTCTCGGCCAGGTGGAAGGACAGGATCCCGAAGTTCATCAGGCCGAACGTGTTGGCCGCGCAGGCACCCGCGAGGAGATAGAACCCCCTGCCCAGCCCGCGGTGACCGGTGGTCAACGAGCCGGCCGGGGGCGAGTCAGTCTTGCCGACCCCGATCGGCACCGCCGAGTTCGCCGAACCTGCCGTACCGATCGCCACCCACAGCACCAGCACCACCGCCACGGCGATCGCTCCCGGAACCGCCAGGATCGCGAACCCCGCCCAGAGCGCCGAGGTCAGCGCCACCACGCCCGCCACCAGCAGCGGCCCGGCGACGGCGCCGATCTGGTCCAAGGCCTTGTGTACGGCGATGCCGCGGCCACGTCCGACGTCGGCGGCCACCCGGGCCAGCAGCGCGGACTTCGCCGGGCTGCGCACGGCCTTCCCGGTCCGCTCCAGGATCAGCAGAGTCGAGGCCAGGGCCAGCCCGGCGGCGCCGACGAGCGGCGCGAGAGCCATCAGCGGCACGCACATCGCGGTCATCGCGTAGCCGACGATGGTCAGCGACCAGTAGCGCCGCCGGCGATCGGCGTACGGCCCCGAGAGCAGCCGGAACCCCAGCGCGGCGGCCTCTCCGGCACCGGTGACGACGCCGACGGTGAACGCACTCGCCCCGAGCGAGGCCAGATACGGTCCGGTCAGCGAACGGGCGCCCTCATAGACCAGGTCGGCGGCCAGGCTGACCACGCCGAACCACACGATGACGCGCCACGGCGACCACCGTTGCGCCGCCCCGCGCCGCGACCGAGTCACCCCGCAAAGCTAGTGCGTTCCGGCGCGTGTCAGGCTCGACGGGTGGATCAAGCGCTGATCTTTCGCGAGCAGGCAGCGGCGTGCGCCGCCCTCGGCTCGCCCATGTACGCCGACCTGTTGCGCTTCCTGGCCGAGGATCTGGAGGCCGGCGGCCCGACCCGCACGGTCCTGCGGGAGCGACTCGACGCGCCGGCAGCATCCGTGATGCCGCTGCGACTGTTGGGCAGCGTCCACCGGCTGGTGCTCGAACGACGGGCGGGCGACCTGGCCCTGTACTACCCGTCGGTCGGCCGAACCTGGCAGACGGACGGCGGTTGCGCCGCCTTCGCCGAGTTGCTGGCGCAGCAGCCGGACGCCGTACGGGAATGGCTCGACCGAGCGCCGCAGACCAACGAGGTCGGCCGGGCCGCGGCGTTGATGGGCGGGCTGCTGCATCTGTCGACCCGGCATCCGGTCCGCCTGTTCGAACTCGGCTCGTCCGCGGGGTTGAACCTGCTCGCGGACCGGTACCACTATCTGGCCGAGGACGGCACCCGGTACGGCGCCGACCGATCGCCGGTCGTCCTCGGGCCCGCCTGGTG
>JBOFLE010000200.1:0-3018 GCA_051657705.1 Nocardioides sp. | reverse complement strand
TCTCGCTCTGTCAGATGGCCAACGCCTTCGCCTGTCGCAGCGAGTCGGTTCCGATCTGGCGGCTGCGGCTAGTCGGCAATCCGGCTGTCGGTTGGGCGGTGGCGGCAGAGGTGGCGCTGCTGGTGACGTTCCTGGCTGTGCCGGCGCTGAGCGGACTCCTGGGGGGCTCATGGCCATCGGCGTCCGGGTGGGCGATGGCCCTCGCGGGCGCGCTCGCCCTCGTGGTCGTCGACGGCGTCGCCAAGGCCCACGGCCGCCGACGAGAGGGCAGCCACGGATCGTCGAGCGGGCCGGACGGTCAGTGAGTGCGCGAGGCGGCCAGGTCGGGACCTTTGCCTCTGGCGACTGCCGGCGAGGCAGGTGAGCATCCAAGGAGTCGATAACGGAGGTGACGGCGATGTGGAATGACGACTACGGCCACTGGCGGATGATGGATGCGGGCATCGTCTGGTTCATGCTGTTGCTCTTGGTCGTGATCGCGGCCGCCGTCATCACGCTGCTGGCGGTGTTGTTCCGAGATCCTCCTCGCGCCGGCCGCGACGACTCCGGGAGGCAGGACTCCGCCGACATCGCGGTGGGGATCCTCCGGGAGCGGCTGGCGCGCGGCGAACTCGACGAGAGCGAATACGAGAGCCGGCTCCGCGCCCTCAAGGGCAGCTAGCGCTCGCGACGCGGTCGAACGCCGCGGCCGAGACCGCGGCGTTCTTGTCAGTTAGTCCCACCGGACTAGCGGAGCACGGGGTATCGGTGCACGATCTCCGTGTTCGACCACCAGCGTCCCACGCCCCAGGTGTCTCCGGCGTGCAGCAAGGCCAGCGCCACTAGGGCCAGGCCGGCCAGCAGGTGGTCGTCCAGCACGGGATGGTTTTCCGGTGGAAGTACCACGCTCCACATCAGCACGTAGAGCAACGCGCCGGTAGCCGCCGCGATCCGCATGCCGGCCCCGAAGGTCAGGGCGATGCCGATGCCGAGCAGGCCGATCATGAACAGCCAGTCGACCCAGGCGTCTCCGGCGATGCCGTTGTACAGGTCCTTGAGCGGACCGTCGGCACCGAAGCCGAGGAATCCCTCGGTCGGGCTGCCGCCATTGATCCAGGCCGCGTCACCGAAGCGATCGAGCTCACCGGACTGGTCGTAGCCCGTTCGGAAGCCGAGCGCGAAGGTCTTGTCGAAGAAGGCCCAGAGGAAAGTGAGGCCGTAGCCGATACGCAACGTGGCGAGCACGCGGGCGGTCGGTTGCCACCGATCGGCCGTGCCTCCCGGGCTCCGGTGATCTGATTCGTCCTGGTGTCGTGATGGCCGATGTGTGACGGGCATGGCGTGCTCCTAGTCTCCGAACGAGGGTGTTCCGTTTACCTCGATCGTGCCGCCGTGCCCGGCGAGTCGTCAGAGTCGCGAGCCCCGGCCCGTGGTCCGTTGGTCCCGCCGCTGGTGGACGCCGGCCTCTGCCTACCTCCGCTACCGATACGCCAGCGTGATGGCATGGGCGCCCTCGGATGGGAAACAAGGAGTGACTGGTGGGCTATCAGCTGAGTTGGTTCGGGGGCCGGCTCACCGAGCTGACCGAAGCGGAGTGCTGGGACCTGTTGTCGTCGCGACCGGTAGGACGAATCGCCTTCGACGAAGGTTCTGCCGGGTTGGCCGTTCTGCCCGTGAACTATGTGGTCGGCGAGCGTACGATCCGCTTCCGCACCGCTCCGCAGAGCACGATAGGACTCCATGTCAGGGGGCGGCGGGTCGCGTTCGAGGTGGACGAGATCGACGAATACACCAGGTCGGGGTGGAGCGTGCTGGTGCGGGGCCGCGCCGAGTTCGTCGACCAGGTAGGTCCGCCGGGGCGAGCCGGCGAAGCCCCCTCGCCGTGGCCGTCGGACTACCGCCCGTTGCTCGTCGAGATCACCCCGTTGCTGGTGACCGGCCGTCGCCTCCTGGCGTCGTAGCCCGCCGTTCGCGGAGCGCACCCGGTTCCGGCGGCCCGACCGCCGGCTCCTCACGCGCCGTCGGGCGGCCCGAATCGGGCAACCGGAGTGCGGACACTCCGAACAGCCGTCCATCCGCGGGCGGCCCAAGCACTAGCGTTGGCGTCATGGGACAGGTTGGGATCGTCTCGGAATTGTGGCGGTATCCGGTCAAGTCGATGCTGGGGGAGTCGTTGCCGCGGGTCGAGGTCACTCGACACGGCCTGCCGGGCGATCGGGCGCTGGCCTTTGTCGACGAAAAGTCGGGCAAGGTGGTGAGCGCCAAGCTCCCGGCGAAATGGCGAGCGATGCTGGGCTGCTCCGCCCGAACGGACGACGCTGGTGGAGACGCGCCGCTGATCACGCTTCCGGACGGCACCGAGATCAGCGCCGGTGACCCGGGTGTCGCCGATCGAATGTCCGGCGTGCTCGGTCGGCGGGTCACGCTGCGCCGGGACCGGCGCGCCGGGGACACGGTCGACCGCGCGGTACCGGAGGAGGTCATCGAGCGCGGCCTCGACGCCGAGGTGGAGTTCACCCTGCTGGAGATCGCCGAAGCGGCCTCGGCCGCTCCCAGTTTCGTCGACTACGCGCCTCTGCACCTGATGACCTCGGCCACGCTACAGGCGATCGCGCGGGCCGCCGGCCACGATGTCGAGGCCGTGCGGTATCGGCCGAACCTGGTCATCGACACCGGACCGGCCGCCGGGTTCGTCGAGAACGACTGGGTCGGCTCGACCCTGACCATCGGCGACCTAGTGCTCCGGCTGGTGCTCCCTACCCCCCGCTGCGCGATTCCGACCCTGGCGCACGGCGAGTTGTCTCGCGACCACGACGCGGTCCGGACGCTGCTCGAGGTCAACCGGATCCCGGTAGAAGGCTTCGGCGTCCTCCCGAGTGCCGGCGTCTACGCCGAGGTCCTCACCCCGGCTCGGATCGCCGTCGGAGACTCGGTCCACCTCTCCTAACGCCGAGCCTTTCGCCCCGAGCCTTTCGCGCCGAGAGGTCACAAAAGCAGGTCGAGGGGTCACAAAAGCTCAGCTTTTTGTGACCCCTCGAC
>JBOFLE010000199.1:0-2081 GCA_051657705.1 Nocardioides sp. | reverse complement strand
CGGCGCCGGCCGCGGAGTCTTGTCCCGGTTCAACCACGCCTCCTGCACCGCCTCCTCCGCCATCAAGTTCCAGCCATCCTGATGAGTCGGCAACAACACGATGTCCGCGTTCCGGAACCCCACCATCGGCCCGAACGCCGAATTACCCTTATTGACCACCACCAAACCAGCCGCCTGCGCCTGCCCGATCAACCGGTCGATCTCACGCTGATGCTGGACGTAATAATCCAGATCCGGCCGAGTCGGCGCCTCATTGAAAACCACCACCACATCAGCCATCACCTGCGGATCCAACTCCATCGCCCGCAACAACCCACGAATCGTGTTCGGCCAATTCTTCGACGGATCACCCCGACCACCCGCATAAATCAACCGCCGACGACGACCCTCCGGACCCTCCGGATACAACAACCCCTGCACCTCAGCCTCGAACGCCGCCGCCGCCGCGGAATCACGCACACCATCAAACCGACCCACATCCGTCGTGATCGGCGACACCCCCACAAACGTGACCCCACCCGGCCACACAATCTCACCACGCTCACGCTGCACCGACCCCGGATAAAACCGCTCCACCAAATCCAAGAAATTATCCCGCGCAACCGAATTATGGAAAAACACCGTCCGATACCCAGCAAACAAACCCACCACACCCGCCAACACATGCCGCGGGATACGCGCCTCCAACACCGCCGGCGGTGGCCACGGAATATGATGGAAATAACCAGGCCGCTCCAACCCAGCCCCCGCCAAGAACTGACCCACCCCGAAGTTCTGGTAATCATGAACCCACACCAGATCCCTCGCATCCGGCGACGACTGAATATCGATCACCGTCTGCGCGACCGCCTCATTCACCAACAAATAATCCCCGAAAAACTCCTCGATCTCCCGGTCGCTATACCGATCATAGAAAATGCCACTCCGATCAAAGTTATGCAACAAAGGCCACAACACCCCGTTCCAGAACTTCGTCGCCCCCGCCACATGCCCCACCGACCCACCCATCCGCACCGCAACCTCAACACCCGCCACCCGCACCGGCACCACCTCACCCAAACCCGCCAACACCTGCCCCGTCGAGTCCGCCGGCTGCGCCACCCACACATCACCCGACCCGAACATCGGCAACACACCCGACACCACCCCACCCGCCGACTGATCCCCACCGATCTCCGAGATCACCCGCAACAAATCCTCGGTCGGCACATCACCCACATCACCCCCCCGATCCGGGAACGACACCGGAGGACTCTTCGCCACCACCACCATCGACATCCCCGGCACACCCGCCACCCCCAACACCGGCGGCACCGACGAAACAACCTCACCCACCACCACATCACCAGACGACTGCCCTTGAACCGCCCGCCGCTCCCCGATCACCCGCGCCGCCTCGATCAACGCCAACCGCAACCCCCGCGGCCCCTCCACCACCACATCCGCACGACCCACCAACTCAGGCGCCACCTCACCCGAACCCACCGCGACCCGCAAACCCTCCAACCCCCGCGCCTTCAACAACTCCACCGCCTCGAACGCCGGCACATCCCCCAAATCATCACCCGCAAACATCACCCGCGACACCGGCAACCGACCCTGCTCACCAGCCCGCTCCCCGAACCGCTCCACCACCCTCAACAACGCCTCACGCTTCGACACCCGCACCGGCGGCTTGAACTCCACCACCTTCTTCCCACCCAACGACGACAACTCACCAAACAACCCCACCCCCGCAACCTCACCCACCGCATCAACCACACCCGCCTGCAAACCCTCCACCACATTCCGGTAATGCACCGCCACCCCCAAAAACCCCTTCGCCACACCCCCCTCCACATACACACCCTCAACACCACCCACCCGCGGATCCCGCTCCAACACCCCCGTCAAATCCGCAATCACCCCCATCCACTCCGCCGCCGCCGGATCAACCCACACCTCACCCCCCTCCCACACCTGCATCCCATACAAACCCACCAACACCACCCCAGGAACCGGCACCCGCTCCCGCAAAAACTCCACCGGCCGACCCGACACCACCACCACCCGAACCCCCACACCCACCAACCACCGCAACA
>JBOFLE010000198.1:0-16495 GCA_051657705.1 Nocardioides sp. | reverse complement strand
CCCGTGGTGACCAACTCGACGGAGGCCTCGGCCCGGATCAGGTCGAGCGCGCTGGCCAGCGCCGCGTCGTCCGCCGTACCGGCATCGGCGTTGGCGATCACCAGGATCGGGTCCATCCCAAGGACACTACCGAAGGACGGCTATCGCCCGAAGGCGGTTAGGGTAGCTTCATGCCCGCCATCGTCGTGCTCGGTGCGCAGTGGGGCGATGAGGGCAAGGGCAAGGCGACGGACTTGCTGGCCACCAGCGACACCATCGACTTCTGTGTTCGCACCAGCGGAGGGCACAACGCCGGCCACACCATCGTCGTGCGCGGTGAGCGATTCGCCACCCACCTGTTGCCGAGCAGCATTCTCACGCCCACCTGCACCTCGGTCATCGGCAACGGGGTGGTGATCTCTCCCGAGGCGTTGTTCCGGGAGCTCGACGCCCTCCGCGAGCGCGGGGTGCCGGCCGACAACCTGGTGATCAGCGCCAACGCGCACATCGTCGCGTCGTACCACTCCACGATCGACAAGGTCACCGAGCGCTTCCTGGGCGCGGCCAAGATCGGCACCACCGGCCGCGGTATCGGGCCCACCTACGCCGACAAGATCAACCGGATCGGCATCCGGGTCGCCGATCTCTTCGACGAGGTCCTGCTCGGTCAGAAGGTCGAGGCCGCGCTCGACCTCCGCAATCACCTGCTGGCCAAGGTCTACAACCGGCGCGCGATCAAGCCGGAAGAGGCCACGGCCGAACTCCTGTCGTACGCCGATCGGCTGAGGCCGATGGTCCGGGACACCTCCCTCCTGCTCAATCGCGCCCTGGACGAGGGCAGGACGGTTCTCTTCGAGGGAGCGCAGGCCACCATGCTGGACGTCGATCACGGGACCTACCCGTTCGTCACCTCGTCCAACCCGGTGGCCGGCGGCGCCTGTGTGGGGGCCGGCGTCGGCCCGACCAGGATCGATCGGGTGATCGGGGTCATCAAGGCGTACACCACGCGAGTCGGGTCGGGCCCGTTCCCGACCGAGCTCTTCGATGCCGACGGCGAAAAGCTCTGGGAGGTCGGCGGCGAAGTGGGAGTCTCGACCGGCCGCAATCGGCGGTGCGGCTGGTACGACGCCGTGATCGCGCGCTATTCCTCCCGCGTCAACGGCCTGACCGATCTGTTCCTCACCAAGCTCGACGTGCTGTCGGCATGGGAGGAGATTCCGGTGTGCGTGGCCTACGAGGTGAACGGCGTGCGGCACGAGGAGATGCCGATGACCCAGAGCGATTTCGCCAGGGCCCGTCCGGTCTACGAGATGCTGCCCGGTTGGGGAACGGATATCTCGGAGTGCCGCAAGTTCGGCGACCTGCCGGCCAACGCCCAGGCGTACGTGACCGCACTGGAGGAGTTGAGCGGAACTCGGATCTGGGGTGTCGGCGTCGGCCCCGGCCGTGAGCAGACCGTCGTCGTGCACTGACGCGGCACCACTCGCCCGCGGCGAGAGAGCAGGCAGCCTGCGTCTCAGCGGAGTGATGTCATGCACTCGTCGAGCGTGATGCTATGCTGTCAACGTGCGGACGACGGTCACCTTGGATGCCGACACGGAGCAGATCGTCCGGGCCCGGATGAAGGCCAAAGGGGTCAGCTTCAAGCGGGCTCTCAACGACAGCATCCGGGAGAGCCGTGCCGCCGCTCGTGCCACATCGCCCCGCTATGTCGTCGAGCCGATGGATCTCGGCATGCCGCTCGTCGATCTCACCAAGGCGTTGAGCCTGGCCGGCGAGCTCGAGGACGCGGAGATAGTGCGCAAGCTGCAGTCGGGCAGGTAGTCACCGGTGAAGGTCGTCGACGCCAACGTGCTGATCAGTGCCGTCAACCTGTCGGCGCCGCAGCATCTGATCGCGAAGAGCTGGCTCGAGCGGGCGCTGAGTGGGGGAGCTGTCGTCGGCTTCGCCTGGCAACCGTTGCTGGCCTTCATACGTATCGTCACGAGGCCCGGGCTGTTGCCCCAGCCGATGAGCGCGCCGGCCGCGGCGGGATGGATCGACGACTGGCTGTCGTGCGAGCCGGCGCGGATCCTGATCCCGGGCGACAACCACGCGGCGCTGATGACCGAGTTGTTGCTTCCCCTCGGCGTCGCCGGCAACCTCGTCAACGACGCTCACCTAGCCGCCCTTGCCATGCAGCACAAGGCCACCGTGGTGAGCTTCGACCGGGACTTCGGGCGCTTCGGTGGGGTGCGCTGGGAGCCGCCGACCATGGAGAGCTGACTACCAACCCGAGGACCCGGGTATCCCCTTGAACGGGCCGGCCACCCGGCTGGTGATCCAGCCGCCGTAGAACGTGCCGGGCTGGGGTACGACGATCTCGCCGTCGATTGCGCAGTGATCCATCGCGGCCGGCATCACCGCGACGGCGTCGGCGATGGCCTGGAAGGCCGGCGTCGGCTCCGGGTAGGTCCAGGCGGCCCGCGCGGCCCGCAGTTGGCCACCGATCACGTCGAAGTAGGCGGCGCGGCCCTTCCACTCGCACCAGGTCTCGCCGCTCGCGGGTCGCAGAGCGCCGTCCAGGAAGGCATCCCGCGGCAGGTAGTAGGTCGGCGGATGGCTGGTCTCCAGCACGCGCCAGGACCGATCGGTGCGGGCGATCCGGATCCCTCCGAGATGGACTTCGATGTCCGCGCCGGAGGGCTCCACCCGGGGCGGGCGGGGGTAGTCCCAGACCGATTCCTGGCCGGGCTCGATCGGGTCCGGGACGGGTCGCCTCGTCACTGCTGGCATCCACCCACTCTATGTGCCGGCTACAGCCCGTTGGCCGCGGTGGCCGGCGGTCTGGCCGCTCGGAACAACCACGCCTCGAAGAAGCCGCCGAGATCCTGCCCGGAGAGCCGCTCGGCGAGGTCGACGAATTCCTCGGTGCTCGCGGACGTGCCGGACTGCGCCGCCATCCACTCCCGGAGGAGGTTCTGGAACGTGCGATCGCCGATCCGGTTCCGCAGGGCCGCCAGCGTCATCGCGCCGCGGACATAGACGGGTTCGGCGAAGATGTTGCCGGCGCCTGGGCGCGCGACCCGAATGTCCCAGAAGCCGTCGCCGGCGGGCCGCGCGGAGTACGCCGAATCCAACCAGGCCGCGACCGACCGTCCGCCGTGGGTCTCGGTCCAGCGCCGTTCGAAGTACGTCGCGAAGCCCTCGTTGAGCCAGATGTCGCGCCAGTTGGCGATCGTGACGGCGTTCCCGAACCACTGGTGTGCCTGTTCGTGCACCAGCACGCTCCTGCCGCGCCGGCCGAGGTACGGATAGGTCGGGCGCGTCTGGTTCTCCAGCGCGAAGCCCGGATTCAGGCTGGTCACCAGCCCGCCGGTAATGCCGAACGGATAGGCCGTCACCTCGTCGGCCAGCCAGGCGTCTACCCGCGTGGTCTCGGCGAGCATCTCGAACGAGATCCGCCGGCGCTGGAGTGGCAATTGCCTCGAGACCGCGTTGATCCAGGGCAGGCCGTCGGTGGTGCCGCGCTTGATCGCGAACTCGCCGGCTGCGAAGAAGGCCAGGTAGGGGACCATCGGCTCGTCCGCGCGCCAGTGCCAGGTGGTCAGGCCTCCCGGTCTGGCGGCCCTCCGGACCAGGTTGCCGTTGGCGATCACCTGCTTGCCGGCGGGCACGGTGATCCGGATCGACATCCTCGCCCGGTCCCGCGGATGATCGTTGGCCGGGAACCACCACGGCGCCATGTGCGGTTGGTTCATGGCGACGACCTCGCGACGGTTCGCCAACCAGTTGCGCTCGCCCCGGTAGCCGACCTCGCCCGGTCGGCCGCCGTACCAGACCCGGACCTTGAAGCGCGTCCCCGCGCGGATCGGCCGGGTCGGCCGGATCCGCAGTTCGTGCCGGCTCGGCTTGTCGAAGCGGGCCCGCCGCCCGTCGACGCGGACCTTGCGGACCGGCAGGAGCAGGTCCAGATTCAGCCGGGAGAGATCCTTGGTTGCGCGTGCGGTGATCCGGGTCGATCCGGTGAGCCGTCCTTGCTTCAGGCGGTAGCGAGCATCGATCGCATAGCGGAGCACGTCGTACCCGCCGTTGCCGTCCTTCGGGAAATACGGGTCCCCGATGCCGGAGGATCCCGGACCGGGTCGCGGAGCGACCGCCTGGGCGGGACTGAGGCCGCCGATCGAGCATCCGAGGACCACCAGCAGCGCCACGAGGGGGCGAGGAGGGTGGTGGCGCATGGCTTCATCATGCGCCACCACTCCGGCCGGCGGCTAGGTTGTTGACGTCGCCAACCCCGGTGCCTCTGCCGCCTGGGTCTGCTCGCTCCGCTCTCGGCGCCAGGCGCCCCAGGCGACGTAGCAGGTCACCGCGGTCAGGGCGAACATCAACGCCAGGTCGACGACGAACGGCAGGCCGCCGAGCGCGGCCACCACGTTGACCGAGTTCACCAGGATCACCAGGCCGCCGACCAGCGTGCCCAGGGGGGCGTGCGGAAGGCGCCCGGTCAGCCGGGCCGCGATCGGCGCGATCAGCACGCCGCCGGCGACCAGGCCGGCCACCGGCAGCCACGGGATGTCGTGCACGGCGGCGCTGGTGAAGAACGCGATCGACACCGTCGCGGCGACGAGGAACTCCGCCGCGTTGACCGTTCCGACCACCTTGCGGGGTTCGTGGGCGGTGACGGTCATCAGGCTCGGCGTGGCGACCGGGCCCCACCCGCCGCCGCCGGTGGCGTCGACGAAGCCGCCGACGATGCCGATCGGGCCCAGCCACCGCGCGGTGTGTCCGGCTCGGGGTCGGGGGATCAGGGCCTTGCCCAGCCCGAACTTGGCGAAGATCACCAGGCCCAGGCAGATCAGCAGGGCGGACATCCACGCCTTCGCGGAGCCCATGCTGATGTTGGTCAGCACCACCGCGCCCAGGAAGCCGCCGAGCATGCCGGGGAGCGCCAGGCGCCACAACACCGAGGCATCGATGTTGCCGGCCCGCCAATGGCTGATCCCGCTGACGAAGGTGGTCGGGAGCTTGGCCGCGTGGGTGGCCGCGCTCGCGGTCACCGGCGCGACGCCGAGGTAGAGGAGGACCGTGGCCGAGGTCACCCCGAAGCCCATGCCCAGAGTGCCGTCGACGAACTGAGCCAGACCGCCCGCTACCGCGAATGCGATGAAGATGCCCATGATCACTCTCCTCAAGATTAAGTCGATTGACTTTATAGAGTTAATCATAAAAGTGGCTGGATGTCAGTGTTTTTCACCTTGCCGACGGTCCGGGAGGTCTCACAGACCGTGCGTACCGGCTGGAACCGGATTCGGCCGGCCGGGCGGCCCGATCTGGGACAACGGCACGGAGAAGGAGCCAACGGACGTGCTGGATCCCCGCACGTCGTACTCACGGGCCAGGCCGGCTTCGTGCAAGCCGTTGAAGTCGTCGTCGTTCAGGAAGGGCAGCGCGAAGGAAGCGACCCCGTCGTGGAAGTCGTAGCGATCGGTGACGATCGCCCGGTAGCGAACCGTCACCACGGCCTCGTCGGGTGCGCTCTTGCGCACCAGTACCTCGCCCTCGGCGCGGAGGGAGAAGTCGCCGAGCGCAAACTGCCAGTTGGACGGCGATGCTGCCTTGTCGATCAACGAGGTGACCAGAGGGACCTGACCTCCGGCGACGGTGATCGGGCTGGTGGCGAACGGAAGCCGCGTGCGGCCCTCGGCCAGTGCGCGGGTGATCTCCGGTCGTATCCTCTGCAGAGTGGGCCACATGCTGTTCCTCAGCAGGTCCTGCGCCTCGGGCACCTCCCGGAGGATCCGGTCGACGTCCACCGTCAGCGAGGTGCCCGTGGCACCCAGGTAGTGGCCGATATGCCGCGCCGCGTCCGGGTGACTGGCATTGAACTCGGTAAGCCCCAGGGCGACGCTGCGGATGAAGCGGTCGTGATCGTTCGCCGGGCGCGACGCGAAGGGGGTGGGAAAGGCGGTGCCGTAGTCCTCCAGGTCGACGCTGAGTCGCTGGGCGATCTCCCGAGCGAGCTGCACGAAGCGCCTGCCCAGTGCGTCGACGGCCCGGTCGGCGACCGATCGGCCGGCCGGAGCCGGGCCGCTCCGGGCGTACGCCGCGGCCGCGGCCCGGACCAGGGACTGCATCAGCCGCACCACCGCCGTGTGCGCGATCGTCAGTCGCCGGGCTACCCACTCGAGATGCCGCGCGCCCATGTCGAGGTCGTTCGAGATCGAGTGAACGTCAGGCCGGAGGCCGGCAACCCGATCCACTACCGCCCTCGCGCTCGCTCCGCTCATCCTGGTCGATGCGCGACGCTGGATGGCGGTGACCTGATCCGCGGTGGCTCGGAACGACCCCGCGAGCCGCTTCAGCTCGGCTGACGCGCTTCTCAGGCGAAGTGGCTCGCCTCGGACGACCTCCGCCTGTGCCCGCAGCTCCGTGAGGTGGACCTCGAGCGGACCGTCAGCCATGGAGTCTCCCGATCTCCGAGCCGGCGTCGGCATCGGCCTGCCGGATTCCCTCGTGAGCGTGGATCAGCGAGTCCGCGGTTCGGTCGGGGTCGGATGCCAGTCGGCCGATGGCGGCGAGCAACTGGCGTCGCCAGCCGGCGTAGGAGTGGAAAGCCTGGGCGCCGCCGTCCGTCTTGGAGAAGGCGGGGCGCGAGACCGCTGCCAGCGCCGCCTCGACACTCGGTCCCAGCGAGGCCATCTCGGCGGACAGGCCGCGCAACCGGGCCGCCACCGCTCGGGACTCGATCTCGGCCATCTGGACGACACCGGCTCCCGTCACCGGCTCGGCGTCGGGGACCTCGTCCCTCGTCATCACTGCGTCTCCACCCCTGCTACTCGCCCGATCCACGCGAATCACCTGCGTCGTCGTCGACTCCGCCGCGTCGCTCGCAGGCTAGGCCTGAGCCGGACCCGGGCGCTATCAGCACTAGTGCTGAGTTCGCCGCGTGAACGCTAAGCTGACCTCAGGAGGACCAATGTCGGAGACCGCCGAGTTCACTGACTTCGTCCTCGCTGCCTGGCCGCGGGTCTATCGCGCGGCCTTCTTCGTCGCCGGTGATCGCGAGCTGGCACGCTCGGCAACGATCGAGGGCTTCCGTGCGGTCTCCGGGGAGTGGCGCGACGCCTGGGACCGCGAGGCGGCGGTTCGGCGGGCCTCCCTGCGGCACGTCGTCGGCGACGGACCCGGTCACGGGGCTGGTGACGCCCGGACGCCGGACCTGCCCCGCTTCCCGCCGGAGGACGTGCCCGGGGCCGACGAGGACATCGAGCGCGATCGGGCCTTCTGGTCGGCGCTGCGACGGCTCGACGCACGACAGCGGACCCTCCTGCTGCTCCGCCACCAGGAACCCGATCGCACGCTCCTGGCCGACGAGGTATCGGCGGTGCTCGGCCTCCGACCGAGTGTGATCGGCGCCGAGCTGGCCGAGGCCGAGTTGGCGCTCGGCGCCACCGCGGCGGTGGATCCGGACGACCGGATCCGCCGCATCCTGCGGCACATCGACGACCTTGAGCTGGATCGGAGCGTTCATCGTTCGCCGGCGCTGTTGGCCGAGGTTTCGCTCACCCGCCGGCGTGAGTCCCGTCGCCACCGGGTGCGGTTGTCCGGCGGGGCGGTCGCGCTCGCCGGCCTGGTGGCGCTCGCGGGCACGATGCTGGTGAGTACAGGCCCCACCGTCCAACCCCCGGTGCCTCCGGCGCCGACCGGGAGCTGGCAAGAGCTGCCACCGGCGCCGCTCTCCCCCCGCTCCGAACCGGTGGTCACGTGGACCGGATCCGAGGTCATCGTCCTCGGGGGGATCGCGAGGCGCTGCAATGACCGTGCGGCCGACGACGCCGGTTGCGCGCTTCGCGACGGCGCGGCGTACGACGTCGCCACCCGCACCTGGCGAGCCATCGCGGCCGCGCCGTTCGCCGTACACGCCCATCACGACGCCCAGGTTGGGCGGACCTGGGTGCTGGCGAAGGCCGGCAGGTGGTGGGCCTATGACCTCGTGCGGGATCGCTGGCGCGGCCTCCCCGCGCCGAAAGGGGTGCCGGCCTCGAGCGGGCTGGCCGCCACCGACACCGCCGTCTACGTCGTCGGCTCGCGGTCCGACTCGCCGGTGCAAGCGCTGAACCTCGACACCGACACCTGGTCGGCCCTCCCCCCGGACAGCGCCGAACCCGCGCTGGGCCGGCGCGCCCTGGTGTCCACCGACGCCGGTCTGGTCGCGATCGGAGCCGACCCGAAGCGCCTCATCCCGCCGTTGCAGACCGCCGAGATCCGGGCCAGCCTCTTCGATGGAGAGTCCTGGTCCCGCCTGCCCTCCAGTCAGCAGCGAACCTATGCCTGTTGCTGGTGGTCGACCGGCCGCCGGCTGATGCACGTCGAGCGGCTTCCCGTCGATACCGACGGCGAGCTTCACTTCGCGGGCGGCTTGGTCCTGGACACCGCGCGGGACCCCTGGCGGAACGGGTGGCGCTATCTGGGCGAACAGCCTCTCGACAACCGCAGCCCCGAGGTCTGGCGGCTCGACGCGGCGGGCAGGCGTTTCGGCGTGTTCTCCGGACTGCTCTTCGACGATCGGGAGCAGGTCTGGAGTTGGCTGCCGCGGCCGGCCCAGGCATCGAAGGCCGGCAGTGGGGTCTGGGTCGGCGACCGGCTGCTCGCGGTCGGGACCGCCGGCACCAGCGAGCGGCCGAGGCGCACCACCCGGGTGTGGTGGTACACGCCGCCGGGCGCCGAGATCGATGACGGGGACCGAGGCGAGGAGTCCGCGTAGGCGGTCCGCGTAGGCGCAGTGTCGTATGGGGACCGGACCATCTAGGGTTCATGGTCGTGAGGTGCGCATGAAGTCGTTGGTGATCGGTACCGGTGGCCGCGAGCACGCATTGGCCCGGTCCTTGAGCATGGATCCGGGATCACCGGACGTGCACGCCGCGCCCGGGAATCCCGGTATGGCCGCCGTCGCGACCCTGCACGAGGTCGATCCGCTGGACGGGGCCGCGGTCGCCGGGCTGGCCGCCTCGCTCGGCGCCGACCTGGTCGTGGTCGGACCGGAGGCGCCGCTGGTCGCCGGCGTGGCCGACGCCGTCCGCATGCGCGGCATCGCCTGTTTCGGGCCGTCGGCCGAAGCGGCCTGGCTCGAAGGCTCCAAGGCCTTCGCCAAGGACGTGATGCGGGCCGCCGGAGTGCCGACCGGCGCGTCGTACCTGTGCCGTACGCCGGCGGAGGCGGTGGCGGCCCTCGACTCCTTCGGGCCGCCCTATGTCGTCAAGGACGACGGTCTCGCGGCCGGCAAGGGCGTGGTGGTGACCTCCGATCGCGCCGTCGCGCTGGCCCACGCCGCCGCGTGCGAGACGGTCGTGATCGAGGAGTACCTCGACGGCCCCGAGGTGTCGTTGTTCGCGATCACCGACGGCACCACGGTCTATCCGCTGCAACCGGCCCAGGACTTCAAGCGGATCTTCGACGGCGACCAGGGCCCGAATACCGGTGGCATGGGCGCCTACACCCCACTGTCCTGGGCTCCGGGTGATCTGGTCGCCGACGTACTTCGTGATGTGCTGCAACCGACGGTCGACGAGATGCGCCGGCGAGGCAGCGTGTTCGCCGGGCTGTTGTACGCCGGTCTGGCGCTGACCTCGCGCGGCATCCGGGTGATCGAGTTCAATGCCCGGTTCGGCGACCCCGAGACCCAGCCGCTGTTGGCGCTGCTCGAGTCGCCCTTGGCGCCGCTGTTGTACGGCGCCGCGACCGGCACGCTGGCCGACGTGCCGACCCCGTCGTGGAAGCGGGGTGCCGCGGTCGCGGTGGTGATGGCGTCGGCCGGATATCCCGAGTCCTCCTCGAGCGGTGACGAGATCAAGGGCCTGGCGGCGGCCGACTCCCGGCCGGGCGTGCATGTGATCCATGCGGGCACGGCCCGCTCCGGTGACGAGACCGGTGCTGGATCCGACGATGGCGCCGGTGGCCGGATCGTCACCGCCGGTGGCCGGGTCCTGGCGGTCACCGCCGTCGCGGCGGACCTGCAGGCGGCGCGCGCCGCGGCGTACTCCGGTGTCGGCGAGATCGTCTTCGACGGCGCCCAATGGCGCACCGACATCGCCGACCCGTCCCGTAGTAGCGGCCGACCCGTCCCGCAGTAGCCGTCGACTCGTCGAAAAGTCGCGCCCGGCTAGGATCGTCCGCGGCTGTCCGGATCAGTTCAGCTCATTCAGATGCCACCTAGAGTCCCACCCAGATGCGACGAGGAGCCGCCCAGGTGAGTGTGCCGAATGTGCTTGCCGCCAGGTATGCCGCTCCGGATATGGCCGAGATCTGGTCGGCCGAGCACAAGATCCGCGCCGAGCGGCTCCTGTGGATCGACGTACTCAGCGCCCAGAAGTCGCTGGGCATCGATGTTCCCGATGGTGTGATCGAGGCGTACCGAAGTGTGGTCGATCAGATCGATCTCGAGTCCATCGCTCAACGCGAGCGCCAGACTCGCCATGACGTCAAGGCCCGGATCGAGGAGTTCTGTGCGTTGGCCGGGCACGAGCACATCCACAAGGGGATGACCTCGCGCGACCTGACCGAGAACGTCGAGCAACTCCAGATCAAGGCGTCTCTCGCGCTGCTCCGGACAAGGGTGATCGCGACGCTGGCGCGGCTGACCAGGCTCGGGGTCGAGTACGAAGCGACCGTCGTCGTCGGCCGGTCGCACAACGTGGCGGCCCAGGCGACCACGCTCGGCAAGCGGTTCGCCACCGCCGCCGACGAGCTCATGATCGGGCTGGCTAGGCTCGACGAGTTGATCGCGCGGTACCCGATGCGCGGCATCAAGGGGCCCGTCGGCACCGCTCAGGACATGCTCGACCTGCTCGGTGGTGACGCCGGCAGGCTGGCGGCCCTCGAGGCGGCCGCCGCGGACAACCCGCTGCGTAGCGTCGGACAAGTCTATCCGCGCTCGCTGGACTTCGACGCGATCTCGGCGCTGGTTCAACTCGTGGCCGCGCCCTCCAACCTGGCGACCACCATCAGGCTGATGGCCGGGCTGGAATTGGTGACCGAAGGCTTCGTCGAGGGGCAAGTCGGCTCCTCGGCGATGCCCCACAAGATGAACACCCGATCCTGCGAGCGGATCAACGGGCTGGCGGTCGTCCTGCGAGGTCACCTGTCGATGATCGGGGAACTCGCGGGCGATCAGTGGAACGAGGGCGACGTCTCCTGCTCCGTGGTGCGCCGGGTAGCGCTACCGGATGCCTTCTTCGCAGCCGACGGGTTGTTCCAGACCACGCTGACGGTGCTGGACGAGTTCGGCGCGTTCCCGGCGGTGATCCAGCGTGAGCTGGACCGCTACCTGCCGTTCCTGGCGACGACGAAGGTCTTGTTGGCTGCCGTCCGGGCCGGGGTGGGTCGAGAGGCCGCTCACGAAGCGATCAAGGAGCACGCCGTGGCGGTGGCGCTGGAACTCCGCCAGGGCGCCGGTGCCAACGATCTCTACGACCGGCTCGCCGCCGATGGCCGGCTGGGGCTGACGCGCGCCCAGATCGACGAGTTGGTCGCCGACCCGGAGAGTTTCACCGGGGCCGCGAGGCAGCAGATCGGCGACGTCGTACGCCGTGCGGAGCCGCTGCTCGCGGGCGATCCGGAGGCCGCATCCTACGCGCCGGCCCCCATCCTCTAGAGCCGACCCGGCAGTTATCTGGCCAGATTCACGGCGTGTCGAAGGACAACTGACGGGTCGACAAACCCGGAGACAGTCGACCCGGCCCAAAGTCCCACCGCAGAGTAAGGACACCATGAGCCGGGTCGACGCGAGAGAAGACATGCGCGTCTTGCCCTACAACAACGACCAACGACCAGTGGGCTCCGGAAGTGGCGCGGGATCGTGTGACCTGCGTCGCATCGCTCCGGGGAACGGCCGGCCGTCGCCCGCTCGGGGTCGTTGGCCGGCAAGTAGGGTGACACCGTGCCCCGTGACCCCTGGCCTGCCGGCAGCCGGCAGTTGGAGGTCGTCGTCGCATTCCCGCAGCCACCCGATGTGGCCTTCGACTACCTCAAGGACCCGCGGAACCGGCCCGACTGGCAATCCAGCCTGAGCGCGGTCGCCGACGTCGTGGGCGACGGAGAGGTTGGCACCACCTGGACCGACGTCACCAAGCCCGGACTACGACCCCGGCTGCGGGTGACGGCATGCGAGCCCGCTCTGCTCTGGGTGGAGGAAGGGGAATGGCGCGCGATCAGGGCGCGGCTCTCGTGTCATTTCCGCCAGACCGCGGACGGCACACTGGTGAGAGCGGTGTCCGAGTTCGATCTGCCGGGTGCGCTTCGGTTGGCCGCTCCGGGACTTCGCCTGATCACACCGGCCGCGATGCGAGCCGACCTCCGGCGAGCGGCGCGACTGGTCGGCTGAACCGATTCGAGGGTGTCCCCGATGCGCGCGGGCGCACAGCGACGGGCTCCGCGCATCGCCTGGTCGCGAACGACACTCTTGCTCACCAGCGACTGTCCGGTCGACCCGGCAGTTGTCCTTCGACACGCCGTAAATCTGGCCAGATAACTGCCGGGTCGGTGGGAATGGGGACCAACGCAATCGGCTCCCCGACCGTGCTCCAGGTAAGAGAGAGACGGAGGACAACATGCTGGGAAGCGGAAAACGTGCCAAGGACGACGCGTTCCGGGAGTACGTCGCGGCGCGGCGCCCCCACCTGTACCGGACCGCCTACCTCGTGTGCGGCGACGCCCACCAGGCGGAGGACCTGGTCCAGACAGCACTGACCAGGGCGTACGGGCGGTGGACCACCATCCAGCGGGCCGGAGACCCGGACGGGTACCTGCGCCGGGCCATGGTCAATGCCCGCATCGACGAGTTCCGGAAGAACGGCCGACGAGAGCTGGTCGGCCTGGCGGATCGGGATATGCCGGCACCCGAGGCGCTCGCCGCCGAGGACGTGGATCTGCTGATCGCGACGCTGCGCACGCTACCGATCGGTCAGCGCAAGGTGGTCGTCCTGCGGCACTACCTCGGCCTGTCCGTGGAGGAGACCGCTCACGACCTCGGGCTGAGCCCGGGCACGGTCAAGAGCCAGACCGCCGCCGCGCTGGCCCGCCTCCGGGATGTCTACGGCGTCTCGGTCTAGTTCGCACCTCAGCAATGACCAGCACGAAAGGAACTGCCATGAACAACCTCGACGAACGACTACGTCAGGCGGCCGACCGCATCGTCGTCCCGCCGTACTCCATCGACGACGACATCGCCCGGGGGCGTCGCCGAACGGCACGGCGGCGCATCGCCGGTGGCGCGGTCGCGGTGGCGACCGTCACGGCGGTCGCCGGGATGATCAACCTGCCGACAGGCGGTGAGCCGAGCAAGGGTCAGACCGTCGCCGACAGCGGATTCGCCGGACAGGGAGGGCCGAGCGGTCCGAGCATCACGCCGAAGGACCCGGATCCGCGAGTCGGCCTGCCGCCGACGGAGGCAGAGTTCCTCAGGTCTCCGGAGGTGAAGGTCGCCCGGAAGCTGGTCCGGGTGGTGGGCGACGTCCTCGATCCGGCTGGCAACCACATCGACCGCAAGCAGCCCCCCGGCGTGCAAGGTGGGTTCGTCGAGCCGATCACCTCGATCGGCACCAAGGTCGGCTGGACCAACCCCGGTCAGCCGGGCAGTGGCCTGGTCCAGATCGAGGTCGCCACGACCAGGAAGGTCACGGGCTGGGCGTTCCCGACCGCGTGGCCCGAGAAGGACTGCGACTGCGAGCCCCTCCCGACTCCGGACGGAGGTGTCGCCCAACTCGATCGGACCCTCGCCGACGATCGCGGGAGCTGGTTGGTCACCTATACGAGGCCCGACGGCCTGACGGTTCGGGTCTACGTCAGCGATCTCTTCGGCAACAACACGCGGACTCCGGCCGAGACCGGTGTCACGCCGAAACAGGTCGCGGCGCTGGTCGCCGACGACCGACTCGCGGTGTTCCCGATCCGCTAGTCACGCCGCCCGCCGCACGGGCTCTCCACCGGCGATCAGGCCCTCGCGGACGCGGGGGCCTGGTCATCGTCGTCGGTCTTCCGCCGCGGTGCTGTCAGCTCGCCAGGTCGGACTCGGCGACCACCCGGAGCGACTGGGCGGCGATGGTCAGCGCCGGATTCATGGCCGCGCTGGAGCGGAAGAAGCCGCCGTCGACCACCCAGAGGTTGGTCAGGTCGTGCACGCGGCACAGGGGATCCAGAACGCTGCCGACCGGGCTTTCGCCCATCACCGTCGTGCCGCATTGGTGGGAGTTCATCGAGATATCGAACGGTTGGGTTCCTACGAGGTGGTAGCCGCACTCGCGGAGCAGGCTCCTGGCCCGGGCCAGGAGCCTCCGGTGGGTGGACATGCCGAGGGCGGTACGTCGAACGGTGATCCGGCCGCCCGCGTCGACGACCACCCGGTTGTCGGCGGATGGCAGATCCTCCGACATCACCAGCCATTCCACGCTTCGTCCGGCGACCAGGTCGAGTGCCCACAGCGGTGTCCGGGTGGCCCAACTCTTGATCATCAGCCCCTGTACCTTGCCGATCAGCTGCAGCGTGCCGCCCGGGGTGCCGTCACCGATGTCGACATAGAAATCGTTGACCGAGAGCGTCTTCTGGAAGACCACGTCGTTGCGCCGATCCAGATCGATGGCCGCGAGGTGGGTGTTGTTGTGCATCATGAAGTTCCGCCCGAGCTGACCGGATCCGCCCGCGAGGTCGCTGGTCAGCAGCAGTGCCGCGGACAGGACCGCGCCGGCGCTGAGCACGAATCGTCCGGCCCGGATCTCCCGTACGCCGTCCGGTGAGTCGACGACGACCGCGGTGACTCGTCGATTCTCGGCGACCAGCCGTCGTACCGTGGTCCGGGTTCGCACCGTGAGGTTCCCGCTCGCCAGGGCCGGCGCGATGGCGCAGGTCTCGGCGTCGGACTTCGCTCCGAGGCGGCAGACGAACCCGTCGCACGTCGCGCACCGGACGCAGGCGCCACCGTCGCCCAGGTCGACGCCCATCGCGTTGGCGCTGGGGTGCACCCCAGCGGCCCGCAGGCGCGCGTGGAGATCGGCGACGTAGGGCTCGTGCGGCAGCGCCGGATGCGGGTACGGCGCACTGCGCCAGGGTTCGGTCGGGTCCTCTCCGGTCGCGCCGTGAACGCGGTAGAGCGCTTCGGCCTCGGCGTAGTAGGGCTCCAGGTCCCGGTAGCGGATCGGCCAGGCCGGCGAGATGCCCTCGGCGTGTTCGACGGCCTCGAAGTCGGATTCACGCAAGCGCGGCAAGCTGGCGCCGTACACCTTGGTCGAGCCGCCGACCACCGCGTGCACGCCGGGCCGGAACGGCCGGCCCTCGCCGTCCCACCACCGCTCCTGGGACCGGTACCGCTGGTCGATGAACACCGCTTGCGGGGACCAGTTCTCCGGCTCGCGGGGCAGCCAGTCGCCGCGCTCGAGCAGCAGGACGCGAACGCCCCGCCGCGCCAGCGCCCATGCCGTGGTGGCTCCGCCCATTCCGGACCCGATGACCACCACGTCCGCCTCGGCGGCGTCGGCTCCGGCGGGTCTCCGGCGGGCCGCGGACATGTAGCGTTTCTACCGTGTCCGCCGATCCCGTGACGACATCCCACGTGACGAAACCCCCGGCATCTACCGTCCGCGTCGGGACTGCCGGCCCCTTCCTCCCCGCGCTCACCGGCTCGTTCTCGATCCCGGCCGGGGAGAACCCGACCGTGGTGATCATCGAGGCGGCGTACGCGCATCATGGGATCGCGGCGCGCTACCTGAACTGTGAGGTCCCTCCCGAGGGGCTGGCCGCCGCCGTCCGTGGCGCGTGGGCGATGGGCTGGGCCGGGTTCAACTGCTCGATGCCGCACAAGGTCGCGGTGATCGAACACCTGGCCGGCCTCGGCGAGTCGGCGACGCTGATCGGCGCCGTCAACTGCGTCGTACGTCGTGACGACGGGTTCTTCGGTGAGAACACCGACGGCGCGGGGTTCCTGGCCTCGCTGTGCCGGGAGGCGGACCCCGCCGGCAAGCGCGTGGTGCTGTACGGCGCCGGCGGTGCCGCTCGTGCGTGTGCCGTAGAGCTGGCGCTGGCGGGAGTGGCCTCCATCTCCGTCGTCAACCGCGATCCGGTCCGAGGGACGGAGTTGGCCGGCCTCCTGGCTCCGCTGGTGACGGTGTCTTACGAACCATGGTCCGGGTTGCACCGGATCCCGGCGGGTACCGATGTGGTGCTCAACGCGACGTCGATCGGACTGGCGCCCGAGGTCGACGCGGTGCCTCCCGTCGACCTCGACTCGATCACTCCCGAGATGCTGGTCGCGGACGTGGTCTTCAGCCCGGCGGAGACCATGCTGTTGGCGGCCGCCGCCGAGCGTGGGGCGGCGACGCTCGACGGCCGCGGCATGCTGGTGAACCAGGCCGTGCTGGGCATCCGGCATTGGACCGGCGTCGACGTCGATCCACAGGTGATGCGCGACGAGTTGGACCGCCTGATTCCATAGCGCCGAGAGGTCACAAATGCAGGCCGAGGCGTCACAAAAGCGAGTGCGTTTGTGACG
>JBOFLE010000197.1:0-1301 GCA_051657705.1 Nocardioides sp. | reverse complement strand
GCTACCGCCTGGGTGGATCGGTCCGCCGCGACGTTGCAGACCGACTTCGATGATGTGGTCGACCTGGCCGAGAGCGGTGCGGTGACCGGTCCCGGCGGCGCCGCCTGGGGGGCCATCGGCGTGATCGTCAACTACCCGTTGATCAGCATCGAAGAGGACTGACACTTCCGGTAGTCCGCCACCTGAAGCACCAGTTTCGCGCGAAAAATAGTGTCGAAGGTGGCGGACTACCGGAAGTGGTGGTCAGGAATCGGCACCAGGTGTACGTAGTGGCGTGAGCCGATCTCCGTACTCGCCACGGATGTGCCCGGGTGGGCGCGCTTCCTAGCGTGGAGGCATGCGTTCGTCGACACGGCCCGGGGTGCTGGCATGAGTGATCAGTCCGGCACCGCGGAGCAGATCATCAGCCTGCCCAAGGGCGGCGGAGCGGTGCGCGGCATCGGGGAGAAGTTCGGCCCGGACCTGCACACCGGGACGGGCAATCTCACGATCCCGATCGACCTCCCGGCCGGGCGCGGCGGTTTCCAGCCGAGCCTCGCGCTGGGCTACAGCTCCGGCTCGGGCAACGGCCCGTTCGGGTTGGGCTGGTCTCTCGGGGTGCCCGGGGTGACCCGGCAGACCTCGCGCGGGCTGCCGACGTACGACGACACCCGCGACACGTTCGTGCTCTCCGGGGCCGAGGACCTGGTGGTGGTCGGCACCGAGCCCGGCCTCACCCGGTACCGCCCCCGAACCGAGGGACTCTTCGCCCGGATCGAGCACCATGTCGCCAGCACCCCCGACGCCGGGTCCGACTACTGGCGGGTGTGGACCGGCAACGGCCATGTCAGCCTGTACGGCACGCCCCGCCCGGCCGGTGCCGGTGCCGACTGGTCCGATCCCGCGGCGCTGGCGGACCCGGCCGACCCGGCCCGGATCTTCGCGTGGCGACTGAGCCGGACCACCGATCAGTTCGGCAACGTCATCGACTACGAGTACCAGATCGACGCGAGTGACCCCGCAGACGGCGAACCGGCCTGGACGCAGAGCTACCTGAGGCGGGTCCGGTACGTCGATCACCCCGAGGCCGGCGGCGGGTACCTGGTCTCGGTGGTCCTCGACTACGAGGACCGGCCCGACGTGCTGAGCGACCGGCGCCCGGGGTTCGAGGCACGCACCCGGCTGCGTTGCGGCCGGATCGAGGTCCACTCCGCGGCGGTGCCGGGCGGACCGACCCGGGGCCACCGGCTCCGCTACGAGGCCGCCACCCACAACGGCAGTTCGCTGCTCGCCGGGGTGCAACTGACCGGCCACGACGGCGA
>JBOFLE010000196.1:0-12587 GCA_051657705.1 Nocardioides sp. | reverse complement strand
CCCCGTCGCCCAAGGAGTCGCGGCCCACGCCGCGCTCACCCGCCACGCCAACACCACCAGAGCCGCCGGCGACCAGCGTTCACGTGGGCAGGTGATGGCCGACACCCTGGTCGGTCGACTCACCGGCCAAACCACAGCCTCCGCGGTGCCGGTCGAGGTCACCCTCGTCATGACCGACCACACCCTCCTCACCAGCGACCCACAACCCGCCACCATCACGGGGTATGGCCCTATCCCCGCCTCCGCTGCGCGCGGGCTCGTCGAGTCGAGCAATGGCGGCGCCGGCTTCTGGCTCCGTCGCCTCTACACCCACCCCAAGACCGGGGACCTGGTCGCCATGGAATCCCGCTCCCGGTTCTTCCCCACCGGTCTCGCCCGGATGATCACCCACCGCGACCAACGCTGCCGCACCCTGTACTGCGACGCGCCCATCCGCCACACCGACCACATCCACCCCCACGCAACCAGCGGACCCACCACCTACACCAACGGCCAAGGCCTCTGCGAACACTGCAACCACACCAAACAAGCACCAGGCCCACCACCCGCCACCGGCCCACCACCCGGCCCGCTCTAGAGCCCGTGCGCCTCTGGGACCGATGAGGATCCCCCTCCGTGAGGTCCACTCAAGTGGCGGTTCGACGGCCACACTCCTCCCCGGGTGGCCTCATGGATCGTCGGTGGCAGCGAGAAGTGCCCGGCAGACCTCGACGAACAGAGCGGGATTCCGGCCCGGGACCACCTCTCCCAGGGTCGTCTCCAAAGCGAGGAGCGCTTCGTCGAACCGAGCGGAGGCCGGCCGATGCTCCTCGTCATACCACCGCATCCACTCGGCGGTGCGCACGGGAAGATCATCGGCGTCTCGAACGAAGGCTTCTCCTCGTGCTTCGACCGCCCGGAAGTGATCGCACGCCGCGCGCACTTCTGCCCCGACCTCGGCCATACGCCGGGTCCCGAACATGCTCCTCATGGTGTCGTCCATGTGGCCGAGCGTGCCGTCGATCAGCGAGACCTCGCGAGGACCTCCGGCGGACCTATGCGCGACATCGGTGCCAGCGGAAGGCTCGGATTGCCACAATGAGGTGGTGGAGCACTCGGGGGCGGCGGCAGCCGTGGGTCACGCGACCATGCGTGTGACGCGGGAGGAGCGCCAGCCGTTCGTCACGCTGCTGGCACAACTCGTTCACGAACGCGGCCTGAGCTACGAGTCGGCCGCACGGGACCTGGAGGACTTCGCGCGTCGCGAACGCATCGACGCCACCATCAGCTCGCGACACCTGCAACGACTGGCCCGCCGGGAACGGCTCGACGCCTCCGGCCACGCACCGGCGAGGCCCGGAACGCGCATGCTGCTCAGCCGGTACTTCGGGCGAGCCTTCGACGAACTCCTCGCACCGCGCGTCGGACTCCCCGACCCGTCCCAGTCACTTACCCCTGACCAGACCATCGCTGACCTCGCCTCGATCACCGATGCCGATGTCGCTGATGCGATCGACGAGCCCGGCGTGTGGACACCGGATCTGGCGTCGCGGATCATCGCCGGCCATCTCCTCTCAGGCCCGGCCCCGGACAGGTCGGAGCCGCTCACGGGATCGACTGCGGCGACCCGGATCCGGGACTTCGCCACCACGCTCGCCGAGCTGGACTTCCGCTACGGCGGAGGCTTTACCCGGCTGCCGCTGCTGCACTTCTTCCGGGACGAAGTCATCCCATGCCTCAACTCCGCGCACTCTGAGGCCGTGCGGCGCGAGGTGTTCGGCGCAGCCACGGACGTAGTGCAGGTCCTCGGATGGGCGGCGTACGACATCGGTCGGCACCAAGCCGCCGGCTACTACTTCCGCTACGGACTCCGCCTCGCCCGTGAGGCCGGTGACAGAGCACAAGGGGCTCGGCTGCTCGGGGACCTCAGCCACCAGGCCAACTTCCTCGGGCGCTCGGATGAGGCGGTTCAGTACGCCCGAGCAGCTCAATACACAGCAGTTGGGGCGACCCGCGCTGTGCGGGCGTCACTGTACGCGACGGAAGCCCGCGCCTTGGCAGTCCAGGGAGAGTCCACGGCCTGTGCCTCCGCCCTGAGCCGTGCTGAGACGGAGCTCTCGCGAAGTGATCCATCGAGTGAGCCCGGTTGGATCGGCTATTTCGACGCCGTGGAACTGGCTGGCGAGAGCGCCTATTGCTTCCGCGACCTCGACCAAACAGCGCTAGCGGAGGAGTCGGTGTCGCTGGCGATCAACCCCGATCGAACCCCGCTGAGGACTCGGGCCTTCCTGGAACTGGTCTCGGCCTCGGTTTCGCTCCAGTCGGACGATCTCGACAAGGCGCTGGCCCTCGGAAACAGTGCCCTTGGACTCATCAGCACGCTGCAGTCCCATCGCGCAAGGGCCTACGCGGCCGCGTTCCATCACCAACTGGTCGCTGCTCACCCCAGGCATCCCGAAGTGCTCGCCTACTCCGAGCGGATGGCCGGGCTCTCGGCTCAGTAGGGCACCCAGGTCTCGGCACTCCCTTCACGCAGCGTGCGCATCCGTTTGGCGAACTCGGCGGCGATCGCCTCGCTCTCCCGCACCCGCTGACCGAGCCAGGTGGTCATACCCAGCGCCACGATGGCCCGGGCGGTGGGGAACCCCGGCCAGGCCGTGACATCGGCACCGTAGCCACCACGAAAGGCGTCGTAGTCGGCGGCCGTGGTGAATCCAGCCACGAGGTGCTCGATAGAGATCTTCACCAGGTCCCATTCCGGCGGCCCCCAGGCGAAACGCTCGAAGTCGATCAGCACCATCCGGCCGTCGCCGAGGAGCACATTGCCGGCATGGGCGTCGCCGTGGATCGGCCCGAACTCCCGCTCGAACCTCAGGGTGCCCCACTCGGTGCGCAGCGAGGCGCACAGGTCGCTCAGGAACGATTGGTCGCGATCGGCGATCGGCGCCTTGGCGATCCTGGGCTCGATGCGACCGAAGGGGTCGAGTCGCGGCAGCCGGAAGTCGCTCGGCGGCGGCAGGCCGTGCAGGTCTCTCAGCAGCCGGCCGAACCTCCGGTAGTCACGGCCGGTGGCCGGCTCGCCCTCCAGCCAGCGCCAGATCGTCACCGGATGACCGCCGGCCTCGACCGGCTGCGGAGCGTGGTCCGACAACTCGGCGGCCGGGAAACCGCGCTCGGCGAGCCAGGCGGCGACCGCGACCTCCTTCTCCACGTCGGCCCAGTAGTCCATGGTGCGGGCTACCCTCGCCACCAGCGGCTCGGGCTGGGGGCGGAGCCGGAACAGGGCATTCTCCCCCAGCCGCATCAGTGCGGCGCCGTCGGTCGCGACACCCAGCCGGCCGCCGGCTCGGCGCAACGCCGACCACGCGGTCGCCTCGGTGAATCCCGCGACCGGCGAGCCCGGCGAGCCCGCGGACGGACTCACTAGAAGCCCAGCTTGCGCAACTGCCGGGGGTCGCGCTGCCAGTCTTTGGCCACCTTGACGTGCAGGTCGAGGAAGACCGGCGTCCCGAGCATCGCCTCGATCTGCCGGCGCGCGGTGCTGCCGATGTCTCGAAGCCGGCTCCCCCGATGGCCGATCACGATCCCCTTCTGGGAATCGCGTTCGACGTACACCGCGGCATGGATGTCGAGCAGTGGCCTGTCGGTGGGCCGGTCCTCACGGAGCGACATCTCGTCGACCACCACCGCGATCGAGTGCGGCAGTTCGTCCCGCACGCCCTCGAGGGCCGCTTCGCGGATCAGGTCGGCGACGATCGCCTCTTCGGGCGCGTCACTGAGGTCTCCGTCGGGATAGAGCGGCGGCCCGGGCGGCATCTGCCGAAGCAGCAGATCCGCCAGCAGCGAGACCTGGTCTCCGGCAACCGCGGACACCGGCACGATCTCGGCCCAGTCGGTGCCGGTGTCCGCGCCGAGCCGGGCGATGTCGCTCAGGTGCCGGGCGATCCGGTCGGGCGCGACGAGGTCGGTCTTGGTGGCGACGGCGAACTTCGGCGTACGCCGCACCGTGGCCAACTCGCTCACGATGAACCGGTCGCCGGGCCCGATCGGCTCGTTGCACGGGAAGCACACGGCGACCAGGTCGACCTCCGCCCAGGTCGTGCGAACCAGGTCGTTCAACCGCTGGCCGAGCAGCGTTCGCGGCCGGTGCAGGCCGGGCGTGTCGACCAGGATCAGCTGGCCGTCCTCGCGGTGCACGATGCCGCGCACGACGGTCCGGGTGGTCTGCGGACGCGAGCTCGTGATGACGATCTTCGAACCGACCAGGGCATTGGTCAGGGTCGACTTGCCGGCATTCGGACGACCGACGAAACACGCGAATCCGCTGACGTAGTCGGTCACTTCCCCGATACCCCCGGCGCCGTTTCGTCGCGAACCGCGTCGTAGGCCGCCCAGATCTCCTCGTCGCTCTGCCCGGCCGCCTTGCCGGCCTGCCAGATCGGACCCGGATCGACCGCGCGCGGCTGCCGTCCGCCGGCTCGGCGCCAATAGCCCATCACGTCGTACGCCGTACCCCGGCGCTCGCGCATCAGGTACTTGCGGATCAGCCGCATCTGCGTCGACTCGCCGGCCATCCAGAAATACCCCGGTCGGTCCGGCCACTCGATGCTCTGCACCACCTCCGCCAGCCGACTGCCGTCGGCCGGACTCGACAACCAGGTCACCTCGGCGCTCGCGGGAAAGTAATCGTCCAGGTCGCCGGGTACCTCCGCCCAGATCCGCACCGCCGACCCGGCGTTCTCGGCGATCTCAGCGCTCTCGGCGATCCGGGCCATCGCCGGCGCCGCGGTCAGATCGCCCACCAGATACAGCCAGCTCGCGTCGGCCGGCGGCGAGAACGAGCTTCGCGGCGCGGTGATCGTCACCGGCTCACCGGCGCAGTCCCGGCTCGCCCACTCGGTGACCAAGCCGGCATGGTGGATCACCACATCGAGCGTGACCGTCGTGGCCGTCGCGCTCCGGACCGTGTAGTAGCGACTCTGGAACTGCCCCGCGATCACCAGGCCCACCCACTCGTCGGGCACCCCGGTGCTGGGAAACGGAGACTCCAGGTCGAGGGTCAGCCGGACCAGGTGCGAGGTCAACTGTTCGCGAGCCCGCACCCTGGCGGGGTACTCCGCGGCTCGAGTACTCACCCACCCACGCTCTCGGATTCGGTCTCGTCGGCACGCCCGGTGCTCGGCGGAACCACGATCGAAGTGACGATCGTCCCGGTGGGATCCGCGACATGCAGGACGACCCCGGAGCCGGCATCGTCGGGCGGCCCGTTCGACTCGGACAGGTCCGCCAGGGCCGCCAGGTCGGCGGCGCGTGGCTCGCTCTCGGCCCCGAGCACGACCGCCGCCTCGACACCACGCGCACCCGAACTCACCGCCATCGCCACACACACCTGCACCGCGGATATCCCGAGGGAAGCCAGGTCGACGGTGGCGCCGGCATAGGTCCGTCCGTCCGAGTCCCGCAGGGCCGCTCCTTCGCGGGCACCGCCGGCCCGGGCTCGAGTGCCGCGGGCGAGAACCACCAGCTTCGCGTCTTCCTCGGTCAGCGGATTGTCCATCACCGGACTCCTTCCCGCGCAACGCCGCCGTCCTCGGACAACTGCCGGATCAACACCGCGCCGATGCGGTTGCGGCGGCCCTCGCCCTCCTCGGCGGTGAAGCGGAGGCCGTGTGCCTCGATTGACGAGCCGGGGATCGGGACCTTGCCCAACAGCTTCGCCATCAGACCGCCCACGCTGTCGACGTCGTCGTCGCTGAGCCGGACGTCGAAGATCTCGTCGAGTTCGTCCACCGGATACCGCGCCGGGACCCGGGCCACTCCCGGCGCCAATACCCTCACCTGGTCCTCGGTGTCGTACTCGTCGGTGATCTCTCCGACGATCTCCTCGAGGATGTCCTCGATCGTGATCAGGCCCGCGGTGCCGCCGTACTCGTCAACGACCATCGCGACATGTTGCCGGCGCGCCTGCATCTCCGTGAGCAGCACGTCGACAGGCTTGGAGTCGGGCACGAAGTACGCCGGCCGTAGCACGGTCTCGATGCGCTGGGTGATCTCGGCCTCGGGCTCGTCGAAGTCCCGCTTGACCAGATCCTTCAGATAGGCAAAGCCCCTCACCTCGTCCAGGTTGTCACCGATGACCGGAAGTCGCGAGTAGCCGCTGCGCAGGAACAGCGACATGGTCTGACGCAGGTTCTTGTGGTGCTCGATATAGACCACGTCGTTGCGCGGCACCATCACCTCGCGGGCCACCGAGTCACCGAGCTCGAACACCGAGTGCAGCATCCTCCGCTCGCCCTCCTCGATCAGCGAGGAGCGCTCGGCCAGGTCGACGAGCTCACGCAGCTCGGTCTCGGTCGAGAAGGGGCCTTCGCGAAATCCCCGCCCGGGCGTGATCGCGTTCCCGATCGCGATCAACAGCCGCGGTATCGGCCCCAACACGGAGGTGATCGCCACCACCGGACCGGCGGCCGCGAGGGCCACCCGTTCGGCGTGTTGTCGTCCCAGAGTCCGGGGCGCGACCCCGATCGCGACGTACGACACCACCAACATGACCGCGATCACGGTCCCGAGCACCGGCCACCAGCGGCCGCCGAGGGCCCGGTAGACCATCAGGGTGGTGAGGGCGATGGCGGCGATCTCGCACAGCAGCCGGAGGAGGAACATGGTGTTCACGTAGCGAGGAGCGTCGCGGAGAAGCTGCCGCAGGCGCTTGGACCCGGTCAACTGTTCCTCGTAGAGCTCCTGAGCGCGGGCCCTCGAGAAGGGCGCGATGGCGGCGTCCGCCGCCGAGAAGAGTCCGGCCATCGACACCAGCAGCACCACGGCGGCCAGCAGCCACCCGTCCTGAGTACTCATCGAAGCGTCAGGCGTCCGTCGGCCGCGTGCGCCACCCGGCCAGGATCTCGTCCTGGAGTCCGAACATCTCCCGGTGCTCCTCGGGCTCGGCATGGTCGTAGCCCAGCAGATGCAGGATGCCGTGCACGGTCAACAGCTCCAGCTCCGCCGCCGTGCCGTGCCCGGCCGTCGCGCCCTGCTCCTCGGCTACCTCGGGGCACAACACCAGGTCACCCAGCACGCCTTCGACCGGCTCCGGGTCGACCGGGCCATTGACCGGACCGTTCACCAGTCCGTTCACCAGTCCGGGGCGCAGCTCGTCCATCGGGAAGGCCAGGACGTCGGTCGGGCCCTCGGCGGCCATCCAGCGATGATTGAGCTCGGCGATGGTCGCCCGATCGACCGCCTTGATGCAGAGTTCGGCCAACGGATGGACCCGCATCCGATTGAGCGTGAACCGGGCCACGCCGGCCAGGCGAGTCACATCGAGGTGTCGACCGGACTCGTCGATGACTTCGATCGTCATCGGCCGTCGAACTCTTCGTAGGCCTCGACTATCTTTCCGACGAGCCGGTGACGGACGACATCGTGCGCGGTCAGCCGATTGAAGCAGACGTCCTCGACGTCGTCCAGTATGCGCTCGACGAGCCTGAGTCCGGACTTCGTACCAGCCGGCAGGTCGACTTGAGTGACGTCGCCGGTCACCACGATCTTGGAGCCGAAACCCAGCCGGGTGAGGAACATCTTCATCTGCTCCGGAGAGGTGTTCTGCGCCTCGTCCAGGATGATGAAGGCGTCGTTCAGGGTGCGACCGCGCATGTAGGCCAGCGGGGCGACCTCGATCGTTCCCGCGGTCAGCAGCTTCGGAATGGATTCGGGATCGAGCATGTCGTGGAGGGCGTCGTAGAGCGGTCGCAGGTACGGGTCGATCTTCTCGCTGAGCGTGCCAGGCAGGAAGCCCAATCGCTCGCCGGCCTCCACCGCGGGGCGCGTCAGGATGATCCGGTTGGCCTGCTTGGACTGCAGCGCCTGAACGGCCTTGGCCATGGCCAGGTAGGTCTTGCCGGTGCCCGCGGGACCGATTCCGAAGGTGATCGTGTGCTTGTCTATCGAGTCGACATAGCGCTTCTGGTTCAGCGTCTTGGGGCGGATCGTCCGGCCCCGGTTCGACAGGATATTCAGTGACAGGACGTCGGCCGGCCGCTCCTGGGTCTCACTTCGCAGCATGCCGAGGACCCGCTCGACGACCTCCGGCGAGACCCCTTGGCCGGTGCGGATGATCGCGACCAGTTCGTCGAGCAGTCGCTCCACCAGCGCGATCTCGGCCGGCGCGCCACGGAGGGTGATCCGATTGCCTCGGATATGGACCTCGGCCTCGGTGGACCCTTCGATCAGGGTGAGATGTTCGTCACCGGCGCCAAGCAGGCTGACCATGTCGATCGACGCGGGTACCACGACCGTGTGCCTGGTCGTGGGCTCTCCGGAGTGCCCGCGAGGTGCGGAGCCCGCGACGACAGCGGGGGCGGAGCGGAATGCTGGAGAACGCTGCTGAGAATCTGTCATACGTGTGTAGGTCTGCCCCTGCGGGCCGGCCCCCTTCTGCTCGGCAAACATCAACTCGGAAGTGCGGCCTCACCAGGATACCGACTCCCCCGTCGCCTGCCCACCGGGTTGCCGGCGAGCTAGGGCCGGGAGACCTGGAGGATTCCGAGGCACATTTCGTCGGTGCTCCCCTCGCCCCACACGACATACCGTTCCGGCTGCCCGTCGAAGCTGGGTGAGGAGTCCCGGAAGTCCTGAGAGTGCCGACAGGTGACCCGGACCACATCGCCTCGGCGCAACCGCACCGGCATGATCGGGACCGCCGCTTGGCGGTCGAAGTCCCACGCCGGGATCTTCAACACCGTCCTCGCGCGCGGGGTACCGGGACTGACCTCGATCTCGATGTCCTTGCCGAGCAGGTGCATGTGCCCGGCGACTCCGTGAATGGTCGCGCTCTCCCGAATCCGGCGGTCGCAGGAGCTGACCGGTCCGGGCACCGGCGTCGTTCCGCACACGAAGTGCAGGAAGTCCGCGATCGCCCCCGGCTGGAGTCCGAAGCGTCTCTTGGCGTCGGCAACCGCCGCGGACCTGTCGCACAGCTCGCTCTGGTCGCGACCCGGTCGGCACGGCAGTTCGACGGGGGCAGGAAGAAGCATCGTGGTCACCGGACGCAGGCCGGCCGACATCTCGGCCACCCGCAGTTCGGTCGCCGAGACGTCGGCCTCCTGACCGGCGAGCAGGTTGTAGTGGACCTGCATGATGATCCGCGAGCCCTCGGGGAACGGCACGCCTAAGCCCGTGCCGTAGACGGCTTCCCCGCTGCCCGGGGCCCACGCCCCCAGCCAGGAGGCATCGTCCATCGCGAGACTGTCGCCGGTCCTGGTGTCGCCGAAACAGGTCCACCCGGGGCCTTCTTCGCCGGCGTCCACCTTCTCGGCGACCGCGACCTTCTCGGGCGGGACCCGGAACAGGATCACGTGATGGACGACACTCGGGTTGCCGGGCAGCACCCGAGTGCCGGTCAGGAAGACGTCCCGGTCGAGCGCGGTGTCGAGCAGGAAGCAGCGATAGTCGTCGGTGCCGACTCCGGTGGGCGGGGACGGCGTGTACGGCTCGGGCATCGCGGTCTCGACCAGCGTCTCACCTTGGCGCAACGGCGCGGCCGGTGGCTCGGCGGCGGCGTGCCCGGGATCCGCGTCACCCGATCCGTGGCCGCCCGAAGGAAGATCGGCGCCGGGGCGGCTACCGGGAGAATCAGCGCGCTCGGTCTCGGTGCCGCAGGCGACCAGGAGCAGCGCCGCGATCATGATCCAGACCCGTGACATCGGCGGGACCTCAGCCCGGAGGCCAGTTCAGCGATCGGCCGCCGAGCAGGTGCAGGTGCGTATGGAACACCGTCTGCCCCGCGTCCGCGCCGGTGTTGAAGACCAGCCGATAGCCCGCCAGTCCCTCCGCGGCGGCGACCCGGGCTGCCAGTACCAGCAGGTCCGCGGGGCCCGTCGAGTCCGCGGCCGCGTGTTCGGCCGCATCGGCCGTATGCGCCTTCGGCACGATCAGCACGTGAGTCGGAGCCTGCGGGTTCACGTCCCGGAAGGCCAGCGACGACTCCGACTCGTCCACCACGTCGCCGCCGATCTCACCGCTCACGATCCGGCAGAACAGACAGTCGGCCACCCGGTTCATGCTCACGTGTTCAAGAGTACGGTCTACTCGTCGAGCCGAAGTTGCCGAGCCGGGCCCGGCCTGTTTCGATCTTCCCCGTGAGTGATCCCGTCAACGCTCCGCGCTCCTCGGATCTGGTTCCCGGCATCGAACTGGGCGAGGTGATCGGCCGCGGCGGGTTCGCGACCGTGTATCGCGGAACCCAACGCGCCCTCGGCCGCGAGGTCGCGGTGAAGATCGACAACCGGGTGCTCGACGACGACCGGAATCAGCGTCGTTTCGTGCGAGAGGCGACGGCCGTCAGCCGGATCTCCGGTCACCCGCACGTGGTGTCGTTGATCGACGTCGGGACGACCATGGACAACCGGCCGTACCTGGTGATGGAGCTCTGCGCCAAGGGTTCCCTGGGTCAGCTGCTGTCGGAGACCGGCCCGCTTCGGGTCGACGAGGCACGAACCCTCGGACTCGCGATGTGTAGCGCGCTGGCGGCCGCCCACCACGCCGGCATCCTGCACCGTGACATCAAGCCGGCCAACATCCTGATCGATGCCTACGGCACCCCGCGGCTGTCCGACTTCGGGCTCGCCGCCATTCCCGCACCGGACCGGGAACTGTCGGTGACCATGGAGTCGCTCACGCCGGCGTACGCCTCGCCCGAGGCGTTCAATGCCGCCGTGCCCACTCCGCAGGGCGACGTCTGGTCGATGGGCGCCACACTGCACGCGATGATCAGCCCGCTCTCCCCCCGGCGGTACCCCGACGGCAGCCCGGCACCGGTCGACTACATCGTCGCGCACCTCGCCGACGAGTTCGCCGACCCGGAGGTGCCGGGCAGCGCCACGTTGATGAGGGTGATCGGCAAGGCGACGGCCTACGATCCGGCACAGCGATACCGGTCCGGGCGCGAGCTGTACGACGCCCTGGCCGCGCTCGAGCTGCCCACAGGCCCGGACGCCCGGGTCGCCGGTGGTCCGCATGCCTCGTTCACCCAACAGCTACCCGACCGCATCGAGGCCGCCCGCGGTCCGGCGGGCGCGGCCCGCCGGCGCTGGCCGGGTCTGCTGGCGGCATCGGCAGCCGGGCTGCTCCTCGGCGGCGGCGCGGTCTATCTGAGCCCGCTGCCGAGTCCGCCCGGCGATTCGGGAACCCCGGACCGGAGTCAGGTCGCCCGGAAATCCGGCACCTCCCCGCCCGGGCCCGAGGAATCCGACGGCGCGACAGCGGGTCTCACCAGGAAGGCCGGCACCTGCTACGGCGGCCTCGTGAACGTCGCCGGTGTGGTGACCGCACGGGAAGTGCCGTGCGACGAGCCGCACTTCTGGGAGGCCTTCGCCGTCGGCGTCCTGGCCGAGGCGACCACCGCGGTCACCGACACCGACGTGGCGGAAGATCCCCAGGTCCTGGCGACCTGCACGAGGAAGGCACTGCGGAGCTACCTGTCCGGAAAGCGCGGGGTGTACCGACGAGACGTGCTACCACCCGAACAGGTCGCGTTCGCCGGTGGGGACCGGGGCTTCTCGTGCCTGGCGGCCACGCGGGCCGGCGGCGAGGTGACGGGGCGGTTGGCCGAGCAGTGAACGACCACATGACGGCGCCGCCCGCGGCGGCACCCGTCACGAATCGGCCCACCGCGGGGTGCGGCTGAGAATCGCCGCCGCGGCGGCGACACCCGCCGTGGAGGTGCGCAACACCTCGGCGCCCATCCGGACCGACCGCAGTCCGGCCACCCCGAAGGCGCGGCGTTCGGCATCGCTCAACCCGCCCTCCGGTCCGACGATCAACAGCACGACCCCGGAGGCGGGGAGGTCCAGGCCGGCGATCGGATCCGACCCGAGGTGGTGCAATACGGCGGCGGTGTCGGCGGCGAGCGCCATGCTCACGACTTCCTCGGTGCCGACGAGTTCGTCCACCACGGGAAGCCAGCTCCGGCCGGACTGCTTGGTCGCCGCCCGCGCGGTCGCCCGCCACCGCTCCAGAGACTTCGTCGCGCGCTCGCCGCGCCAGGCGGTGACACAGCGCTCGGCGGCCCACGGCGTAATCCGGGCGACACCGATCTCGGTCAGCAGTTCCACCGCTCGCTCGCCACGATCCCCCTTGGGGAGACCCTGAACGACGTGCAGCCGCGGTTCCGGCTCCGCGGAATAGCCGATGTCCAGCACCGACACCTTGAGCCTACGACGTTCGACCCGGGCTATCTCACCGGTCGCCGAGGTGCCCGCGCCGTCGGTCAGGACGACCTGATCTCCCGGGTGCAGCCGACGCACGGCGACCGCGTGATGGGCCTCGGCACCATCGATCGTCACCACCGAGCCGGGTCTCGCCCCGGCCAGCGCGGACACGAGATGCACGTGCGGCGACATGTTCCGTATCGATTCCTGTGTCGATTCCAGTGTCAATTTCTGGGGGGCCGATTCGCGGATCGATCAGCGACGTCACTGATTGAAGGCGTCGCGAAGCCGTCCGAACACCGACCGCTGCGCCGGGCGGACCTTTCCGGACGGCGCCTCCTCGTCGCGGAGCTTGGCGAGCTCGTTCAGCAGTTCGGTCTGCGCGGGATCCAGCCTGGTCGG
>JBOFLE010000195.1:0-3042 GCA_051657705.1 Nocardioides sp. | reverse complement strand
CCGGCATAGCCATCATGGCCGGCCCCGTCTTTGACATGCGCCTGAACGAACCAGGGCTCGGTGCTGTACGGAACGGTGGCCTCCGGGCCCGTCGCCCACGTGGTCGCCGAGGGCTTCAGCGGCATCGAGCGCCAGCCGCCCGTGCCGAGGTGATACTCAACGAGGACGACATCGTTCGGGTCCGCCGTCGCCGTCAGCGGGACGACGTACTGACCCGAGCTCGAGTCGGGTTTGAGAGTCGCCGGCGCACTCACCGTGACAGTCGGAGGGATGTCGTCGGTGAGCACGATGTCGACGTCCCGCTCCACCGGCCGGCTCTCGTTGACGCCGGCCTCGTTGGTTGCGGTCACCCGGGCGATCACTGTCCCGGGGCCGGCCACCGTGATCGGCGGGCTGGTCACCGACCAACCGTTCGACGACCGGGTCGCGGGCAGAAAGCCGGTGCCGGGGAACTTCACCGAGACGCCGACGATGTCGTAGCGGAACCAGGTGATGATTCCGCTCGCCACCAACACCACGCCCTGAGACTGGGTCCCGTTGTGCGGTCCGGTCGCGGGCTGATGGATCTCGATGCCCAGCTCGGGCGGATCCGGCGGCCCGCTCGGCCCCGGATCGTTCGGCGGGTAGTAGATGACGTCGGAGGTCGGCAACGGCCCCTGGGCCAGGTGTTCGACGCGCGCCGCTGTGCTGGTGGCAGTGGTGGTGGTGGCCATTCTTGCTCTCCCTGGGTGTCAAGCTGTCAATAGGTGGGCGTGATCGTGGGTCAGCTAGTCAGCGCTTGGCTTGGTGCCTGCCTTGACGGCGACGCGGGACCATAGATTCCCGGCGCGCCCATGCGAAGCCGGAGCCGGTTGAATCGCCTCAGCGGGAATCACTTCGCCAGCTAGTCGGGCGGCAATCACTCGGTGGTGTCCGCCGACGATCTTTCCTTGCGCATCGACCAATATCGGCGTCGACATCTGATCCCACTGGAACTTGTTGTCTTTCATCGCCTGAGCCAACGCATCAATCGATCCCCGCCACACTTTGTTCTGCGTCGGCTGGTACACCGAGCCTTCCATCAGCGCTCCTATCTGCCATTGGCTTTGCGGTGCGGCGGCCGCCGTTACTTCGGCCGGTGGTGGCAGTTCTAGACCTGGCGCCGGCTTGGGTCGAACTTCGGGAAAGCGGGGCAGCGGACGGGTACCCGCAACGCTCCCGCCCGCAGACGGTGGAGCGGGCGCCTGAGGAGTGGCGGCCGGTGGAGTGGGCACGTCGGGCGGCACCGCCGGCCGCTCGGCCCTCGTGATGACCCTGGACACCGCACGCGCCGCGAAGGAGAAAACGGTGCCGACGGCAGCACCGACGAAGGTGTCGCGGAGATAGTCCTTGTTCGAACTGGCCGTTCCCGACCCGATGTCGGAGACTGCTCGGCCACCAGCAGCCGCCATGCCTCCGCCAACGGCGCCTTCAGTGACAGTGGCGAGAATCGTGGAGCCTGTCTCGTTGAGAACCACCGCACCGGCGCGCACCCCGCGAACCGCACCGGCAACGTTGACCGCGGCGTGAGCCGCATACTCGGTGTTGGACATTCGGGGGGCTGCCCTTGCCGCCTCCGCTGCGTTCCTTGGCGCATTCGCCGTCCCGCCGGTGGTCAATGCCGTGATCACTCCGACGCCGATCGCCACGGCAAGCCAGCCGACGCAGCCGTTCGAATCCACGTGAGTCATCGGGCGGCCGCGGCAGTAGGAGTAGAGGTTGGTACCGTCCACGGGGCCGGCGGGGTCGGTGGCGGTCCAGCGGGCCAGCCATGGGGCGTAGTACCGGGCGCCGTGGTAGGACAGGCCGCTCTCCTCGTCGCGCTCCTTGCCGGTGAACCGGTAGCGCTTGAAGGCATGCCCGCCGAAGCTGGTGTCGCCGTACGGCGTGAACTCCTCCCGGCCGACCTCGCCGCCGGCGCCGTCCAGCACCAGCACCGCGCTGCCAAGGTGGTCGCCGGCCTGGTAGGTGACGGCCGGAGTGGCGTCGCCGGGTGCCGGCGGGCCGATCCGGATCAGCGCCTCTCGCCGCTGCCCGTCGCCGACGTGGATCGTGGTGTTCTCGCGGACCGTGTCGCCCCCGGGTCCGGGCATGGTCTGCCGGTAGTGCTCGAAGGCCCCGCCGACGTACGTCATGCTGTCGAGCCGACCACCCTGGCGACGGACCAGCTTGCGCACCCGCTCGCCCGCCGCGTCGTAGAGGTACTGGGCGTGGACAGACGGCTCCGACGAGCCGGCCCGCACCTCGAAGGACCTCAGCCGGCCGGCGCCGTCCCATGCGAAGTGCCGGGAGTCGCCCTCGGCGATCAGATTGCCGGCGGCATCGTAGGCATAGCCGATGGTGTCGGCCCCGACGGTGAGCGAAGCCAGCCGGTTGCCACCGTCGGCCAGAGCGAAGGTGCGGGTGGGAGAGCCGCTCCCGGCCTGGTGGGTCATCCGGAGCAGGTTGCCGGCCGCGTCGTAGGCGTATCCCTGGACATAGCCGCGAGTGCGGGTGATGTCGTTGCCGCGCGGGATGTCGGTCCACGGCGGACCCGGCGGCTGGGCCGGGTCGAGGTCGTGCTCGCGGCCGGTGGCGCCGGTCAGCCGGTATCGCGGGTCGTAGTCGAAGCGCCGGATCAGGGCGTCGCCGGCGGCAAGCAGCCCGCGAAGCTCGGCGTCGGCGACCCGGCCCGCCTCCGGGTTGGCCGGGATGCCGCTGTCCGGGGTGCGATCGGTGAGCGAGATCAGGTTGCCGGTCAGGTCGTAGCCGTACTCGAAGTCCTGCAGCGGCGCGCCCGAGACCTGGTACGCCACTGTGCCGGATGCCGTGCCGGACGTGGGGTCGGCCGCCGTGAACCGCTCGGTGCGGAGCCGGCGCAGCCGAAACGTGTCCGGGTCGTAGCTGTAGCGGGTGAGCGCACCGTTGCCGTGGGCGACCAGCATGCGCTGGCCCTTGGCGTCGTAACAGATCCGCTCCACGTAGGGCACGCCGTCCAGCTCGACGCCGCTCAGGCCGCCGGCGCTGTTGTACCGCGGCCGGACG
>JBOFLE010000194.1:0-4847 GCA_051657705.1 Nocardioides sp. | reverse complement strand
ACCAGTCCGAATTGCCGTTCGCTGAGGCGCAGATCATGGAGAGCGAAGAGCACCAAGGTCGCATTGGCGACACCGAAGCCGAAGTTGTAGGCGCCCATGCCGATGGCGGCGACCCGTAGCGGTCGCCGCCTCCAGACCTGTCGGATGCCATTGGTGATCGCCGCGCGAAATGGCAGGCGTGTCCTGATGCTCCGCGTCCGCGGGAGCGAGATCCGCACGATGAGCGCTCCCGACAGCAGGAACGAAAGTGCGTCGAACAGAAATGGCAACGGCTTCGACCACGTGAACAGCAATGCTCCGAGCGGAGGCCCGATCAGCGAGCCGCAGGCGGTGATCAGCGTCCAGAAGACGCCGTTGGCCGTCAGCAGCCTGCGCCGGTCCTTGCCGACGAACGCCGGGATCAGGGCCTGAGCCGCGGGATCGAAGAAGCAGGAGCCGAGCCCGAGCATGAACACGATGAGGAACAAGGACCAGACCGACACCTGCCCCGCTATCAGCGCTGCCGCCAGGATCAGCAACGCAGCGGTGCGGGCGAGGTCCGCGACCACCATCACCCGCAGCAGGGACGTCCGGTCGACCAGCGCGCCGGCGGGCAGTCCCGCGACGAGCCAGGCGGCCGTGGTGGCCGCGGAGATCGCCCCGACCTGCCATGCGTTCTGCGCAAGGGAGGCCGCCGCCAACGGGACGGCGGCGAACAGCACTCCGTCGCCGGTCGCGGAGATCCCGGTCGCCACGTAGAACCGGCGAAGATCGCGTACGCCGACCGATGTCGCCGCGGCGGGACCGGATGTGGGCTCCGGCCGATCGGTCGGTCGTCCCATCCGAACCCTCCTCCGTCCACCCGAGTCACGCAGCGGGGCAAGGTAACCTGGTCTCCAGGGTTGGCGGTCGCCGCGCGGAAATCAACTGACACCGCTGTCATTCGACGCGCGCGACCAGGCAGGCCCGAATAGGGATGGCGGGGTGTTCTCGAATATCATCACGCCGTCGTTCATTCCGTTACCTGAGACGTCTTCCCAATCTGCCGATTTCATGATGATCTTGAGCATGTTGCCGCTTGCACTGGTGACGCAGCCGTCTCAGGAGAGGAGCTGCGTCCGCGTGGGTCCTCTCGGACTGTGGAGAGGAGAATCGCATGCTGAACATCTCAGGTATTCAGTCTCTGCTGTTGTCCATCGCGGGTATCGCCACCGTGTGGATAGGGATTCGCATCATCGGTTCATCGAAGCGGGCACAGATGTCGGAGACCGCGAACACCTCGCTCAACGCGATCATCGGCATCGTCTTCGTCGCGATCGGCCTCGGCGCGGTCGCGATCTTCGGGCTCGGCAGTGACCTCCTGGACCTGCTGTTCGAGAACGGCGGCAGTCAGAACGCTCCCGGCGGGCGCTAGCCGGCGCCATGCCCGAGATTCGAACCGATGACGGGCCACGCCGGCTGCGTGGGGTTTGGCTAGGGCCCAAGGGCCTCCGATGGCCGGTCGACTGGACCTACGTGCAGTGGGCGGTCTTCGTGCTGGTGACTCTTGTCGCGCCGTTGACGATCTATAGCCTGCTGTTCTGGCTGAGCCCCGCGATCGCCGGATTCACCGGGGTCCTCGCCGGCCCGCTGATCGCCTACGAGGTGACGACCAGGTTGCCGCAATGGCTCGATTACGACCGTCCCCTGCGACACTGGGTGCACGTGTGGCGCTCCGAGTTCCAATCAAGTGTCCGGGTGGCGCGCTTGGGTGAGACCAAGAGCCGGCCCGTACTCCCGAGCGGCGCGCTGCTCACCTCTGGAGGTCGCTATCTGCTGTACCCACCGAGTCTCCCCGCTCGTGGTTCTCAGGAGAGGGACGCATCGTGAAGATTCCCAGGAAAGCGCGCAGTCGAAAAGGTCTCAGCGCCGGCACGGACTCCGCCAAGCCGGCCGGGTCGCGGCGTGCCCGGCGGTCGCTCGGGCGTCACTCGTCGAACCCGTCCCGCCCGAACAAGAAGAACAAGAAGTGGCGCTCGTTCGGTGGCGAGCGATCGGCCCGGATGGACCTCGCCGCGAACTCGATCGTCGGGCATCTTGTCGTCACCGACAACAGCCTGTGGGCGTGGTACGAGCTCACGCCGCAGAAGTGGTCGTTCCGCACCCCGGACGACCGTGAGCTGATCTGGGATCAGATCCGCAATCGGCTGGCCGGGCTGTCCGGGCACGCGGTCAAGATCCGGGTGTCGTCGAAGCCGTTCCCGACCTACGAGTTCGCCCGCCGCCTGGCGGAGGACACCCCGTCGCCCCTGCCGCCGTCCGACGGCGGCGACTTCGACACGTTCCTGGAGCGGCAGCAACGTCGGCTGTTGAGCGCATCGCTGGACGAGACCGTCACCATGCTCGGGGTCCGGCTCGGGGTGGCTCCCAAGGCCGCCGTGCTCAAGTCGCTGTACGCGCACAGCCACGCTCAGTCGGCGCTTCCGGAGGCGGCCGCCGAGGTGTTGGCCGAACTGCGTCGCGTCAACGAACTGGTGGGTGGCGCCGGCCTCGACGGCGTACCGCTGAGCCCGGCCCAGATGCAGTGGCTGATGCACCGATCCATCGCGGTCGGCATGCCGGTCCAGGTGGGACCCCGGCTCGATGCCTCGGAACTCATCCGGTCGTTCGAGGACGACCCGCGAGACGGCGGAGGGGCCGGTTCCGCGGCGTACGGCCCGGGGGCGGTGTGGGAGTCCGACGACCTCTACGCCTTCACCGATCCGGTCGACTGGATCTACTCCCCGATGGGGCCCACTGTCCGGGTCGAGGCGAAGATCCGGGGCCAGCTCATCACTCGCCACGTCGCGGTGCTCTCGATCGGCCGGATGCCGGATCGCCGATTCCCCGAAGACGGGCGTTCGCCGTGGATGCTCGCCACCGCCCGGCTGGGCTACCCGGTCGAGTGGTGCGCGTCGGGCATCCTGTCGACGATGGCCGGCGCGATCCCCAAGGCCGACTACGATCGGCAGCGAGCGGTCGGTATCCGCAAGCACTACGACGAGCACGAGGAGTTGCCACCGCCGGCTGTGGCGCGAGCCATCGACCAGTCCGTACAGACCTACGACGAGGTGACCGAGGGCGAGCCGCGCGACGCGGTCCGCTTCGAGGGTCCGATCCGGGCCGCGGTGTACGGGGAGACCGAGGCCGAGTGCCTGAAGCGGGTCCGGAACCTGATCGACGTCTACGGCGACGTACACCGGATCGAAGTGGTGCACGGCGGTGGGCAGCGGGCGATGCTCCGGGAGCTGATTCCCGGCGAGCCGTGGTCGACCGTGGGCTACCAACGCCGGATGTCGGTGGGCTATCTGGCCGCCGCCATGCCGCATGTGTCCTCCAGCCTGGGTACCCCCACCGGTCCGTACGTCGGCTACACCGCCGGGACCGCGCGGCGGGCGGTCCGGTTCGACGGACACCTCGGCATGGAGGTGCTGAACATCCCCGGAGTGTACCCGGTCGTCGCCGATCCCGGTGGCGGCAAGAGCGTGCTGTCCGGCGCGATCGCCGCGCTCGGGGTGGAGCGAGGAGAGCCCACGATCCTGCTCGATCCGTCCGGTCCGCTGGGGCGGCTGTGCGAGATGGAGCGTTTCAAGCCGTTCTCCCGGCTGATGAATCTCACCGAGTCCGAGCCGGGGACGCTGTCACCGTGGCAACTCGTCCCCGAACCGTTGAAGGGGCACTACGAACGGGATCGCGACTTCGATCGGGCCGTCAGATCGGCTCGCGCGGAGCGTTGCCAACTGGCCCTGGACACCTTCCGGATGCTGCACCCGGAGGCGATGCTGCGCGACCCGCGCGTTGACGAGGTGCTGCGCGACGCGGTGCGCACCCTGGGTGGTGCGGTCACCGTCAACCCACGCGACATCTTCCCGGTCCTGGAGGGCTTGGGCGAGGTCGGCATCAGGATCGCGAAGACCCTGCGCGACGCCGCGGAGTTCCCGCTGGGCGAGTTGCTGTTCCCGCCGGACGCGCACACCGCGCTCGAACTCGCCGGGCAGGCCGAGGACAAGTCGCTGGTGGTGATCACGATGCCGGGCCTGGCCATCCCGGACCCCAACACACCTCGCGAGTACTGGGGTGTGGAGGAGATGTACGCCCAGCCGTTGCTGCATCTGGCAGCGTTCTTCACCTCTCGGTTCATCTACGGCCGGCCGATGAGACAGCGCAAGAACATCGTGATGGACGAGAACCACTTCATGGGCAACTGGGGATCGGGACGGGCGCTGATGATGCGGCTGTCCCGGGACTCCCGGAAATGGGACACCGCGGTGTATCCGGCGTCCCAGCATCCCGACGACATTCTCGGGGTCGGCAAGGTGGAGTCGTTGATCGGCGGCGCCTTCGTGGGCCGGATCGAAGATCTCGACACCGCCCGTCGGGCCATGAAGCTGGTCCGGGCGCCGGAGTCGTACGCGACGGTGGCCCAGAAGTTGTCGCCCCGGCCGGCGCCCGGCGGCAATCTCGATGTCGCCCGGACCGGCGAGTTCATCTTCCTGGACCCCTACGGCCGCGTGGACAAGATGCGGTTCGATGTGTCGTGGTACCCGGAATTGAAGGAGGCACTCGACACTACGCCCGGCTATCGCCGGGTCGCCCAGCAGAATGCCGGCCCGTCGCCGTTCGTGGCGGCCGCCTCCGGGTTGTTCACCACCACCGATCAGGGGGCCGCATGAACCGTGTCGCGCGGGCCGCCGTACTCCTCGTCACCACTGCCGTCGCGGTCATCAGCACAAGCGGCCCTTCGTACGCCGTCTGCGAAGGCGACATCACGCCGGTCAACCCGGAGTCCGGTGTGGTCGGCACGCTGGTCAGTGCGCCCGACACCGTGACCGACGGGGATCCGATCGAAG
>JBOFLE010000193.1:0-1039 GCA_051657705.1 Nocardioides sp. | reverse complement strand
TCCGAGCAGTGAGAGCAGGATGGCGACAAGTACGCCGGTGCGGTCTTTGCCCGCGCGGCAGTGGAAGACCAGCGGCCTGCGGCAGGAGCTAGCAAGTGTGGTCAACGCCTGGCAGATGCCGTTGCGACCCGCATAGGTGATTTCGAGGTATCGGCCGGCCAGGAAGCGTTGCACGGTCTCCGCTGCCTCTACGTCGACGCGCGGTGGTCGACCATCTCGCCGAAGCACCGCAAGAGCATCGCCGAAGCGTTGATCGCGATAGCGCCGGTGATGCTCGACACCGAGATGGACGCCGACGAAGCCAAGGCTGCTCGGTCGGCTTGCTGAACTGGGGACTCACCGCCAGGCGGGGGAGTGATGAACAGCCATCCGAAGTCACCGATTGAACTGCCCATGCATCCAATAGCTCCGGCGCACCGGTGTCGAGGCTCGTCTTGGGTCTCATGAGGAATCCATCAATCCTTGCTTGCGCGTTGGTCAGAAACGGTTGTTTCTGACACGCTACGGCCCGCCGGGATCTCGACGCGCGTCCGCGAGGCTACGCCGTAAGTCGCAAAAGTCAGTGCCGATCTCTACGGCACACCTCACTCGCCGAGTGGCGAGTTCCGCCACAGTCACTCGCCTGGGTCGCCTTCTCGGTTACGCCCAAGTCTCCACCGTCGACCAGAGCGCCACACTCCAGGTGCGGCCCCGGGTCGGCCGGACATCCGGCCTCTCGCTCACGGTGCACGTCTGCATCACGCCTGTGCCGGGATGTCCAGTGTGTCGCCGGAGCCCAGCTCCACTCCGGTTCTGCATGCGCGCATCTTTGGCGCGTATTTGGCGTGGCCAGCCGCAATTGTCCGCAATCAGCTGCGGCGAGCCGCTCAGCGGGCGGATGGTGGATGACCTGGGCAAACCCGGAACCGGGTCGCCCACTGGGTGGAACTTCTGACCGTATTCGACACGAACCAGCCGCATCCCGCCGCACTCGGCCGCTGGTGATAGCTCCGAGCCGCAACGCGAGCGTCAGGCGACGGAGTGTAGTTCGAAGCGTAGG
>JBOFLE010000192.1:0-1112 GCA_051657705.1 Nocardioides sp. | reverse complement strand
AGCCCGGCGAGCGCGTGACACTGAGGTAAATTGCTGGTCATGTCAGATGTGACGAGTAAGGCCGAGCCGCTCCTTCGGTCGCCGCTCCACGACAAGCACGAGGCGCTAGGAGCCAAGTTCGCGGAGTTCGGTGGCTGGTCCATGCCGGTCGAGTACAACGCGGGCGTGCTCAAGGAACATCAGGCGGTCCGACAGGCGGTCGGCATCTTCGATGTGTCGCATCTGGGGAAGCTGTTGGTGCGAGGCGAGGGCTCGATCGAGTTTCTCAATACGGTGCTGACCAACGACCTCGATCGGATCGGGCCGGGTCAGGCGCAGTACACGCTCTGCTGCGATCAAGAGACCGGTGGGGTCGTCGACGACCTGATTGTGTACCGCCATGGCGACGACCGCGCGCTGTTGGTGCCCAACGCCGCCAACGCCGCGGAGATCGCGCGGCTGCTGAGCGCAGAACTCCCCGACTCCCTGACGCTGACCGACCATCATCGCGACTACGCCGTGCTCGCGGTACAGGGGCCTTCCTCCGACGAGCTACTCGAGAGCCTCGGGCTACCGGCCGGGCACGACTACATGTCGTTCACGGAGGCGGATTTCGAGGGGGCTGGAGTCGTGGTCTGCCGTACGGGTTACACCGGAGAGCGCGGCTACGAGTTGATCGTTCGCAACGACCAGGCCGGCATGGTCTGGGACCGGTTGCTATCGGCCGGGGCGTCATCGACCGGAGCCTCCCTGGGTGCGCTGCCGTGCGGCCTGGGCGCACGAGACACCCTGCGTACCGAGATGGGCTACCCCCTGCACGGCCAGGACCTCACTCGCGAGACCACGCCGAGCCAAGGTGGGTTGGGTTGGGCCGTCGGCTGGCGGAAACCGACCTTCTGGGGGAAGGCGGCGATGGTCGCGGAGCGGGAAGCCGGCGTGCCGCGCGTGTTGCGCGGCCTGGTCGCCGAGAGCAAGGCCATCCCGCGCCCCGGCATGGGCGTCACGCTGGTCGCCGACGTTCCGCTGTGCGACGTCACCTCCGGCACGTTCTCGCCCACCCTGAAGAAGGGAATCGGCCTGGCGCTGGTGCCGACCATGATCGACGCGGAGGCGCAGGTGGGCGTCGATGTCCG
>JBOFLE010000191.1:0-3796 GCA_051657705.1 Nocardioides sp. | reverse complement strand
ACACCGAGTTCGGGCTGATCGGCTACGTCTACACCCGGGACCTGACCCGGGCGTTGCGGATCAGCGAGGGGTTGGAGACCGGCATGGTCGGCCTCAACTCGGGACTCATCTCGAACGCGGCCGCGCCGTTCGGCGGCGTGAAGCAGTCGGGCTATGGCCGCGAGGGCGGCTACGAGGGCATCGACGAGTACCTGGAGACCAAGTACGTCGGTATCGGGCTCTGACGTCGGCTCCGGACCTCGTCTCCACCTGGAACGCGGGGGTGTCCCGAGTCGCTACCGGTTATCGGATCAGACGAACGCGCACGGGTAGGTCCAGGTCGGCCCAGGCACGATCGGCGGTCAGGACTTCAGGCGGACTGCTACGCACCGTCAGAGCCAGACAGCACCTGTCACCGAGCGAAAGGCTCTTACCGCCGTCCAATGCTCGCATGGCGCCAGCCAGTTCCGCGTCTTCCTCGAGCACCGGCTCGATCACTACACCGGCAGCGAGAAGCAACTCACGAACACGGCTCACGTCAACTCCGGCGTCAACCAGCTTGCCGATCACCTCGGCGAGGTTCGCCGCACCGAGACTGGCTGCGTGGAGTTCGGCCGCTACCACCTCGGCGCCGGACTCGTCGTGTACGAGCGCCAGAACGGCAGACGCGTCAAGGACTGTCACTCGGCGGCCGATGCTGCCAGGCGACGCTCGGCAAGCAACTCGTCGACCAGGGAGCGATCTGCGGAAACCTCGTAAGCCAGTCCACGCAGCTCGGACGCCGCGTCTTGCGGGCGTTCGAGTACGACCCGACGACCTACGAGCTGCAGATGCAATCGATCACCCGGAGCGAGCCCAAGAGCTGCCCGAACATCGGCGGGAATGACCAGACGACCTTGCTGACCCAATACCAATGTGGCATTCATGAGTTAACTGTGCCACGTGGAGACTCTATGTGCCACCATTGATGGCCTGTCGATCACATGCCCCAGCCTTGTCCGAGGAGCCCGCCCGGAAAATCGACCCCGCCCGAGGCCGGTGACCGCGACGGTACCGGTGCGGTGTCGACCTGGACGCGGGGATATAGGCGGGTAGTCTTCGCCTCGAAGGTGCTCCTTCCTGCGACGGTTCTGGCGTAGAGAACCGCAATCGCCGCAGGTCAGGAGCACCTTTTGACGTCAGGACACAGCCCGCACCGAACCGCGCACGCTAAGGCGCGAGGCTATTGTCATCGTCTGGGAGGGCCCTGAAGAACGATCGTAGTTGGTTGACGACCTCGTCGGTTGCCTCTTCGGGGAGCCAGTGTCCGGCGCCGGCTATCACGGTTGAGGTGACTTCGCGGGCGATCGACATGAGGGATCGTCCGCACTCTGTGCCGGCGCTGTATTGGCCTCCGATGGCCAGGGCTGGTGCGCTGATCCGGGAGCTGTTCGCGATCTGACGGTTGATCTCCGCGTTCTGCCATGTGGCGCGGAACATCTCGCATAGTGGGCGCCATCCGTCGGGTTCGGCGTAGGACGTGACGTAGTCGTCGAGGTCTTGTTGGTCGATCGCTTGCGGGTTCGCGGTGAGGGCTACTCGGGCGAGGTGGGTGAGGTATTCGCGTTCGTGTCCTGAGATCAGCATCTCGGGTATCTCGGGCACCATGTTGAGGGCGGCGAACCATAGGTGGTGGTTGTCTGGGCGGGGGACGAGCGACTCTTCGAATCCGAAGCCACAGAGCAGGTACTCCATGAAGGCCATTCGATCCACACGATCAGGGTGTGTTGCTGCTAGGGAGGTGGCTACGGCCGCGCCCAGGTCATGGCCGACGACGTGGTAGCGGTCGTGGCCGAGTTGAGCCATGACTTCGGCGGCATCTGCGGCGAGTGTGGTCTGGTCGTATCCATCGGCGGGACGGCTCGACCTTCCGATGCCACGCAGATCGATGGCAACCGTCCGGTAGGACTCGGAGAGGGTGGTCATGACCCTGCGCCAGCAGCGCCATGTTTGGAAGCCGCCGTGGATGAGGAGGACAGGTTGTCCGGCTCCGGCGCTGACATGGTAGATCGACGCACCCGCGGTGTCTGCCCTTCCGTCCTCCCAGCTTGCGGGGGCACCTACAACGTGATCCATGCGTTCTGGTTCTGTGTGGGTCATCTCGCTCCTAGTTTCCTCATTGGAGGTGTCAGCTCCTTGAACGTTGTGCGCTCATCAATGGCGAACTGCCTGCCCTTGGACACCTCACGTTAGGCAGGCGACCTCGGTGCGGTCTTCCGGGAGCTGTCCACGTCGTTACACCACAAGACCATCGACATGGTCGGCGCAGGACGAAGTCTGCGAAGTGGCCCCGAGATATCAGGCCCCGGTAGTCAGCCGTGGAAGCCCGGTCGCCGGGCATGTTGTCTATCGAGGCACCGAGACAGGTGGCTGCGCAGCTCCCGACGAAGATTCGTCCTGGACCAGGGACTGGGTTTCCTCCAGACCACGCCGGAAACCGTCGTACGCAGGTTTCGGAGTGCCGTCCGCGAGATAGATCTGCGTCGCGTTGTCATTGGCCTGGCGATCCATCGAGTTCTCCCGGAGTCCCCAGTGCGTGATGAGCTCGACACCGGCCTCGCGCGCGGCGCGCGCCAGCCCGTAGGCGGCCTCTGCCTGCGCCTGTCTGGCTTCCTCGCTGCCGACCTCGAAGCCCGAGGTGTAGAAGTCGACCTCGCCCAGGTGCACCTCGAGGCCCAGCTCGTGATACCGATCGACGTTCTGCTTGAAGCCGTCCCAGTTGTAGGAACCATCGGGAGCTTGCGCCGGATAGTCGTCCGGGACCTGCCCGGCCGGATAGGCGTTCATATGCATCTGGAACTCGATGACCTCGAGCCGCACTCCGACGGCGAGTAGATGCGTGACGAGCTGGTACGTCGAGGCGTACTTGCTCATGCCGGGGAACTCCATCCGGTTCTCCCGCAATCCGAGCTTGCCCGGAAGTACCTCGGCCGCCAACTCGAACGCGGTGCGGACGTAGACCGCCTGGTCCTCCAGCGGGGCTTCCTCCCCGCTCAGTCCGGAACGGTCGGGCTCGACCCCCAGGGCGTTCCACAGCGTGTCGACCCAGGTGCCTTCCGGACGGAACGGCTCGTTCACCACCGTCCAGTAGTCGACCTGCTCGGCGTTGCCGCCGGACGCGGCCACCGCCTTCATCGCCGTACGCATGTGCTCGGTGAGCTCGGCCTCGCCCATCGACGCCGCGCCCTGTTGCAACCAGTCCGGCAGGTAGTGCTGCGCGCCGAAACACAACCAGGCGTGGACCAGCATCTCCCGCTCGTCGGCCCAATCCACGATCTGGTCGTGCTCGCCCATCAACGTGGGGTCGAATGCGCCCGGCCCGGTCCACGACTGCGCCCAGTGCTGGGCGGTGGAGACCAGCCCCATCTCCCGTTCGATGATCGGCCCGTCATTGCCGAACAGGTTCCCGAAGTTCGTGTGACTGCCGATGATCGTCGGAGCGGCCAGCCCGTTGAGACCGCCGGCGCCGGACGAGTCCGGTGCATCGACATCGGCCTGCATCGATCGACGCAGATCGGCACCCGAGGCCGGTGACCCGGCGGCGGCGACAGCGGCACCAACCCCCGCACCGATCGGCAGGAGCAGAGCATGTCGTCGAGACATCGACCAGGTGGCTGGCGTACGTCGTGACAAAGGCATAGCGCGAAGGTCCCCTCATAGCTTGACTGGATCCGGCGACCGCGAGCCCCCACAACCCACCGCCAGAGTCGAGAACTTACGGAGCCTCGCCACTGTCGACAAGCAGGTCAGCAACACCCTCGACACTTGTGCCGAGGGC
>JBOFLE010000190.1:0-11003 GCA_051657705.1 Nocardioides sp. | reverse complement strand
CGCGTCGAAGACGACGGCTGGTTCCAGTTCCGTGGGAGATGCGGCTGTTCCTGAGATCGCGATGTCCCACCAGGTCGAGGGGATGTCGTGGTTGCCGTGGGCGTTCGCGACCTGTCCGAGAGCGAGCCCGCTGCCGTCCTCGGTCTCGAGTACGGCGACCCGCAGCGACCCGGCCTCGGCGCCGGCCTGGAGGTGATCGAGGTCGAACTTCCCGTCCCCGACCTCGATCACCCTGGTATCACCTGCCGCGTTCAAGACGCCGACGGACCTGCGGGCCCGGTCCTGATCGACCCTGAGGTAGTACAGGGCGTCGTCGAGGAGTGTCGGTTCGATGGCGTCGTCGAGGATCACCTCGATGGCGCCATCCGCGACGCCGACCTTGGCGATGTCGAGGTGCTCGTCCGCTCGGGTGCGATCGACGCGGGTGGCCAGGAGGTCGTGTCCGTCTGCGGTCCAGGCGGGATCGGTCAGATAGACGTCCGTCGTCGCGGGGATGACCTCGGACATCTTCTTGGTGGCGAGGTCGAGGGTCCACAATCCGCTTCCGCCGATGTGGAAGTCGGGAGAGTAGGCCACCGCCAGGGACTTGCGGTCGGGGCGGAGCGCGATGCCGTAGACGATGGCGTCCTCGGGCACGGTGAACACCGTCTCGACGGCACCCGTGGCCGGGTCGAGGGACAGGATGCGGTACCCGGGCCGGGCGCGCTGCTCGACGGCGTACACCACGTCGTGGTCCATCACGGTGAGGACCTCGAGGTCGAGCGAGAAGGCCGTCTCGGTGTCGGGCAGGACCGGCACCGTATCGTCGAGCTGATAGCGGATGCCCAACCCGATCGGCGCCGCGAGGATGCAGATCAGGACACCTTGGATGGCCCGGGTAACCGGTCGGGAGAACCGACGGTGCTGCCACGGGTCGTACGCGGCGGGCTGGTGATCCGGCTCCGCCGCGTACGACCGTGACCGGTTACCCCCCACCCTCACCCGGACCGCCGCCCTCCGCGGGGCCACCCCTGCCGGTGGACTCGGTGTCGACCACACCGTGATAGCAGTCCGGTGTATAGGGCGACTGGTCCTCCATGACGTGGTAGTGGTAGATGCCGTCGGGGAACTCGGGGGTGGGCCCGAACTGGCCGTTGCACTCGTCGAGGTCCGCCCGGTCGACCGGTTCGCCGTTCTCGTCCTGTGGGCCGTAGACCGGGAAACCGTCGAGCAGGAACCCCAGGATGCGCGAGTGCTCGCCCGCGGTGTCGACGGCATCGGTGATGCAGTAGGGCACGCCGTGGTAGTGGTAGTTGCCACCGCCGACGTTCGCCGCGAGCGGGTGGCCGTTGCAACCGTCGACGAATGACACACCGCCCACCGAGAAGTTATCGTCCACCGCCACGAACGACCGGTCCGGGTCCTCGTAGTCGTTGAACTGCTGCGCGCCGCTGATGACCACGCCGATCATGCCCAGGTTGGTCTCGGTCACGGCCTCGGAGTACTCCGGTTCCAACGGGATGGAGACGTCGAGCGGGGTCTCGGTGACCGATTCCGACGAGTCCGTCGCGGTCACCTCGGATTCGTCGACCGGTGGCGTGAAGTCGCCTTGCGGGACGAGATACTGGTCGTCGATCTCGTGATCGGGAATGCCGTTCGACTCGAACCGAAAGGCGTCCTCGCCGATGGCGATGCTGACGTTGTCGCTCCATTGGGCGGCGTCGACTCCGTTAGTCGTGTCGACCGGAGACGAGGCATCGGCGGTTCCGGTCGTCGAGGCGGAGCCGGCTTCCTCGCTCGCCGAAGAAGCGTCGTCGCCGGCGCCGCAGGCGGCGGCGAGAAGGAGGGCGGCGGCCGCGGCGGTCGCCCGCATCAAGCGCATGTTGGATTTGATCACGACACCAGTCGATCGGTTGCACCTGTGAACCGCCTGTGAGTTCTTTCCTGGACTACCCACAGGATCGTGAACTTCAGTGGGCACATGTTGTCAGTGTCGAGCCGCTGTCCGCGGCGAGTGTCCCTGCTCAGTGTGGCCGTTCTCCTGATCGCCGGGTGCGGTGGCACAGCGGCCGATGACGTTTCCACGGCTACCGATGCCGACGAATCCACCGCTTCGGCCTCCGCATCAGGCGAGGACAGCAGCGCCGGCGGACTCGCTGCCAGGTCAGAAGCGATCCTGGCGGCGCAGTGGTCGGACAACGTGTCGATCTCGATCGACGGGCCGACGGCGACCTTCGAGAGCGACGGCGTTCCCTCCCACGAGATCCTCGACACCTACCTGGCCGACGGCAAGGACGGGAAATACGTCGCCGGGGGTGTCGAGGCCTATGACGCGCGGTTCTCCTTTCCCGTCGTCCCGACCGAGGCGGACTCCGCTCAAGACACCGGCAACGGAGCCATCGGCGTGGCCATCAGCGGCGCGGTGTTCTTCAACCCGTACGAGGGCGACGGCAGCGGGACCGTCGCCAACGACGACAACAGCACCATCGACGGCGTGCCCTTCATCGACGCCTGCGGCGGCCATCCACTGCCCAACGCCATCAGCTACCACTACCACGGGATCCCGTTCTGCATCACCGACGAGGTCGACACCCCGGGCGAGCATTCGGCGGTGATCGGCTACCTGTTCGACGGCTACGGAATCTACGGCCCGCAAGACGACGGCGGCGAGGAGCCCACCGATCTCGACGAGTGCATGGGACACGTCGGGCCGACCCCCGACTTCCCCGAAGGGGTGTACCACTATCACGTGAGCTCCCGGGCGAACTACATCTCGGAATGTTTCCACGGGGAAGCCGCGACCAGCCGACGGCCGTAGCATCGCAAGCAGCTCACAGGTTTCTCACAGTGAGAGCGGGTTGACTCCTGACATGGCTGACCGAGTACCGACACCGGGTGCGACCCGGATTCTGGTGGTCGAGGACGAACCGTCGATCAGTGACGTGGTCGCTACCGCCTTGAGATACCAGGGCCATTCCGTGACGCAGGTGGACGACGGAGTCACAGGCCTGGCGCTCGCCGAGAAGGAGTCGTTCGGCCTGATCGTGCTGGACGTGATGCTGCCCGGGCTCGACGGCTACGAGCTCTGTCGCCGGCTGCGAGAGGCAGGCAGGTTCTCGCCGGTGCTCTTCCTGACCGCGCGCGACGACGCGGCGGATCGGATCCGCGGATTCGTGACGGGCGGTGACGACTACCTCACGAAGCCGTTCGCGGTCGACGAACTCGTGCTCCGCGTTTCCGCGATCTTACGGCGTACCAACCCCGTCGCCGAGACCGACTGTCTGCGGGTCGCCGACCTCAGCCTGGAGCCACGGGGCCGGGAGGTCCGCCGAGACGGCATCATGATCGACCTGTCCGCCACCGAGTTTCGCCTGCTGCACTATCTGATGACCAACAAGGGCGCGGTGCTGTCGAAGTCGCAGATACTGAACAACGTCTGGGACTACGCCTACGAAGGGGGCGACAATGTCGTCGAGCTCTACATCGGCTATCTGCGGCGCAAGATCGACGACGGCCGGACGCCGCTGATCCATACCCGGCGAGGAATGGGCTATGTGCTGCGGGAGACGTGAGTGAGGCGACCAGTTCCCGGAGGGCCGGGAACGAGACGCCTCGGCCTGCGCTGGCTGATGCTGGGACCCGTTCTACTTATCGTGGGCCTGGGGTTCGCGCTCCTCTCCGTCTATGTCGTCCGCACCGCACAAAGCAACCTGGTCGCGGGCATGGATGACGAGTTGCAGCGCGCGCGGGCCGGGCAGGCGACCCGGCAGGGCGCTTCCGACGGATCGCCGGGACGGGTGGCCGAGGGCACGAGAGACGACTCCACCGTCGAGCGACCGGTACAGCTCGTCGTGAACGGCGACGGCACGGTGGTGGTGGAAGGCCCCGCTGGGAACCCGTTCACCGCGACCGCGCTCGCCGAACTTGCCGACACCAGAGGCACCGTGACCATCGAGGGCGAGCCACGCTATCGGGCGCTCGTCACTTCCCGCGCCAACGGGCGCAGAGCGGTGACCGCCTTGTCGATGGCGCAGGTGGATGCCTCGGTGGCGAGCCTGCGCACCAGCCTGCTGCTGGGCGGTCTGGTCGTCTTCGGTATCTGCAGCGTGGTCGTGTGGTGGATCGCGACCCTGGTCGCCCGGCCCGTGACAAGGATGGCCCAAGTGGCGAGTCGGATCGCCGGCGGCGCCCTGGACACACCGATCGACCAGCCGCCAGGTGGATCGCGGGAAGTCGCCGCACTGGCCTCGGACATGCAGGCAATGGTCGATCAACTGAGCACGACCATCGCCGATCGCGAGGAACAAACCACAGCGGCAACCGAGTCTCGCGATGCTATGCGCCGGTTCCTCGCCGACGCGTCCCACGAACTCCGCACGCCGCTCACCGCGCTCACGGGATACAGCGACCTCTACCGGCATCGCATGCTCGCCGAACCGGCGGACCTCGACCGCGCCATGGGCCGCATCGGCAGCGAGAGCCGGCGCCTGACTCGTCTCGTCAACGGCATGCTGCAACTTGCCAGGGAGGTCCCGGCCGACAGGACTCCGATGGCGGACGTCGATCTGCGGCAGATCGCCGTCGGGGTGGTCGAGGATCTGTGCGCGGCGTTCCCCGACCACTCGATCGAACTCACCGCTCCGCCATCAGCCGAGCCGACGGTGGTGCACGCTGACCCCGACCTCCTCCACCAAGCGGTGCTCAACCTGGGCGCCAACGCCTGCCAGCACAACCCACCCGGCGTAGCCGTGACCGTGCACGTCGCCACGACCGGGACGACCGCCCGCCTGTCCGTTATCGACCACGGACAGGGAATCGACCCCCAGCACATCGACAAGATCTTCACCCCTCTCTACCGCGCCGACTCCTCCCGCACCCGCGCCAACTCCGCCGGAGCGGGACTCGGCCTCGCCCTCACCGAACAGATCGTCACCGCCCACGACGGCACCATCACCCACGAGCCCACACCGCACGGTGGCGCGACCTTCCGCATCGAGATCCCCACCAAGCACTCGCCGTAGAAGGCAACCTGGAAGGGTCAACCGAGCAGACCGGGTCACAGGCCGAGGTACACGCGGAGCCTCTCCTCGAGATGTGCGATCTCGGCGCGGGTCAACAGGCCGCGGCGTCGTCGGAACCGGCTGCGGGCTACTGGTTGGAGGCCCGTGACGTCCGCGTAGGACTCGGGGTAGCGCGTCAAACCCGCGTCCGCGGTCAGCGGGACATGGGTACCCGCGGGTCCCTCGGTGCCGGTGATGGGGATGACGGCGGCGTGGCCCAGGCGTGCGTTGAGCAGGTTGACACTGAGCACGACGGCGGGATGCGGTCCGAAAATGGGAAACCGTACGTCCCACACCTCGCCGCGAAGGGGCTCAGGCTGGGACGCCGGCATCCGCCGCACCGTCGACATCTGGGGCTGGTTCGGCTTCGTCGTCGGGCAGCACGCCAATGGGCAGCGGCGGGGTGGCGCCGTCGTAGAAGCCCTCGACGCTGTCCGCCATGCGCTCCTCGGCAGCGCGCCGATGGAGCATCCGCAGGCCCGCCTTGACGATGTCCGTCCGACCGCTCAGGCCGAGGACTGTAGCGTCCTGCTGCAACTGTTCGGCGAAGTCGCGGCCAATCCGGGCTTGCCATACTTCGGTCGCGGGCGTGGAAGTCACCATGCGTATACAATCCGTCGTACAACGTTCTTTGTCAAGGCTCTGACCGACCGACAGGAATCGAGTCGCGATGCGGCGAGGCGCCGGATGTTCCGGCTATCTCGGGTCGGTCGGTGTCTCAGTGGCGGATGGGCTCTGGTCCGCGCGTCGCCGGAGGCTCGCCGGTCGACGCCACTCCCGCGCCGCGCCATTTCCGGTCGTTTCCGGGGAGTCGCCCTCCACGGAATTCTCCGCCGAACGTTAACGCAACGCACACGCCACACATATCGATCCCGGCCGACGCGCCGTAGCAGGCGGCACCCCTTTCGCGGACCTGAATACGTCCTTCCGATCGCTGTCTGAATTCAGGGCTGTCGAGGCGTCGGCCGGCGAAAGGGAAGTAGAAATGCCGGCTCGGGCCTCTCCACTCCGCTGCGCACGGCGGCGGTTTCGACATAACATCGTGTTGCTCCTCGGCGGTGAGCGACGACGGGCGAAATCGGTCAGCCGCAGGAGGTCTCGTGGAACGTATTTTCTCTCAGTTCGTTGATTGGCTGATGTCGGGCGTCGTCGGTTCGCTGGCCTGGCTGATCGTGGTCTCGCTGGCGGCGCTCGCGGCCTCCTGGGCCGTGCGGCCGTTGCGCCGGGTCACGGTGTACCTCACCTACTCCGCGGATATCGGGCTGGAGCCCTATGTCACCCGGCTCCACCGGGTCCTGCGCAGGCTCCGGCTCGGGGGATTCGTCGACTGCCGCGACGAGTCCATGATGCCCGGCTCGCGCCGGAAGCAGCTACGCGACGCGACCCTGGTGGTCGCGCTCCAGGGCCATCGAAAGCCGCGGCTGATCAAGCCCGGCGGCGGCCGGCCGGCCATGGCCGAGCTGGCGTATCGGGAGGAGTGTCGGCCCGATGGCTCCGTGCTGGCGTTCGCCGTGCCCGCCGACCGACCCTGGCTGCCGAAGGACATCGAAGTCGACGGGGGTAAGGACACGCTCGATCAGTTGAGAGACCGGGCAACTGCGAAGGGATCGGTCCGCTCGTTGCCTGCCAACGGCTGGGCGCTCGCGTCGGCGGTCATTCGCGAGGTATTGAAACTCGCCGGGGCGACCACCCGGGACCGATGGCTGCTCACCGCGACCGCCCCCCGGGCGATCGCGCTGAGTGCGGCGGTATGGGGAACGGCGGCGATGGTCCGCAGGGAATGGCTCTTCGACCTGGCGCCCGTCGCGATCATGGCGGCAACCTACCTCGCCTGGCTGCTCGTCAGCCTCGGGGAACCGATCCGGTTCCGTCGCTCCACGTGGGCGGCCCTCGGACTGGGCGCCGTACTCGTCCTCGCGAGCCTGGTCGTGCTGCCTCGCGGCGAGAAGCTCACGCCGAGCAGCGCCGAGGAGTGCGTCTCGCTGACGCTGTGGTCATCCACCGAGCCGGGCAAGGCCCGTGACAAAAGGGCCCGTGACGACAACGACCCGCCCGGGGTCCTCGAGAAAGCCGCGGCCGACTTCTCGAAGACCGAAGATGTGGACGGCAGGTGCGCGCGGGTAAAGGTATTCGGTTTCACCTCGGGCAAGGCCGAGTTGGCCCTGGAGAAGAATGGCGGTGGTAAGCAAGAGTGGAAATCAGACATCGCGGGCGGGTACGGCGCGCCGAAAGGCTGGCCGCCGGCCGCCTGGCTGCCGAGCGACTTGATATGGCTGAAGCGCCTGCAGTATCGCTCCCGCGGGGCCAGCGAGGACTATCAGGACGCGACCGTGCTGGAAGATATCGCCTCCAGCCCCATCGTGCTCGCGGTCACCCCCCAGGGTGCCAACGCAATCAAACGGGCCGAGCCGGACTCGGTGACGATCGACGAGATCGCCGAGGCGGCACGGCTGGGTGATCTCAAACTCATCAAGGAGAACCCGAACTACTCGACCTCCGGAGCGGCCGCGACGCTGATCGTCGATAAGTTGGCGCGGAATCAGGGCGACGACCCCCGCGCCCGCGACGGGTTGGCCGGCGTCATCGAACGCGCGGTGGTGACCTATCCCGACGACATCATCGAGACTTTGAAGAAGATGGCGGCGACCGAAGATCCCCCTGCACTGGCCGGCGGGAACGCGCTCTTCGGCCAGAAGTCCCTGGTGACGCAGTACGGCAACGGCAGTTTCAGTGATGGGAAGAAGCCGCTGACCACACTGACCCCGCTCACACTGACGGATGGCACGATGCGGCTCGATCACCCGTTCGTCCTGTTGCCCTGGGCCCAGGCCGACGAGAAGAAGGCCGCCGAGGCGTTCCATCAATTCCTGATGAAGAAGGAGTGGCAGAAGAAGCTGCGCGAGGAGGGGTTCGATGGACCCGATGAGGAGACGGACAACAACCTCTTCGCGGACGGTGAGCCCACGGGCGCGGAGATCGACGGCGCCCTGGACAACTGGGCCCAGCTACGCCGCCCCGCGCGGCTCTCGATGCTGCTGGACACCTCCGGCAGCCTCCAGAAGGAATGGCCTCAGGTGCGGAGCATCGCTCTATCGGCCATTCAGCGGATCGGCGGCCCGAACGACCAGTACGCGGTGGCGGCCTTTCCCGGCGGCAGCCAGGGCACCACGAGGAGCCTCGTCGATTTCCGACCAGTCGCCGACGGGGTCGACCTGCCGGACAACCTCGGGCGACCAGTCCCCGGCGAAAGCCCCGTCTTCGCGGCGATCCGCGGTGCCGCGGACAAGACACGAACAGCTTCGCGGGACGCGACCCGGCGACCCGGCACACCCGACGAGATCTGTGCCGTCCTGGTGGTGACGGATGGTCGACAAAACCCGGACCTGACGGAAGCGGAGTTCAACGACATCAAGAACTCGTTCGCCGACAACGACGACGTGCCCGTGCAAGTGTTCGTCGTCCTCGTCGGAAAGGGACCGAAGGAGGAGGACAAGGCGTACCTTAAGAGGCTCGCCGAGGTGACCAGCGTCGCGCTCTACACCCCGGCGTCCCCCGATGAGGTCGCCCGTGACTTCGACAAGATCGTCAAACAGCTAGGAGCTCGGCAATAGCCGACCCGGCGGCGCCTCAGACGAAGGGGCGCAACGCGTCGACCGCCTCGGCCGGCACCTTCGCGGCGATTCCCTCGCAGACCGCGCGCAGTCGCCACCGGTCGCCGTCGCGAAGGAGCTTCGCCAACACCATGCCGGTCTGCGGCACGCCGCCGGTGAGGCTCACTCGCGCCAGCTCGACCTGGGCGTCGTCCAGAAGCCGGCAGTAGGCACGGTTGATCCACTCCAGCGTGTGGCCCTGATAGCTGGTGACCAGAAAGACGATGGTGTCGATCCTCGGATGCACCCGGGCCAGGTCGACGGTGATCGTCTCGTCGTCGCCATCACCCCGTCCGGACCGGTTGTCGCCGAGGTGGACCACCGCACCGTCGCGGGTCGTCAGGTTGTTGAAGACCGCCAAGTCCATCAACTGCCCCCCTGCGAACTCCATCGCCGAGGCGTCGAGGTCGATCTCCGGCGCCCCGGTGCCCATCAGGCCCGCGTTGCGCTCATGGTCCCAGCCGATGCCGATGGTCAGGCGGACCGGTGGCCGCCCCTCGGTATCGGGCAACTCGAACTCGTGGCCCTTGGTCAGCTCGATCATGCCCGGTACTCCGTTCTGTGCTGGCTCGAACCTACCGGAGGCCACCACCGACCGGCCGGCGGACAAGCGAGTATCTGCCGACGAATCCGCAATCGACCTCGGGCAAGCTCGACGGCAAGGCCCGTGGGGCCCGATAATCACCGGGTGGCACTTTCCCCCCGAGTTCGGTCGGCCGGTCTCAGCTCGGTCCTGCGCGGCCGCCGCCCGGAGGCAGCCCCGAAGCCCTCGACCGACATTTCGGCACCCGATCACCCGCCCGCCGGGGCGGCGGTCCGCAAGGCCCCGCTCGCCAAGCAACTGAGGCGACTGCGGCGCCGCCACCGCCGACTGCGCGCCGAACTCGACCTCCTCCGGGACTTCACGCGTGATCCGTGGCCGGAGATCGAGGTCCCGGACCGGGTCGAGGAGGTGATCGACCAGGTCGGCCGGGAACGCCTGAGCTACCTGGCCCCGACCGACCTGCGCTCGCTGGCGAAGCTGGTGCGCGAGGCCGATCGCGCCGGCCGGGAAGGCGTCGTGATCGAGGCGGGCACGGCGCTGGGCGGATCGGCGATCGTGATGGCCGCCGCCAAGGACCCGGCCCGGCCGATGCGGGTCTACGACGTCTTCGGCTTGATCCCGCCGCCGTCCGGTCACGACCCGGCCGAGGTGCACCAGCGCTACGCGAGCATCAGCAAGGGCGCGTCGAAGGGCATCGGCGACGACGAGTACTACGGTTACCACGCCGACCTGCTGGGCGAGGTCACCGCCTCGTTCGACCGTCTCGGGGTACCGGCCGAAGGCCACCGGGTCGAGCTGGTCAAGGGCCTGTTCGAGGACACCGTCGTGCCCGACGGTCCGGTGGCGCTCGCCCACATCGACGGCGACTGGTACGAGTCGACGATGACGTGCCTGGAGCGGATCGCCCCCATGCTCGCCGCCGGCGGGCGGATCGTCCTGGACGACTACTACTTCTGGCCGGGATGCCGCGAGGCCGTGCATGACTACTTCACCGGCCGCGCCGGTTTCGTCATCGAGCACCGCGCCAAGGTGCACGTCGTACGCCGGTAGCCGGCGCCCGGCCGACCAGATCCGAATCGAGACCCGAGAAACGTGATCAATCCATCGCGACACTACGCCCGCCAGTTCGCCGCCCGGGCGGCGGCGCGGGGATCCGGACCCGGGTTCCGGGTGCTCGACGCGGGCGCCGGCAGCGCGCCGTACGCCGACCTGTTCGCCTCGGTCAGCCTGGAGATGGCCGACGTGTGCCTGACCCCCGGCAAGGACTACCGCCATATCGACCTGGTGTGCGACGTCGTCGACATCCCGGTCGAGGACGGCCGCTACGACCTCGTGTGGTGCTCGCAGACGCTGGAGCACGTGCGCGAGCCGCTACGGGCACTGCGCGAGTTCCATCGGATCCTCAAGTCGGGCGGCGAAGCCTGGCTGACGGCGCCGTTCTGCTACGCCGAACACGAGATCCCCTGGGACTTCTACCGCTTCAGCCGCTACGCCTGGGCCTACTTCGCCGACGAGGCCGGCTATGAGGTCGTCGAGATCGAACCTCTCGAGGGCTACTACGGCACGCTCGCCTACCAGTTGGAGATGGCATCTCGGGAGCTGCCGCGCGAGATGGCCGGGCGACGGCGCCGGTTGCGGACCATGGCCGCCGACTTCGCCGAGCTCGACCTGACCGACAAGCGCACCGACATCGGGATGTGCAAGAACTATCAGGTCGTGCTGCGCAAACCGCTCGCCGCCTGACCGTCGGGCCCTCTTCTAGGATGGCCT
>JBOFLE010000189.1:0-2186 GCA_051657705.1 Nocardioides sp. | reverse complement strand
TGGTCTTCCACTGCCGCGCGGGCAAAGACCGCACCGGCGTACTTGTCGCCATCCTGCTCTCACTGCTCGGAGTCAACGATGATGACATCGACACCGACTACATGCTGAGCAACGCCGCCTACGCAAGCTTCTGCGCCAGCCGCGGAGTCGATGTGGCTGAGTCGATCCACGATGCGGCGGTGATGGCCTCGCCACCAAGAGTGGTGACATCCCTGTTGTCCACCTTGCGGGAACGCTACGGATCGGTTGACGCGTACCTTGCTGCCGCCGGGCTCGCCTCTGATGTCCCGTACACGTTGCGGGGCAGCCTCATCCAAACCGATTGAACAAGGCGCTTTGTCCAATCTCTCCTATGAGGAGCGGACCTTCGCTCCGCCCCCCGATCTGGCGGCGAGCGCCAACGTCACCGCCGAGGCCTACGCACGCGCGGCGGCGGATCGGGAGGGGTTCTGGGCGGCGGCCGCCGAGAGGTTGGACTGGGGCAGGAAGTGGGACCAGGTCCTCGACTGGTCCCCGAACTCCCCAAGACCCGCTCCGGCAAGATGATGCGACGCCTCCTCAAAGACATCGCCGAACACGGCGAGGCAGGCGACGTCACCACACTCGCCGACTCCACCGTCATGGACCTGATCAAGTCCAAGGAAACCGCGGGCGCCGACGAGGACTGAACCCGATCTTCGGTTACCGCGGCATGGCTGACGCGCCGCCACGGAGTACGGCGGCGGTCAGCCGGTGACCTCGCCCGCGAGGGCCTTGGTGGCCTGCTCCGCTGCGGTGATGATCGAGACGACCTCGGCGGCGGTGCTGGCGAGTTCCTGCCATTGGGCAGCGGTGACCCCGTCAGGAAGGTCGGCGGCGTAGACGTAGACGGGGTGCAGCTCGGTAGTGCCGTCGGGGGCCACGCTGAGGCATTGCGCGATTTCGACACTCCAGGCGATACCGGCTTTGAAGAGCCAGGAGACGAGCTGGGTGCCATCGGATTCGTAAAGCCGCTCAACCCTGGTAGCCCAGTCGGGTCGTGGTGGTTCGCTCGCAAGCGTGATCAGCGTGTGGTGGACGTGTATCTCGTCGTTCCTGGATCCGTGCGCGTCGACTGTGTCTGGTCCTGTGGCGTCCAGGTCCCCGGAAGCCGGGGTCGTAGCCAATGCGATGCGCGATGCACCTCTACCGGTCATGGCTGGTTGCCTCCGTTGCTGCGTGTCGGGCTTGGGCCTAGCCTGTAGCCAATCGTTGGTGGGAACCGGCGACCAGAGCGCCTGCTGAGCATTTTCGAAGCACAAGGGAGCGCCGCAGGTGCCGTACCTTGCCAGCTAACGCTTCAAAGAAAGGTGAGCCATGACGACCGCTAGGCGTGGCGCGCGACGACTATTTGCGCAACGCCGGAGGTCTTTGGGATTCAGCCAGGAGAAGTTGGCCGCGCGCTTGAGCGTGGAGCGCTCGACGGTCGTGCGATGGGAGGCCGGAAGGAACGAGCCGCAGGCGTGGCTGTGGCCCAAGCTGGCGGATGCGTTGAAGGTCACGCCGGAACAACTCGCCGGCCTTTTCGCCGAAGGGGACGAAGGTCTGGTGCCGGAGGTCTCCGCGGAACCTCATGAGGACGCTCGCGGCATAGATCGGCGTGGAATGCTCACAGCGGTCGGCTTGGGCGCGGCATCGATGGGCGGAGCCGGTGACGGTCGCGATCTGGCGGTTGCCTCTGCCCGCACTTCGGCTCTCCTCCGAGCGAACGTGGAGACGCTCCGCATGGGCCGGGCCACGGTCGATACCGCTCGTCGACGATTGCGCCGCCTGGCAGCGGGCTACGCCCTTGCTTCTGACCTGACCACGCTGCGTGAGCTCGTCGAACTGCGAGATGAACTCCACATGGCTGCCGCAACTCGACGGCTTCATCCGAACGACACTCGCGACATCTACGTACTCCTGGGCGCGACATGCGCATTGTTGGCGTCTGTCAGTCATGACCTCTCCGAACCGAACGCTGGGATGATTCACGCGACGACGGCCGAGACCTTCGCGGAGCTCGCCGGACATAGTCGCCTCCTTACCTGGGTTCACTGCACTAAAGCCATGATCGCGAGCTGGTGGGCGAGTCCAGCCGAGGTGTTGCGCCAGGTGAGCAAGGCCCACGCCGTCGGCGTGGGCGGGATCTCTGCCGTCCGATTGACGGGGCTTCAAGCACGAGCGCT
>JBOFLE010000188.1:0-5847 GCA_051657705.1 Nocardioides sp. | reverse complement strand
GGACCGGCCCAGCCGCTCGATCGCCTCGCGGTAGTTCTCCTCCGCGATCGGCCCCGCGTTCGTCAGCGCGCGGGAGCGGGCCGCGAGGCCGAGCGCCCAGGAGGTGTCGCAGGCGAGCGCTCGTGAGCTGAACCTCTCGAGCGCACCCGCCGAGATGTCCTGGTGGCCGGCACGCGCTGCCACCTCGATGAGTTCCGGCAGGCAGACGCTGGCTCACGAACTCTCCCGAGCACGCTCCAGGTGACCACGCTACCGTTGAGCCTGGGGGTCGTCGCCGTGGCCGGTTGGGTGGGACTCACCGGCACCGAGGGCCTCGGACCGCTCCCACGCCTCCTGCCCGGCGGATCGGTCACCGAACTGCTCGTCAACGCCTGGAACGGCGGTATCCCCCGTGCCGACTCGCTGCCGCCGCTGGCCATCACCTCGGTCTGGGTCGTCGTCGCCATCGCCATGGCTGCCCGCCTGTTCCGGTGGGATCGATGAGCTCGGATCGAGTGCCCACGGCACGCCGGAGGATCCGATCTTCGGGCCAAGGCGCGGGCGACGCGACTGACCACGCACCATCAAACAACACGGAAGGAAGTCACATCATGGGATTCATCACCGTCGGAGACGAGAACAGCACCCCGATCGAGCTCTACTACGAGGATCAGGGCACGGGTCAGCCGATCGTCCTCATCCACGGATATCCGCTCGACGGTCACAGCTGGGAGCGCCAGACACGCGACTTGCTGGCAGCCGGACACCGGGTCATCACCTACGACCGCCGCGGCTTCGGCCAGTCCTCGAAGGCGGGCACCGGTTACGACTACGACACTTTCGCCGCCGACCTGAACACCGTGCTGGAGACCCTCGACCTGCGCGATGTCGTCCTGGTCGGCTTCTCGATGGGCACCGGCGAGCTCGCCCGCTACGTTGCGACGTACGGCACCGAGCGGGTGACCCGGCTCGCGTTCCTCGCCTCCCTCGAGCCGTTCCTCGTGCGGCGGGAGGACAACCCCGAGGGGGTGCCGCAGGAGGTCTTCGACGGCATCGCGAGCGCGGCGAAGACCGACCGGTACGCCTGGTTCACCCAGTTCTACCGGGACTTCTACAACCTCGACGAGACCCTCGGGTCGCGGATCAGCGAGGACGTCGTCCGGGCGAACTGGAACACCGCCACCGCCAGCGCTCCCGTGGCGGCGTACGCCGTCGTCCCGAGCTGGATCGAGGACTTCCGCGACGACACCGAGGCGGTCCGCGCGGCCGGCCTGCCGACGCTGATCCTCCACGGCACCGCCGACAACATCCTGCCCATCGACGCCACCGGCCGGCGCTTCCGGGACCTCGTTCCGCACGCCGAGTACGTCGAGGTCGAGGGCGCCCCGCACGGACTGTTGTGGACCCACGCCGACGAGGTCAACGAGACGCTGTTGCGTTTCGTCGCGGGCTGACCGGCATGTCCACCGATATCACCGTGATCAGGAATCCGGACCTCCCGCGCTACGACGCCGTCGCCGGCGGGACCGAGGTTGCCGGATTCATCGACTACCAGGAGACCAGTGAGCTGGTCGTGCTGACCCATACCGAGGTCGACCCGTCGTTCGAGGGCCGAGGGGTCGGCAGCACCCTCGCCCGCGCCGCACTCGACGACATCCGCGAGCGCGGACTGAAGGCGCTGGTGATCTGCCCCTTCATCCTCAGCTGGCTGGTGCACCACCGCGAGTACGTCGATGTCCTCTTCAACGCGCCTCCCTCCAAGGTCGGCACGGAGGAGCCGACATGACCGCCGATCCGGTAGCCCAGCACCTGCCTAGAAGGAGCAACTCATGACGACGAACATCGTGCCAGCGCAGGGCTGGCCACGACTGCGGGTCGACGATTGGACCGAGACCCGCGACACCCTGCACATGTGGGCGCAGATCGTGGGCAAGATCCGACTTTCGAAGGCGCCCCTGCTCAATCACTGGTGGCAGGTCACCCTGTACGTCAGCCCCCGCGGGCTGACCACCGGCGCCATCCCGCACCGCGGCGGGTCGTTCGACCTCGAGTTCGACTTCGTCGAGCACCGTCTCCGGATGCGCAGCAGCGCCGGCGGGGAGCGTTTCGTCGGGCTGTCGTCGCGGCCCGTCGCCGAGTTCTACGGCGAAACCATGAGAACGCTCGACGAGCTCGGCATCGACGTGGTGATCGATGTCCGGCCCAACGAGGTGGACCCGGCGATTCCGTTTCCCGACGACTATCGGCATGCGACCTACGACCCCGAGGCGGCCCAGCTGTTCTGGCGCCAACTGGTGCAGGCGGATCGCGTCCTCGGGGAGTTCCGCTCCCACTTCGCGGGCAAGGTGAGCCCGGTGCACTTCTTCTGGGGCGCGATGGACCTGGCGTGCACGCGGTTCTCCGGTAGGGAGGCGCCCGAGCACCCCGGCGGTGCCCCCAACTGCGGCGACTGGGTGATGGTCGAGGGCTACTCCCGCGAGCTCAGCAGCGCCGGATTCTGGCCGGGCGGAGGCGAGGAGGGCGCGTTCTATGCCTACGCGTACCCCGAGCCGGACGGCTTCGCCGGCTACCCGGTGGCGCCGGAGGGGGCGTACTACAGCGTGGAGAACGGCCAGTTCCTGCTGCCGTACGAGGCAGTAGCGGACGCGGGCGACCCGGATCGGACGTTGGCGCAGTTCCTGCACAGCACCTACCGGGCCGCGGCCGATCTGGGCAACTGGGACCGAGCGAGCCTGGAGGACGACCCGGTCAGATGGCCGCAACACCGATCCGGGGGCGACAGGGCCAGGAGAACACGGTGAGCCGAACCGAGTACCTCGCCACCGCGGGCGGGCGCATCGCCTACGAGGTGGACGGGAACGGACCCTTGGTGGTGTTGTCCCCAGGCGTGGCCGACACCCGCGACAGCTACCGCTTTCTGGCGCCGCTGCTCGAGAAGGCCGGCTACCGCATCGCCGGCGTCGACTTGCGTGGACACGGCGAGTCAACCGTCGGATGGGGCTCCTACAGTCGAGCGGACACCGCCGCCGACCTTGTCGAAATCATCCGGCTGCTGGGTGGACCCGCGGTGATCGTAGGCCAGTCGTTCTCCGGGGGCTCGGCCACGATCGCGGCAGCGACCGAACCCGGTCTGGTCAGCGCCATCGTCGAGATCGCCCCCTTCACGCGTCCACCCGCGGTCAGCCTGGCAGCACTCCTGCGCAACGCCAACCACCGCCGTGCCGCGTTCCTGCTCGGACGGTTCGCCCTGACCGGGAACCTCACGAACTGGTCGAAGTACCTTCACCTGGCCTACCCGGGCTCGCGGCCGGCTGACTGGGACTCGTGGCTGTCCGCACTGCTGGCCAACCTAAGCGAGCCCGGTCGCCTGGAGGCGGCCCAGAAGATGTTGAGATCCAAGCCGGTGGACGCCGCCGGCCGGCTCGCCGATGTCCGATGCCCGGTGCTCATCGTGATGGGCGGCGAGGATCCGGACTTCCCGGACCCGGAGGCCGAGGCATCCGCGATCATCGGTCTGCTGCCGTCCGGCGTGGGCCGCCATACGATGATCGAGAACGCCGGCCACTACCCTCACGCGCAATTCCCGGAGGAGGTGGCGGCCGCCATCGTTCCCTTTCTCGCCGCACACGGTCGTGCCTAGCGGAGCTCGTGAAGCCGACGAGGATCCGGCGGCGCGGCGAACAGGTCGGCGACCTCGGTCATGGTTCGCACGGCGTCGACACCGGGCGGGGGTTCGGCAGATCGGCACAACAGCAGTGCCGCACATCCGGTCGCCATCGCGGCCTCGTAGTCTTCGTGACGGCTGTCTCCGACATGGAGGACGGCTTCGATCGGTACTCCGAACGCCTGTGCCGCCTCGATCCAGACCTGTGGGTCAGGCTTCCAGCGATCTCGCTCGCTCGCCAGGTGCACATGATCGAACCACTGGTCGAGGCCGACCGTCCCGGGCGCGGTGTTGCCGTTGGACAGCAGCCCGAGCCGGACTCGGCTCCGCAACCGCCGCAGCGCATCGACCACGTCGGGGTAGCACACCGTCCAGGCCCGCCGTGCGAGAAGGAACTCTCGCACCAGGCGATCGAGATAGGCAGGCGAGAGTGCTACGCCTCGCAGTCCCATCACCACGGCGAATGAGGTCCGGCGCACCGCGTCCATCGCCACGTACGGACTCACTCTCGCGACCTCCTCGCGCGCGACCTCGAGTTCCCCCACACTGACAGCAGCCACCGCTGGATGATCCCTGTTCAACGTGGCTACGGTGACCGCCAGCGCCGCGCGCGCGGCCGCATGCACATCCCATAAGGTCGCGTCGCCGTCGAACGTCACCGCCCGGAGCGAGGACACATCCAGCGTGATCTCCCGGACCCGGTCCGGCGAATTGATGGCGGCCATCACATGTGAACCTCCCGGCACAGACAGCCGATCTGCCGCAGCGCCCACATCAGGGCTGGGCATGGCGAAACCTCCCTGCCATCGTGTTGCACTTACACCACACTTGCAACACGCCTGAGCTCCTGTCGGTTGCGAAGTGGAACCGTGGCACCTCTGCCAGATCACTATGGCCGGCCTGTCCGGGCCTGGATCGTCGCCGGGAGCGTGGTCTTGGCCACCCGCGCGATTCGTCAGGCAAGGTAATCAGTGCATTTGGTTGCGGGCCACAGCCCGAACCGGTCGCGGCCACGCTGACCGGGTGGCAGGTCAACGCCATACTGTTCGAGCTGATCCACAACTTCTCCGGCGGCTGACCATCGTACGGGGGTGGGTCGCCTTCGCCGACCGATGCCGCCGACCGAACGCCCCACAACTACGGCCTCCGGCCACGCCGAGGACCTCGCCGGGGTCTTCGGCTGCGGCATCACTGGGTCGAACTGGTCGCACACGTGAACTGCGTGATGGCTGCGGCGAGTGCGTCGGGCGCGGCGAGCATGGGCAGGTGCCCGCACGGTATCCGCGTGCGGAAGGAGGGGGTCAAGCGGTCCGCGTAGCGCCGCTGGAGACCGGTGGGCAGCTCGCGGTCGTCGGTGGTGACGACATATCCGGTGGGCATCGAGGTCGCGGCCAGGCCAGAGGTGGTGCAGGTGGTGAAGAAGCTGCGAGGTTCGGGGTCGAGGTCGGCGATGAGTCGCGCCGTGGTGCTCTCGTCGAGTCCGTCGGCGAGGCTCTTGCGAATCGCGGACTCCGGCGGTCGAGTCCCGGCCAGGCGCAGTACGAGCGGCAGGATCAGGCGTTTGGGAAACGGCAGACAGGACACGAAGGAGTCATCGGGGCCGGGCACCACCGCGGAGACGGCGAGCAGCCCCGCGACCCGATCGGGCGCCAGACGTGCCACCTCACTAGCGACGATGCCGCCGGCGGAGTGCACGACGAGGATGAAGTCCTCCGCGGGCGCCGCCTCGAGTGCCGCCTGGGCGTAGTCGGTGACGGTAGCTTGGTCGGTGCCGGGTCGCGGCGCGACGGCGGAAGTCGGTGCTAGCCGGTCGCGGACCTGGTCCCAGACCCAAGCAGGGAGCCCGGCACCGGAGATGAAGAGCAGCGAAGTCGTCATGCAACAGATGATGCAGCAAGTAGCCGACAGGTAATTGACGGGTTTAGCTTGGAGTTGTGGCCTTTTCCGCGTCGACCGACCCTCACCTGACGTTGCGCCGCGTCGATCGGCAGCATGCTCTGATCGAGGAACTCCGAAGGCGTCGAGGCAACCCCCGTTCGGCGCAGGCGCTTGCCGATTCGTTGGGCGTCACCCCACGAACAGTCGAGCGCGACGTCGCGCGCATGCGTGAGTGCGGAGTACCCATCCGCGTCCAGCGAGGACCAGGCGGCGGGTACTTGTTCGACGTACGCTCCTCGATCACCCCGATCGACTTCGAGCCCGGC
>JBOFLE010000187.1:0-2602 GCA_051657705.1 Nocardioides sp. | reverse complement strand
AGCCGGCCTCGCCGCCGGGGAGGCCGCAGCCCAGATACACGTCGTCGATCTCGGAGGCGTCCAGCGCCGGCACCTTCGCCAGCGCGCTGCGCACGGCGAACGCGGCCAGATCATCCGGCCGGAACTCGACCAGGGAGCCTTTACCCGCTCGTCCGATGGGGGTACGCGCGGTCGCGACGATGACTGCTTCGGGCACGTGATCAGACTAAACCGGGCAGGTTACCGAAGGGTATTCACCATTGACTGGGCCGCGTAGGTGATGTACTCCCAGAACCGCCGATCCTGCTCGGCGGTGAGCGCGGCCTGGTCGAGGGCGGCACGGAAGTGGGTCAGCCAACGCTCCTTGGCATCCGGTGTCACGGCGAACGGCGCGTGCCGCATCCGGAGCCGCGGATGACCCCGGGTGTCCGAGTAGGTTGCCGGCCCGCCCCAGTACTGGGCGAGGAAGAGCGTGAAACGCTGCTGTGCCCCGCTCAGGTCGTCCTCGGGGTACATCGGCCTGAGCACCGGATCCGTCGCCACGCCGACGTAGAAGCGTTCGACGATACCGGCGATGGTCTCCATGCCGCCGATCTCGTCGTAGAAGGTGTCGTCCATCGCGGCTCCATTATGCCCATCGACGGGTCGGCACCCGGCATCCGGCTACTCGAACGAGTCTAGGTAGTCCTGGAACGTCGCGGTGCTGCCGCCGATGCGGCACTTCACCTGCCATCCGGGCCGCCACTGCTCGAGCGCCTTCTCCAGCGGATAGATGATCTCGCCCCCGCCGCACCCTGGCGGGCGTTCCAGGGCTTGTCGGGACGCGAAGTCGACCACCACGACGCGATCGCTCTCGAGCACCGCAACCGATGCCCGCGTCGGCCGACCGCCGAGGCCGAAGGCACTGCGGACACCGGCCGATCTCTCCGCGGCGGTCGGCCCGGCGAGGACAGCCCGGACGGGATCCTCGGCCGTCGCGCTCTCGGGAATGCGTCGGCTGACTCGTTCCGTCTTCCGGCATCCCTTGTCGGTGAGCGTCGCGATCCGGAACACGACATCGATCGACCGGGTGGCGGCCGGCGCGGACGAGGTGGCTCCGGGGTTCGTCGACGACGGCCTCGCCGGGTCGACCGACGTGGGGACCGCCGTCGGTGTCGAGGATGGCCGGTCGTCGGTGCGAGAGGACCGCGGGGACGGCCGCGGGTCGGACCCCGGGGCCCCGCCGGGGTCCCTGCCGGCCACCGGAGGCGAGGTGGCGACGGTGTCGCCGACGCTCTCGCGGCCGGCGCTCGGCGACCGCTCGCCGCCGAGGCGATCCGCGACTCCCAAGGCGGCGACGGGAACCACCGCCGCGACCAGCCCGATCGCCGCCGCCTTGGTGGCGCGCGCGGCGCGCCGCCGTCGTTCGGCCCTTCGGAGAATCGTGCGGAGGTGAGGTATCGAGACCGCCGACTCCTGCCGGCGGCACTCGACGCGGAGTCGCTCGATGATGTCGTCGGGATCGGATGAGTTCGTCACGGGCCGACCCCCTCGACCTCGTCGGCCCACCGCAGGTAGATGATCTTCAAGCGGTCCCGGCCCCGCACCAGGCGAGTCTTGACCGTGTTCGGAGAGATCCGAAGGATCGCCGCGACCTCGGCGACCTCCAGATCGATCAGATGGTGGAGCACGATCACGGTCCGGTACTTGGCGGGAAGTTCCTGCAGCATCTGGGTCATGCTCAGGCTGGTGTCGCGGTCCGTCGTGGGATCGGGCACGTTGCGGTTCTCGCTGAGCAGGCTGAGATGTCCCACCGCATCGCGGAGCTTCCTGGAACGACGACCCCTGCTGATCGCGAGATTGATCGCCACGCGCCTGACCCATGCCGCCGGGATGTCGTACCGTCCGACCCGATGCCACCGCACCGCCGCCCTCGTGAACGCCTCCTGAACCACCTCTTCGGCGTCCTCCGTGGTGCCCAGCATGGCCGCGATCTGTCCGACCAGCCGCGGATAGCTGTCCCGGTAGAGCCGGTGGAACTCGGGGTCGATTCGTGCCGAGTCGCGCATGCTCCGCGATGACGTCTCGACGTCCCTGCGTATCCGTTCGACGGACAACACTTCCCCCATTGCACTATCGGACCATGCGTCGCCGGGCGCCAGTGGGACATCGGTGAGCATGCCGGGTACACGCACGCGCCCGGGTGCGGGTTTCAGTTCTCGGGGACGGTTTCCGCGGGCGGCCGGGCGACGGGCACTGCTCCGGACAGCGACGCGGTGCCGCCGGGAGGGATTCGCGGCTTCCTGAAACCCCGGGCCCGGTCCGGCCGTGTATCCAGGCGACGAGGGTCTGGTCGACCCACCACCCTATGAAATGAGGCGAGAACGATTCAGAAGCCGACGAGATTATTGTTGTTGGCCGGACTGGTGGCCGCGATGTTGGTCGCCGGCCCGGCCCAGGCGAGCTATCGAGACGCGTTGCCGATTGGGGGCGAGTACCGCGCGCTGGTGATGTTCGACGGCGCGAACGGAGCGTTCCCCCGGGGTGGCCTGGTGCAGGCCGCCGGCGGCGCGATCTACGGAACGACCAGTGCCGGTGGCGCTGGAAAGGCCGGCACGATCTTCGAGCTCGAGCCGGGGAACGG
>JBOFLE010000186.1:0-1728 GCA_051657705.1 Nocardioides sp. | reverse complement strand
AGCGCGCGGATCTCGTCGAGCGTGCAGCCGACGGCGCGGGCGAGCTGGATGACCTGCAACACCTGCACCGTGGCCACGCCGTACCGGCGGTGGCCGTTGCTCCGGCGGTCGGGAACGACCAGGCCGATCCGGTCGTAGTAGCGAAGCGTGGTGGCCGGCACGCCGGAACGGGCGGCCAACTCCCCCACGGACAGATCAGTCGTCATCGCGGCCCTCCCTTCGACCTCTTGACTTAGAGTCAAGTCTAAGTTGTCTGATGGATGCTCCCGAGACAAGGAGATCCCGATGACCGATCACCATTCGACAACGACCTCGACGCTGACTTCGACACCGACCCGGGCGGTCCGGCGGCTGCCGGCCGCCGGCTACCTGACGCTGGCCGCGGCCACCCTGCTCCTGACCAATGTGGCCAGAGCTCTCCTGGACCCGGACGGCTTCGCCCGGTACTTCGGCGCTCCGCTCGGAGGCGGCGATCCGACGTTCGTGTGGGTGTACGCCTCGCGTACCGCACTCCTGGTGGGCATTCTGGCCTTGCTGGTGTGGTTCCGGCAATGGAAGCTCCTGGCCTTCGCCTTCACCTTCGCCACCGTGCTCCCGCTGACCGATGCCTGGCTAGCGGCCCGAGCCGGCGGCACCGAGGCGGTTCCGCGACATCTGGCCGTCGCGGCCGTGATCGCGCTGATCGCCGTCGCCCTGGCCCGAGCCTCGCGGCGGACCCATCGCGACGACTCCTGAAGCTCGCGCCATAACATTCGCGGGTGGATGTCTCGTCGCTGTGGGAGGAACTCGAGAACGTCGTCGAGCCGATGCTGTTGGAGTTCCGGTCCCGACCATCGCTGCGGGTGGAGCGCAAGGCCGATGCCACCCTGCTGTCGGAGGCGGACGAGGCGGTACAGGATCGGATCGTCCGATGTGTGCGGGCGGTCGATCCGGATGGGCTGATCCTGGGCGAGGAAGGCGCGCACGGCTCCGATCTGCTGCCCGGAGGCGGCCGGAGCGACCGGACATGGGTGATCGATCCGATCGACGGGACCGCTCAGTTCGTGACTTCGGCGGGTCGGGAATTCTGCAGCGTGGTGTGTCTGGTGGAGGCTATGAAGCCGGTCGCCGCATGGGTGCTCGCACCCGAGATCGGGCCCGGTCACACCCCGGTATGCGTCCGAGTGCGAGGCCCGGGCGAACCGATCGAGATCAACGGCAATCCGGTCACGGGCGCGGCGACGCCCCGTTACCCACCACTGGTCTCGGTGACCCGCAGCGCGGGCACCGGCGAACGAAGCTTCGAGGGTCGGCTGTCGGCTCGTGGCTACGAGTTGAAGACGCGCACGACATCGCAGACGCTGGACATGGTGCGAACCTGTATCGATCTGGCCCCGTTCACCGAGCCGGCGCTCGCTTCGTTCGGTTTGTTCTATCGCGAACGACAAAAGATCTGGGACGGAGTGGCGGGGATGTGCTTCGCCTACGCTGCCGGCCTGTTCGTCGGCGACGGCACCGGCTCGACATGCGACGAGGTCGATATCGCGCTCGATCTCGCGGACCCCGTCTTCGACAGCACGTTGATCGGCTCCGACCGGACCGCGATGCGAATCCTGACCGGCGCGTCGACCGCACCATGACGCGCGTTACCGCAGGCGAGTGACCAGGTACTTCAGATATGACGGCCATGTGTGGCCGTCAGGGACTCTTTCGACAAGGTGCTTGGCTAGGTCGGCGTCTCCGATGCTG
>JBOFLE010000185.1:0-1496 GCA_051657705.1 Nocardioides sp. | reverse complement strand
CCGGTCATCGCCCGCACGGCCTTGTGGTAGCGGTGCAGACCCCACTGCCTGAAGTCGTAGTCGAGGTCACTGGCCGCTGCCTGGATGAATCCCCACAGACTCCAGCCGTAGGCGCTGACCACCGCCTGCAGTCGGACCCGGGCCAGGAAGGCCGGGTCTTCGGGGCGGTCCGGGCCGGTGTAGGCGCTCACCCACGCCGCGGTCTGCTCGTCGGTGAACTCGCATTCGGTCGCGGTGTTCCCGAGTTCGAAGGCCGGGTCGTTGTTCCCGGAATACTCGTAGTCGATCAGCCAGACGCGATCGCCGTCGTCGATGAAGTTGGCCGCCAGGAGATCGTTGTTGCACGGCACGGCGGCGACCGGCCGCCTACCGAGCGCGATCCCGATCCGGCGCCACCGATCTCCGTGGTCGTCGTAGTCGTCGGGCAGCCACAGGCCGTCCGCGGCGATCCGCCGCCGGTAGGAGGCGTTCCGTTCGAACATGTCGAAGTCGCCGGCGAATCGTGGCCCGGCATGCAGGCGGCGGACCGATTCCGCGGCTCGGGCGAGCACGCTCGGCATGGCCAGGTCCCGGTCGGCAAGGGTTCGGCCCGTGACGAAGGCGATCACCAGTACGCCCAAGTCGGGCCGGTAGTCGACGACCTCGGGAGCGACGCCGGCCCGGTAGGCGGCCCGGGAATTCGCTTCCTCGGTCTGGCGGTCGATCCCGAGCAAGCCGGTGTCACCGACGCTGTGGCGTACGACGTAGCTCTCGGACCCGACGTCCACCCGGTAGTTGCGGTTGGTCAGCCCGCCGGACAACTCCCGGACGCGATCCCGGCCCCGCAGCAGGGGAATCGCATCCAGGAGTTCCTCGATCACGGACACCGTCGGCGACCGGACGACCGGCTAGAGGTCGTGTACGTCGCCGCCGTGCGCGGTCTTGCCCTCATGCTCCAGGGCGATCTCGTCCGCGGCCGAGACGCCGGCGGGCAGGTCGATGGTGGTCTTCGGCCCGGTGAACCAGTTCTTCACCGAGAGGTGCCAGCCGAGCCACAACAGCAACAGCGTGCCGCCGGTGAGGATCGGGGCGTAGTTGACGAACTTCCACTCGAAGATGTCGCCGTTGAACGGGTTGGCCGCCGGCGTGAAGGGCAGGATGAAGTACACCGAGATGATCGCGATCTCGGCACAGGCGAGGGGGGCCATCCAACGCCAGTGATTGCCGAGGTTCCACGATCCCTGCTGGAACGAGTCGCCGGCCCGCCACCGCAGGTAGATCGGGATCAGGAAGGCCAGGTAGAGCCCGATGACCGCCACCGACACCACCGCGTAAAACGCGACCGGCACGATGATCGGCGCCTCGGCGGTGCCGATGTTGACCTCGACCAGCGCCGGGAGCGTGATCAGCGCCGCGATCACCGCCGACACCAGGACCGCGTTCACCGGCACCTTGCTCGCGCTGAGCTTGGCCCAGTTCGCGGCGCCCGGCACCGCGCCGTCGCGGGAGAAAGCGAA
>JBOFLE010000184.1:0-38003 GCA_051657705.1 Nocardioides sp. | reverse complement strand
GCAGGCCGGTGGCGGTGGCCGGAAGGAACACGTTGCCCGGCATGGCCGCGAGGGCAGTGGTGGAGGTGATCGCCGCGGTGAGCACGGTGGCCAGCCGGCTGTCGTTGTAGGGATCGGACTGAACGATCAGCACCGGACGGCGCTTCGCGGGCCGGCTGCTCGATGCCGGACCGAGATCGGCCCAGTAGATCTCCGCCCGACGCATCACCACTCGTCGTCCGCGCCCGCCAGCGGCCGCTGCCCGGCCGACACCGCATCGGTGGTCGAGTCGTCCGGCGGGCCGAGGTGCTCGAGCGCGTCGTCGATCCGGCCCGTCAGGGACTGGATGTCGAGTTCGTCGAGGTAGTGCCGAGCGGCGCGTGCGAAGAACTCCGAACGACTCATGCCCAGATCAATGGCACGCCGGGAGGCGCGCTCGAAGGTCTCGTCCGGCACGGAGATGGCGACGGCCGCCGCGGTTCGGGGCGGCCCGAGTCGGCCGGGGTTCGCTAGCATGCGGTCGTTGGCGCAACGGCGGGGGGCCGAGAAAGTGCTGGTTGACGCGAGGACCGTTCCTGCAGACAGTTCTCTCCACTACGACATCTGCATCGTCGGCGCGGGGCCGTCCGGGATCACGATCGCTCGGAAACTCGCGGCTGCCGGGCGCCGGGTCGCGCTGGTCGAGGGCGGTGACTTCAGGCCGCGGATCCGTGATCAGCAGATGTTCGGCGGCGAGGTCATCGGATCGCCGTACTATCCGCTGCACAACACCAGATTCCGGGTCGTCGGGGGGAGCGGCTCACGCTGGGGCGGCATCTGCCGCCCGATGGATCCGCTGGACTTCCGCCGGCGGGACTGGGTCGATCGCAGCGGTTGGCCGATGGAGTACGCCGAGGTCGCCAAGCTCTACCCCGAGGCCGCGGAGGCCTTGGCCGTCGACAACGGCGACTTCTCGCACATCCTGCCCGGGGCGTCGTCGACGGCTCCCGATCTCGACGGGACCGGATTCGAGGAGATCTACTACCGGTCCAGCCCCCTGGTCGATTTCGGCGCTTCCTCGCGTGAGGCCCTGGTCCGTGCCGCCGACATCACCTTGCTGACCAACGGGAACGCGACCCGGGTGCACTCGACTCCGGAAGGCAACCAGGTCACCGGGATCGAGGTCGCCACCTTCGGTGGCCAGGCCTTCACCGTCGCCGCCCGGACCTACGTGCTGGCCGCCGGCGGGATCGAGAACGCGCGCCTCTTGCTGGTGTCCAACGGCGTGGAGCGGGCCGGACTGGGAAACCGCCACGACGTCGTCGGCCGGTACTTCATGGAGCACGTGCACGTCGGGGTGGCCACGCTCACCGCCGAAGCTCCGGTCACCCACTGGTCGTCGTACCGGCCCAACCCGCCGCATCAGCCGACGCTGCTGTCCGCGGTCTCCCTGTCGGAGCGGGTGCAGACCGACGAGCGGCTGCTGGCGGCGTCGGTCACGATCGCGCCCGCGTGGTACTCGTCGCGTCCGCCTTTCGTCGACTGGGACGCCCGGTTCACCGTGCCGGCCGAGCGGTTGTACCGGATGGTCGCCGCCCGCGGCTCGGGCCGGACCGCGGCCTCTGCGCTGAAGGCCGCACGCAAGGTCTGGAATCTGCGCGAGGGCAGTGCGGCCACCCACGATCACCGGGCCCGCACCGTGTACTACCGCGGCGAGCAGGAGCCGGCCGCGCATAACCGGGTGGTGCTCGGCGATCGGCGGGATCGGCTCGGACACCCGCTGGCGGACCTGCACTGGAGTGTCGGCGAGCGCGAGTTCGACAACGCCAGAGCCGTGTTGTCGCGCTTCGCCGAGGGGGCTCGTCTCGGTGGTTGGGGGCGGGTTGCCGGTCCGGCGGACGACTGGCGCGAGCACGTCGTCGGGGGGCCGCACCACATGGGTACCACCCGGATGTCGGTGGATCCCCGTCGCGGAGTCGTCGACCCGAACGGCCGGGTGCACGGCATCGCCAACCTCTACGTCGCCGGGAGTTCGGTCTTCCCCACCGGCGGCCATGCCAACCCCACCCTGACGGTGACCGCCCTGAACCTTCGCCTTGCCCATCACCTGCTCGACGGGCTCGGCTGAGCCGGCCCTGGCCGGTGCCGGTGCTGTGCCGGCGCCGGGTCTCGTGCGGAGTACCGGTTCCTCCCTGGGTGTTTTGACACAGCCCTTCTCCCGAGGTCGGAGCCATCTGTCTACCGTCGGTCGCATGAGGAAATTCGGGAAAGGGATCCTACGTACCCGGCGAGTCGTTCTTGGTCTGCCGGTCGCCGCGATCGTCGGCGTGGTCGCGCTCCAGGCGGGCGCGGCGGCGGCACAGTCCGACGATTGCCCGTACGACGACCGGCCGCAAGGCGCCTCGTCCTACCGCGACTGGGTGCGGGGTCCCGCACCGATGGCCGGTTCCGACGCCGAGCCGGTGACGGACGCCGAGCCGACGACGGACGCCGAGCCGACGACGGACGCCGAGCCGACGACGGATACCGCGCCGGTGACCGATGCCGAGCAAGCGACGGATAGCGAGCAGCTGACGCCGCTTCCGGAAGAAGACTCGGTCTCGTCGGCGGACGGTACCGAGGCCGCGGTCATGGAGGTCGTCCGCGCCACGAACGCGATCCGGGCCGACGCCGGTTGCTCCGCGCTCACCGTCGACGACGACCTGGCCTCAGCGGCGCAGGGTCACTCCCAGGCGCAGGCCGATCGCGACGAGCTGACCCACGAGAACGCGGACGGCAGTGACTGGTCGACCAGGATCGAGCGGGTGGGCTATCGGTACAGCCGGCTGGCGGAGAATGTCGCCTACAACTACGGGAGCCCGGTCGGCGAGAGCGCGGTCGAGGTCGTCGAGCAGTGGCGCAACAGTCCGGGTCACTACCAGAACATGGTCGACTGCGAACTCACCGAGATCGGTGTCGGAGTCGCGCCTCGCGCGAGCGCCGGTGGCACGAAGTACTACTGGACCCAGGATTTCGCGACTCCGGCCGGTAGTTGACGGGGATAGGTCACGACCTAGTCGGGGCCGGGCACCAGTGCCCGGCCCCCTCAGTCGCGTCGATCCTGCTGAGCCGCGAGCGCGGCGGCGATGATACGAGCTGCGGCCGGGAAGCCGTTGGGGTCGGGGCCGGTGAAGTTCAGGCGGAGGTACGGCCCGGACGGCTCCGCGGGGAACCACTCGTGACCGGACGCAACGTAGACGCCGGCGGCCTCGCAGTCTCGGACCAGCCGGCCGGCGTCGGCGGTGTCCGGGAGCCGCGCCCACAGGTGCAGTCCGCCCGGGGGTACGTGTTCGACCCGGATCGCGGGAGCGTGCCGACCGAGACTGTCGACGAGCAGGTCTCGCCGTTCGCGGAGTTGGGCGCGCAGGCGCCGCCGGTGGGTCTGCCAACCCGGGTCGGTGAGGACCTCGACGGCAGCATGCTGAAGGAGGCCGCTGACGTACATCGACTCGGCCGAGTGATCCGCCATGATCCGGTCGCGGGCCGGGCCCCGGGCGATGACCGCCCCCACTCGGATGCTCGGGGACATGCTCTTGGTCAGCGATCGCAGGTACACGACGTACCCCGAGCTGTCTCGGGCCGCCACCGGTCGTGACTCCGTGTCGATCCCCAGGTCGCGCGCCCAGTCGTCCTCGACGAAGAAGGCCTGGTGCGCCCGCACGATGTCGAGCACGGTCTCGGCGCGGTCCGGCGTCCACTGTGCCCCGGTGGGGTTGGCGTAGTTGGGCTGGCCGTAGAGGGCCCGGGCCCCGGTCTCGCGGAAGGAACGCGCCAGCGCCTCGGGATCGGGCCCGTCGGCGTCGCTCGGGATCGGCACCAGGCGTACGCCGGCCTGATGGGCCGCGAGGATCGCGCCCCAGTAGGTGGGCGACTCGATCAGCAACGGTCGCCCCGGCGCGACCAGCGCACGGAAGACGGACGTGAGTCCGCTCTGGCTACCGGGGAAGACCACGACGTCGCCGGCCGCGGGTGCTGTCCCGGCCGCCGGCGCCGCCGCCAATTCGGATGCGAACCACGCTCGGAGTTCGGGGATGCCGGCTGCCGGCGGCCGTGAGGTAGCGGCCGCTCCTCGGGCAGCCCGGACCAACGCCGCGCGAACGAGTCGCTCCGGCAACAGGGCGGCCTCCGGATATCCCGAGTGCAGCGCGTGGGCGTCGGGTGGCGCCGTTCGCAGGGCGCCGGCGATGCTGGGCATCGAGCCGCGGGGGCTGCCGAGAGCCGCGGTCTGCCACCCGTAGTCCTGGGGGCGCGACGAGTGGGCCGCCCGGACGAAGTTCCCCACCCCCGGCCGGCTCTCGATCAGTCCTTCGGCGGACAACGTGCGCAGAGCCTTCTGAACGGTGACGGGGCTGGCCGCGTAGTCGCTCACCAGCCGCCGCGACCCCGGAAGCCGAGAGCCGGGATCGGCCGCCTTGATCCAGACCCGGAGATCGTTCGCGATCCGAACGCTGCTACCCTTGTTCATGTTGTACTACAGTAGCGCTACTCGCCGAAGTCGACGCCCGCTATCGCTGAGTTCCGCGGGCTTGCTCTGGGGGTTCGTGGGGGTGGCCGCCTTCTCCTTCACGGTTCCCCTTACCCGTATTGCCGTGGGCGGGCTCTCGCCGCTGTTCATCGGTTCGGGTCGAGCGGTGGTCGCCGCGCTCCTCGCGGCCGCGGCACTCGCCATCACCCGCCAGGCCGTGCCGACGAGACGCCAGTGGATCAGGATCGCCGTGGTGGCGGCCGGAGTCGTGGCAGGGTTCCCGCTCCTCACCTCCTACGCCCTCACGGTGACGGCGGCGAGTCACGGCGCCGTGGTGATCGGCTTCCTTCCCGCCGCCACCGCCGTGGTAGCCACTCTCCGTGCCGGGGAGCGACAGTCGCCGGTCTTCTGGATGTTCTCGGTCGCGGGGGCGGTGGCCGCCTCCGCGTTCGCCCTGGCGTCGGGCACCGGCGTCGACGCGGTGCGCTGGGCCGACCTGCTCCTCCTCGGCGCGGTGGTGGCGGCCGCGATCGGATACGCGGAGGGCGGCGTGCTCGCCCGCGAAATCGGAGCCTGGCAGACGATCTCGTGGGCCCTTGTCCTCGCCCTGCCGGTGATGTCGGCGCTCCTCCTCGCGTCGGCCGTCCAGCGGACTCCCTCGGGATCCGGGGTCGAGTGGGCGTGCTTCGGGTACCTGTCCGTGGTCAGCATGTATGTCGGCTTCTTCGCCTGGTACCGCGGGCTTGCGATCGGTCCCATGGCCCGGGTCAGCCAGGTCCAACTGGTTCAGCCGGTGATGAGCATCTGCTGGGCCGCGCTCCTGCTCGGCGAACAGATCACCTGGCTGACCGTGGCCTGCGGGATCCTCGTCGTCGCGTGCGCCGGCGGTGCGGTGCGCCTCCGGTTCGGCCAGTCCGGCACCCGCGAGGAGGAAGGCCGACTCGTGGATGGTTGACCTGGGCTCCGGGAGCCCCGGCGGTCACGGGCCGCGGACGACGCTGTGTCCGGTCGTGCTGTCGATGTGGTCGGGGATCTCGCCGTCGTAGTCGCCGGTGGTGAGGGTGCCGGTGGGCTCCACGAGAATCAGGGTGGCGCCTTCGGTTGAGGCCGGGCGATGCAGGTGATTACGAGGCACGACGTACACGTCACCCCGTTTCAGGTGGACGTGCTCCTCGCTGTTCGCGTCGCGGAGGCCGAGATCGAGGCGACCGTCGAGGACGAGGAAGAGTTCCTCGGTGTCGGGGTGGCGGTGCCAGAGGTACTCTCCGCGAACTTTCGCGACCCGGAGGTCGTAGTCGTTGATCTGGGCGAGGATGCGTGGACTCCAGAGGTCCTCGAAGGAGTCGAGTGTGCGCTGCAGATTGGCAGGGGCGTTCGTGCGGTCCGGGCTCGTCATGGCCTCGATTTTCGTCTGCCCGGCCGCGGCAGCCGAGTGGTAGGAATAGCGCATGTCGCAAGGATCCTCTCGCCGTACTCACCGAGTCGCCGTCCTCGTGGCCGACGGTTCGAACCCCTTCGAGTTCAATGCCGCGGTCGAGGTCTTCGGCATCAGCCGCCCCGAACTGGGCGTCCCGTGGTACCGGTTGGTGGTCTGCGCGGTCGACCGTACGGTGCGGTTGCGAGAGGGGCTCTACGAACTGCGATGCCAAGGGACCCTGCGCGACGTGCTGGAGGCCGACACGGTGATCGCGCCGAACCGCCCCGATCCGGAGGTTCCTCTCGACGACCGGGTCGTCAGGACGCTGCGACAGGCGGCCGCTCGGGGCGCTCGGATGATAAGCTTCTGCACCGGCGCCTTCTCACTCGCCGAAGCCGGACTCCTGGACGGACGTCCCGCTACGACGCATTGGATGTGGACCGAATCGTTCCGGCAACGGTTCCCTCGGGTGGAGTTGCGACCCGGCCTGCTGTACGTCGACGACGGCGACATCCTCACCTCTGCCGGCAGCGCGGCTGCCCTCGACCTGTGCCTTCACATGGTGCGCCGCGACCACGGCGCGGCCATCGCCCGCAAGGTCAGCGACCGATTGGTCTTCCCCGGTCACCGCGACGGCGGTCAACAGCAGTTCATCGCTCGTCCCGCGAACGACGACCCGCCCGCGCTGGGGGCGGTACTCGACTGGGCGCGGGAGCATCTGGCCGAGACGTTCGACGTGGCCGTTCTCAGCCGGCGTGCCGGGATGGCACCCAGTACCTTCCATCGAAGGTTCCTCGCGCTCACCGGCACGACGCCGATGCGCTGGCTCCTGCGGCAACGACTGGAGCTGGCCCGCGAACTCCTCGAAACCACCGATCTGGGCGTCGAACAGATCGCGAGTCGGGTCGGACACGGCACCGGGTCCAATCTGCGCGACCACTTCAACCGGCACGTCGGCCTCTCGCCCACCGCGTACCGTCGGTCGCACCGCACGAACGCCGTACCGTCCGATCGATAGCCCGATCGCGACCGGTGGTGCCGGGCGTTCAGAAGCGGGTGGCGATCTCGCGTGCCGTGCGCCTGGCCTCCTCGCGGATCTGCTCGGCGCGGTCGGTGGCGAGGTTGGGCTGGAAGCGGACCTCCTCGCGGTGGGTGATCCCGATCCACCGGAGCCAGTCGTCGAAATAGGGTCGCTGATGGTCGGCGCCGAACGCGGGGCCACGTCCGGGTCCCCAGACCGCGCCGGTGTAGATGACGGCCGCCTTCTTGCCGGTGACCAGCCCGGTGTAGCCCCCGATGGGGTCGAAGTCGAAGACCATGCCGGGTTGGGAGACCACGTCGATGAACTGCTTGAGGATGTAGGGGATGCCGTGATTCCACATGGGGACGCTGAAGAGGTACCCGTCCGCGGCTGCGAAGCGTTCGAAGGTCGCGACGGCGGCGTCCCATGCTCCCCGCTCCTCGCCGGTGGGTTCCCGGCCCGCGAACACCGCCATCTTCGCTGCCGCGGCAGGTGGGCCGAATGCCGGAAGCGTGCCGTCCCACAGGTCGAACGTGTCGACGGCAGCGCCCGGATGCGACTGCCGGTAGCTGTCCAGGAAGACCTCGGCGAGGGCCAGCGATTCCGAGGAGGTGCCTCGCGGGGAGGAGGAGATGTGTAGGAGGTCCGTCATCGCGGATCTGCCTCCGGTCCGTGCTCGAAGGCGCCGGTCTCCACCGGCAGCCCCGCCGCTACCCAGTCCTGGATGCCCGCTGGGTACGTGCGTACGTCGGTGTAGCCCGCCGCGGTCAGCAGGCGGGCCACGTTCCGTGAGTTCGGGCAGGCCTCGTTGGAGCAGTAGGTGACGATAGCGGCTCGCCTGTTCGGCAGTACCCGGCCCGCGAGATCGGCCACCTCACCCTCGGTGAGGGGCACGGCGCCGGGGAGGTGCTGCTGTTCATAGTAGGCCCCGCCGAGCGCGTCGACCACGGTGACGGCCCCGGCGGCGATCGCGGCCCGGAGGTCGGTACGGCTGATGACTTCGGTCATGACGTTCCCTTCTTGAGTATGTGCGTGTGCACATAACTATATGTGTGCCGACGCACGTAAACAAGTATCCTGGGTGGATGACGACCGGAAGGCGCAAGCTGGCGGCGGATGCCTGGGGGGCGCTACTCCGGACGCACGCCGCGCTCGTACCACGTCTCGACAAGCGGATGCGGCAGATCTCGCACCTGCCGCTCGCGTGGTATGACGTATTGCTCGAACTGCACGACGCGCCCGAGCAGCGCCTTCGAATGAGCGCCCTCGCCGACCGGGTGACGTTGAGCCGGACCCGGGTCAGCCGCATCGTGGACGAGATGAACGCCGCGGGGCTGCTCCGCCGGGAAGGCAATCCGGACGACCGGCGATCTTCCTATGCCGTCCTCGCCGAGCCCGGCCGCACCACCTTCCGGAGCGCGGCGGCTCCCTACCTCGCCGCCATCGAGGAGCACTTCGCGCACGGTCTCACCGACCGCGAGATCGACCAACTCAAGACGCTTCTCGACAAGGTCTGCGAGCGGCAGATCCCTGACTCCGGCTGAGGCCGGCCGGCGGCCCGGGTGCGGTCGACCGAGGTCGACCGCACCCACGCCGCCGGGAGGCTCAGCTGATCCCCACTCCATAGAGCGGGCCGTAGTAGGCGAGGCTGTCCGCGACCGGGAAGTACCAGGACACGTTGGGCTGGCCGACTCGCTGACCGCAGCGGCCCGACCATAGCTGGGCTCCGCTGGTGAGCCCCTCGGCGGCGTAGCGCCAGGTCGCCCCGTCGTAGGTCGCCGAGACATTGGCGCCACCCGAGTCCCCGCGCTCCACGCACGCGCTGTGCCGGGTCAGGCCGTAGACCGTGCCGCTACTGCCGTAGCTCACGGTCTCGTTCTTGGCGGTGATCGTGCCGCAGGTGTAGCCCGTAGTGATGCCCGACTTGCAGATCACCGTCCCGACCGGGCCGTCGGTGTAGCCGGCGAAGAGGATCGCGCTGCCGTGCGAGGGTGTCGTGTCGACCCACCTGCCCTGGATCCAGTAGCCGGCGCTGTCGTTGCGCACCAGTGCATCGTCGTAGCTGGGAAAGAAGGACCGAAGGACCGGGCCGTACGGGGTGCCGTCGTGGCCGGACACCGTCGTCCCGGTCGCGACGCAGTGCCCCGCCGTGAGCATGTAACCCTGGCCGGTGCTCGGATTGCGCAGGGTGATCCCGACCGAGCAATTGTTGCCGTTGTAGCCGTCGCCGCCGTCGAGATAGCGGTCTGTCGGCCGGGCGGGCGCCGTGGCCTCGACGAGGGTGACGGCGTCGCCGTACTCCGCGAGCTGTCGCCGCGCCTCCGCGACCTTGCCCGGGCGGGCCGTGATCCGGACGGTGTTGCTCGCGCTGTCCACGTACCAGCTCTGCAGCGCGCTCTTTCGTGACGGGGACGGCGGGGCCGCAGTTCGGGTGGCGTCAGCGGATCGGTCCGTTCGCCCGGCCGCGGCATCCAGGTCGGCGCTGATCGATCGGAGTTCAGTACGGCTGCGCTCCACCAACTCGGTGTCGGCTCCGGCCGCGCGCGCGGCCTTGGCGGCGGCGGTGCGAGACACCATCACGGTGAGCCGGCCGGTCGTCGAATCGAAGACGGAGCCGGCGTAGGCGTCGTCGAGGTCGCGCCGGAGCCTCGCGTCGAGTGCGATCGCCGAGGCCTGACGAGCGCCCAGGCGGCGGGCTTGCTTCGCGGTGATGCCCAGGTCGCGCTGGAGTGCGGCAATGACCCGGTCTTGAGCGACCGTGCGGTCGCGGTGGTTGTCGGCGCCCGACGCGGCGTTCGCCGCGGCCAGGCCGCCGACCAGGGCAGCGATAGCTGCTGCGGTGGCGATGGTGGTCTTCCACTTCATGGTCCTGCTCCTTGGGGGGCTGTTCGAATAGATCGTCGAACGGATATCTGACATCCGTACGAGCACCTACCCAGAGCTGCCGCCGCCCCTCCTGATACATCGGGAGTCCAGGCACACATCGCAGAGCGCGAGATCGGTCAGCGGGAGGCAAGCACGAACCACCCCACGAACAGGATGCTCAGTGCCGCGACCGTCGCGCTGAGCGCGGTCAGGGCGACGGCGAGTCTCGGTGACCGGGCGCGCGCCGCGACTCCGGCCACCCAGAGTCCGCCGGCGAGCAGCAGGGGTACCGCGAGCACGCCGGCGAGAATGAGCGTGACCAGGGCAAGGTTCTGCTCGCCGTCGGCGGCGACGAAGGCCACTGCCAAGACGGTGATCGCGGCCGTGAGGAGCACCATCAGAGAGAGCGCGAGAACGTGTAGCCACCGATGAATCGACGTCGTCGGTGCTCCGTCAGTGCGTGTCGAGTTCATGGTCTTCAGGCTGCCAGCGCGGGGTACGTCGTCGTATCCGTCTGCGTACTCATGATCGCCATGGCGCGCAAGACACTGCTAGGGCAAAGCCGCGCTGCCCGACTATGGATGGTGCGGCGAGCTGGGTGGCCGGCCGAGCTGCCTAGCCCCAGAGGGTGACGTGGACGGTCGGTTTGAAGCGGCCGACGTTGACCCCGGACCCGCGGATCATCGCCTGGGTCGCGCGCGGTGTGGAGATGAACCGCAACAGCTCGGCGGCGGCGGGAGGCTGGTGGGCCGCGGGCAGGGCCATCGCCACCCACTGGCCATGGTCACGCAGGCCCGGTGCCTCCAGCGTGGTCAGCCGACCCGAGGCGAGGTCTCCGGCGACCGTGAACTTCACCGCCAGGGCGACGCCGCTGGTCCGCCGGGTCTCGGCGAGGGCGGCGGCCTCGCTCTGGAAGATCCGCTGCCGGGCCTCGGGAATTCCGAGCTTGGCCACCATCGCATGGACAACGCCCGCGGTCTGGATCGCGCTCGGACCCAGGTTCCAGGTGAGTCGGCGGGCCTGGTCGGCGCTGATGGCGCGACCGGCCAGCGGGTGGGTCGCGGCGGTCACCGCGGTCACCTCGTAGGTCAGGAAGGGCCGGCAGACCACGCTCGCTGGGGGCGGACGCAACGCCGGTCCGATCGTGACGTCGGCCGACCTCGAAGCCAGCAACTGCGGAAAGTCGGCGACCGGCCGCACCGTGAGCTCCACTTCGAGATCCTTCGCCCGATTGGCGAACAGGTCGATCAGGCCCGGCGCGGCATGCTCCGCGAACAGTGGTGAGGCGGCCACCCGTAGCAGCCGGCGGCCGGCGCCGGCCTGGCTCACCTCCCGGAGGGTCCGATCCTGGAGGCCGAGGATCTCGACCGCCCGGCTCGCCAGGCGCAACCCGCCGGGAGTGAAGGCCAGACCCTGGGAGGTGCGGGTGAACAGCGAATCGGCGAACTCGTCGCGGAGGTGTCGGACGTGGATGGAGACCGCGGCCTCGGTGATGGCCAACTCCTCCGCTGCAGCCTTGACCGACCCGAGCCGTACCACGCTGGCGAACGCGCGGAGCTGCGTCGGCGTCACGAGCGAATCCTAGTGCGGCGGTCCAGCCGCGGGCAGGGCTTCGGCCGTCGCGAGGGGGTTGTCGCTAGTCCGGAGGTTCACCGTGTCTTGGTGACTTCTCGGCGTGCATTTGTGACCTGTCGGCCTGCTTTTGTGACGCGTCGGCGTGCTTTTGTGACGCGTCGGCGGGTCAGTGGCGGAGTTCGGTGCGGATTCGGGTCCGGCCCTCCCGGTGCACGATCACCTCGTAGCAGACGAATCCGATCATCACGGCGGCCAGGAACGCCATCGTGCCGAGGGCCGGCACTCGCGTCGCGGCGGGAATCAGCGCGATCAGCAGTGCGGCGACCCAGAGCCGGGGACGGTTGAACTGCCCCATGTTGCGGCGGCGGAACGCGGAGAGTGCCACCAGGTAGGCCGCGGCCCCGCCGAAGAGCGCGGCGGCCGACTCGACGTACAACTCCTCGAACGGCTCGCCGAGCACCTTCTTCAGGCCGAGCGCGACCAGGACGACGCCCGCGACCATGGGGAAGTGGAGGTACGAGAACGAGTCCCGCGCCATCGTGCTCTGCTCCAGCCCGGGCGTCGCCTGCTGCAGGCGCCGGGTCGACACCAGCGCGACGACGTCGAAGTAGACCCACCACAGACATGCCGCGATTGCGGTGCCGAGTACCGCCGCGACGATGACGGCGGCGTCGACGCCACGCTCGGAGCCGACGCCGATCGCCACGATGGACTCGCCGAGCGCGATGATGATGATGAGGTTGTGCCGCTCCGCGAAGTGTTCGGCGGACAGCCGCCACCCGGAGGCGTTGATCACCAGCGGGCCGGCATAGTCCACGACGAAGGCCAGCAGCCAGAGGCCGAGCTGGACCCAGCCGTCGGCGAACGCGGCCGCGATCAACGGCCCCACGCCCAGCGCGCTGCTCATCGCCAGCCCCAGCACCGACCTGCGCAGGTGCGGGTCGTCGCCGCTGGCGAACAGGAAGAGCGCGACCTGGCCGAGCCGCACCACGGCGTATGCGACAGCGAAGACCAAGGCGTCGGCGCCGAACGCCAGGGGTACGGCGAGGGCCGCGACCAACATGGCGGCCATCGACACGAAGATGGCGATCCTGACCTCGCCCTCCTCGGGATCCACCACGCTGGTCAACCAGGCGTAACCGACCCACGCCCACCACAACATGGCGAGGATCAACAGCCCCTTGCCGATCCCCAGCCAGCTCAGGTCCGAGGCCATGAACGCCGTGCACTGCGTCAGCGCCAGGACGAAGATCAGGTCGAAGAACAGCTCCAGAGGGGTGACCCTGGCCTCCTCGCCACGGAAGGTCGGGGCATGGCGTCGTGCGGCGCCGGTCGGTCGGCCGGCAGACTCGGAGGTATCCACGCGGCGATGATCTCATCGCGAGATCGAGCGCCGCCAGGCTCAGGCGAGTTTCAGCAGCGTGATCGCGCGGCGAGCCGCCTCGCCGCCCCGTTCCTCGGCGAGGGCGAGTGCGCGGGGCACGTCGAGATCCGCTCGAAGGGCCGCCAGGATCTCATCTGGTTCGCCGGGGCCGATCCCGGCGGGCGCCGCGGCCGCGGCGTGGAGGCGTCGCAGGCGAGCCTCGGCCTCGGCCAGCGTATCGGCGGTGAAGTCCCACGGTTCGGTATAGCGGCGGCTGAGCAGCAGCAGCCTCAGCGCCGCCGGGGTGGCGGACCGCAGTAGCTCGTCGACCAGGACCAGGTTGCCGGCCGACTTCGCCATCTTCGCTCCGGAGATCCGGACCTCGCCGACATGCAGTTGCGACCGGGCGAACGGCGCGACGCCGGTCGCCGCCGACACCATGGCGGCCTGGTAGGCGTGATGCGGAAACCTGAGATCGGCCCCGCCGGCCAGGACATCGACCGAGGCGCCGTGGACGTCCAGCGCCATTGCCGCGCACTCGGCGTGCCAGCCCGGCCGGCCCCAGCCCCACGGACTTGCCCACGCCGGCGTGCCGTCCGCCGAAGGCCGCCAGACGGCCACGTCGAAGGGGTCGTCCTTGGTCGGGTCGCCCGGGTCGTCCCCGTACGCCGCCGACAGTTCGAGGGCTTCGTCCCGTGAGAGCCGCACCTGGGCCAGGGTGCGGTCTCCCCGGAACCAGACCGATCCGTCCCGTTCGTAGGCGGCATCGCGGTCGAGGAGAGCCTGCGCCAGGTGCTGGACCGCGTCGACGTGATGCCTGGCCCGCGGCTCCGCCGCGGGCCTCGCCACCCGCAGGGCGGACATGCTCCGCTCGAAGAGCGCCTCCTGGGTGAGAGCGAACCGGTCGTAGTGCACCCCCCGGTCCTTCGCGGCGGACAACAGCACGTCGTCCACGTCCGTGACATTCCGGCAGACGATCACCGTTGCCGCGCTCGTCCCGAGCACGGTGCTCAGGACATCGGCCCAGACGAAGGTCGCGGCATGACCGAGGTGGGTCACGTCGTACGGCGTGATTCCGCACACGTAGACCCTGGCCGAGCCGACCACGGGAAGCCTTCGCCCGTCGAGAACCAGGAACTCCGGAGGGCGCGGGGTGGGTCCCACCCGCCGGCGGGCTTCGACGACTCCAGAACTCATCCGGGATGCGGCCATTCCTGATCCTCGCACGAGTTCATCCGCCTACCGTCGCGAGGTTCGCGTCCTTGGTGTCTACCGAGGGCGGCTGATCCGGCGATGGCGGTGCGGTCGAACCGGCGGCAACTCGGCCAGTGTGCCGCGGTACGCCGGCGCTGGATCGGTCAGCGCTGGATCCTCAGGGGCGACCCGCCAGGGCTTCGGCCCCCGGACCGCTGAGGTGAGCGAGAGCCGAATGTCGTCCGGTCATCGCCGCGAGCAGCATCTGCCCGGTGCCCTCGACGACCGGGCCGTTCCCGGTCGACCAGGCGATGTCGGTGGCTTCCAGCCGTAGCCCGTCGATTCGCTTCTTGCAGCCGAGCGGCGACCCGGCACCCTTGAAGTGGTCCAGTGCGAGCGCGTAATGCTCGCCGGGCAGTGCGAACGACCCTCCCAGGGCCGCCGAGATGTCGGTGGCATGCACCGCGAGTTCGCCGTGGACACCGGCGGGAGAGAGTCCGGGTGGTGCGCTGCGAACCCCGGCGGTCTCGCGGGTGGCGGCGACGATCTGCTCGGGGCTCATCGAGCCAGTCAGTTGACCGACGTATTTCGCGTTCATCTTGTCCAGGTTGAACCCGGAGGCGAGGAACGAGAAGAACACCTCGCCCTTTCCTTTGGTCTGCGTCACCAGCAGATGTGCCGCCACCGCCTTGACATCCCAGGCGGCACACCAGCTCGGGGCGGCCCAGTCGGTCGGTGTGAGGGTTTCGAGGTAACTTGCGAAGGCCTTCCGGCCAGCATCATTGGCGGTCCACGGTTCCATTTTGTCTCCTCGCTGGACGACCCGGCCGGTCGTATATATCAGTATGACGATCGGGAGCGGTCGCTATTGATCAGCCACGCTGAGAGGTTCCGCCGGTAGGTGGCGCCTGCTGCGCGCCGCGCTGCACGCACGATGGCTGCGTTGCCGTTCGGTCGACGGCCACAGCCGGGCCGCCTTCCCTCCGGCGCCTTGCCCTCGCACGCACATCGCGACGCTCGCGACGACGCCACCTACTGACGGAACCTCTTACAGACTTCCGAGGTTGCTGTCGCAGTGTGTCGAAATCAGTCGATGCGCATTCGTCGTCAGGATGTCAGCATCGGAAGACCGACAGAAGGAGAACGCGATGCCGAGATATGCCGCATTGATCTACGGGGAAGCCGGGGCGGAGTACACACCGGAGTACCTCGCGGCCGAGATCGCCGAGTACACCGAGTTCGGCGAGGCCGCCGGGGCCGCCGGCGTGCTGGCCGGCGGCGAGGCGCTGGAGGACGTGACCACGGCCACCACCGTCCATCGTCCGGCCGGCAAGGACAGCGACCCGGTCCACACCGACGGACCCTTCGCGGAGACCAAGGAGTGGCTCGGTGGGTTCTACCTGCTCGACTGCGCCGACCTGGACGAGGCGTTGCGGTGGGCCGCCCGGATCCCGGGGGCCTGGCATGGCCGGGTCGAGGTCCGGCCCTGCGTGGACTTCTCCGCGCCCGGGTGACGACCGGTGGATGAGAGGGCGAGCGAGCGTCGGTGAGCCCCTCGCTGGAGGAGGTCCTGCGGATCGAGGGTGGCCAGGTGCTGGCCACCCTCGTCCGGTTCACTCGCGACTGGGACCTGGCCGAGGACGCGCTCCAGGATGCCCTGGTGGTCGCGGTCGAGAAGTGGGCCACCGACGGCGTGCCCGACAATCCGGTCGGGTGGCTGACCACCGTCGCCCGCAACAAGGCGCTCGACCGGATCCGCCGGGAGAGCAGGCGGCCGAAGCGGGAGATCGAAGCGGTGGTCACCGTGCTCGGGGACGAGACCATGCGGCACCGGACCGACGACACACTGCGTCTGATCTTCACCTGCTGTCATCCGGCGCTGTCCCGGGAGGCCGGGGTTGCCCTCACCCTGCGCACCGTCGCCGGGCTGAGCACCGTCGAGATCGCCCGGGCGTTCGTCGTCCCCGAAGCCACGATCGGCCAGCGGATCAGCCGTGCGAAACGGAAGATCGCGACCGCCAAGATCCCCTACCGGATCCCACCCGACCATGAGCTGCCCGCGCGGTTGTCGGGGGTGCTCGTGGTCCTGAACGTCGTGTTCACCGTGGGGCACCATGCCCCGGTCGGGCGGCTCGACCAGCGGGTGGACCTCGCCGCCGAGGCGATCCGGCTGACCCGATTGCTCGTCAACCTGATGCCGGACGAGCCCGAGGCCTGGGGGCTGCTCGCCCTGATGGTGGCCACGCATGCCCGGCGCGATGCGCGCCTCGATCGGTCCGGTGACCTGGTCCTGCTGCCGGACCAGGACCGCGGCCGGTGGCACGCCGCCGAGATCGCGGAGGCCGAATCCATCCTGCTGCGAGTGTTGCGTCGCCGTCAGCCGGGACCGTTCCAGACGCAGGCCGCGATCGCCGCGCTGCACTCGGCGGCCGCGTCGGCCGAGGAGACCGACTGGCCGCAGATCGCTGTCCTCTACCGGATGCTCGAGCGGCAGCAGCCGAGCCCGATCGTCACCGTCAACCGGGCGGTCGCGGAGTCCAGGGTGGCCGGACCGCTGGCCGGACTGGCGGTCCTCGACACCGTCGCCGGGTTCGACCGCTGGCATCTCTACTGGGCGGCCCGAGCCGCCCTACTCGCCGAGAGCGGCGACCACGGGGCGGCGGCGGAGGCCTACCGCTCCGCGTTGGCCTGCCGTCCCAACGAGTCGGACGAACGATTCCTGCGCGAGCGACTCCGCGAGTCGAGCCTCCGGTCCGATGCGTCTCGCTCGCCCGAATCGCCCCCGCCGACGATTCAAGACCGTTTAGTCTAGAAACCTGGTAGGCTGCGGCTATGGGTCGCCACAAGGAGTTCCTCCCCGAGGTGGCCGTGGCTCGTGCGCAGGACCTTTTCCGGCGCAAGGGCTTCGAGGCCTCGTCGGTCGAGGACCTGGTCGACGCCACCGGGGTCGCCCGGGCCAGTCTCTACGGCACCTTCGGCTCGAAGCAGTCGCTCTACTTGGCCGCGCTCGACGACTATTGCGCGAACGCCCCGGCGTCGCTTCTCAAGACGTTGGAGCATGCCGATCCGGTGCTGCCGGCGATCCGGGCCGCGCTGACCGCGATGGTACGCAGTCAGCTCGCGGACCCGGATCGCAAGGGCTGCATGGTGGTGGCGGCCGCCGTCGAACGTCCCGACGACCCGGAGACCGCGCGCCGCGTGACGCGCAGCCTGACCCGGATCGAGTCGGCTTTCACCCATGCCCTCCAGCGGGCCCAACGGGCGGCCGAGCTCGCCCCGGAGAGCGACCCGGTCGCCTTGGCCCGGTTTCTCCTGACGACGATCCAAGGGCTCCGGGTGCTCGCCAGCGCGACACCCGACCCCGACCGGCTCGATGATGCGATAGGGGTGGCGATCAGTGCGCTGAGGTAAGGATTTTTGTTTTGCCCATTTTCAAGACCGATCGATCAAGAAAAGGAGATTCATATGAGGCTCGCTGACAAGGTGGCCGTCGTCACCGGAGGCACGACGGGGATCGGCTTCGAGACCGCCCGCCTGTTCCGTGAGGAAGGCGCGCGGGTCGTCATCACCGGCGGCGATCCCGATCGGGTAGCGGAAGCGGCCGGGAAGCTCGGAGAGGACGTCGTCGGAATCGTGGCGGACGTCCGCGACATCGACCGGATCGAGGCGGCGGCCGCACAGGCGGGCTCGGTCGGTCCGATCGACATCCTGTTCGCCAACGCCGGCATCGCGCGTCCCTCCCCGCTCGACCTGACCGACGCGGAGGCCTACGACGAACAGATGAGCGTGAACGTCCGGGGTCTCTTCTTCACGATTCAGCGCTTCGTCCCGCACATGGCCGACGGCGGCAGCATCGTCATCGACGCATCGATCAACGGGCTGATCGGAATGGCCGGCATGAGCGTGTACTCCGCGTCCAAGGCGGCAGCGAGATCGTTCGCGCGCACGCTGTCCGCGGAGCTGATTCCGCGGCGCATCCGGGTCAATGCGGTCAGCCCGGGGCCGATCGAGACGCCGCTGTTGTCCAAGATCGGCCTCCCGCCCGAGCAGGTAGCCGCCTTCGCGGACCAGATCCGGGCACAGATCCCACTGGGGCGATTCGGCCGCCCTGACGAAGTGGCGAAGGCGGTCTTGTTCCTGGCCAGCGACGACTCGTCGTTCGTCCTGGGCGAGGAACTGGTGGTCGACGGCGGCATGGCGACGCTGTGACCGGCGTCTCGCAGCGGGTGCGGAAGCACCCGGTCGAGGAGTCCGCTGGGCGACCCCGAGTCAGCCTGCCCGCCCGAGCGCCCGGAAGTCCCAGCCGGCGGCACGCCAGAGCGCCGGGTCGAGGGCGGCCCGCCCGTCCACCACCGATCGCTTCGCGACCACCCCGCCGAGCACGACGGGATCGATCGACCGGAACTGATCCCATTCGGTCAACAGCGCCACGACCCGCGCGCCCGTCGCGGCCTGCAGGACGCCGTCCGCGTAGTGCAGCTCCGGGTAGGCGCGGCGGGCGTTGTCCATGGCCCGCGGGTCGTAGACCCGGACCTCGGCGCCCTCCTCCTGCATCATCCGCGCCACATCGAGCGCCGGCGCCTCCCGGATGTCATCCGAATCGGGCTTGAAGGACGCGCCGAGCACGCAGATGCGTGTTCCGTGGAGATCGCCGCCGGCCTGCTGCCGGACCAGGTCCACCGTGCGCGCTCGGCGACGCCGGTTGATGTCGTCGACCTGCCGCAGGAAGGCGACCGAGGCGCCGAGGCCGAGTTCCTCGGCGCGATGGACGAACGCCCGGATGTCCTTGGGGAGGCAGCCGCCGCCGAACCCGAGGCCGGGCCGGAGGAAGCGGCCGCCGATCCGGTCGTCGTAGGACAACGCCGTGGCCAGGTCGTGCACGTCGGCCCCGGTGGCCTCGCAGATCTCGGCCATCGCGTTGATGTAGGAGATCTTGGTGGCCAGAAAGGAGTTCGCCGCGACCTTGGTCAGCTCGGCGGTCGCCGGATCGGTGAACACCACCGGCACGCCGGCCGTCAACTGCGGTTCGAACGCGGCCGTCAGGCGTTCCCGGGCCCACGGCGAGGAGACGCCGAACACCAGCCGGTCCGGATGCAGGGTGTCCGCCACCGCGAAGCCCTCGCGCAGGAACTCGGGATTCCAGGCCAGTTCGACGTCCGCACCGGCCGGCGCCGCGTCCTGAACGAGGCGGGTGAGCCGGGCCGCCGTCCCCATCGGCACCGTCGACTTCCCGACCACCAAGCAGCGGCGCCGCAGGTGCGGCGCCAGGTCGCGAAGGACCCCGTCGACCTGTCGGAGATCGGCGGCGGCCGAGTCCGGAAGCTGCGGCGTGCCGACGCACACGAAGTGCACGTCCCCGAAGTCTCCGGCGGCCGAGACGTCGGCGGTGAACGAGAGACGACCGGAGTCCAGTGCCTTGCGCAACATCTCCGAGAGCCCGGGCTCGTAGAACGGGACCTCACCGCCGGCCAGGGAGTCGACCTTGGCTCGGTCGGTGTCGACGCCGAGCACCTCGTAGCCGAGCACGGCCATGCAGACCGCGTGCGTCGCCCCCAGATATCCGGTGCCCAGTACCGTCAACCGGGGCCGGTCCGCTTCCGAACCGACCGAGCGCACCTGTCTCGGACCTGCGGTGAATTCCGGGGTTGCCTGCTCCGTGGTCACCTCCCCAAGCATGCAGTGACCCGGCGAGCGGCTTGAATCACCGGCGCGGCCGGCAGGTGAACGGTTCTCGTCCGGCTGGTGAAAGCCCGCCGGAAACCGAGAAGTTTCGTTCGCTGTCACGAGCCGTTCAGCTTCGCGCGCGACACTGCACCGAGTGCGGTCCGTGATGGTGCCAGTCGAATCGAGCCCGGCAAACGATCCCGCCGAAGACCCTGCTGGACGTTTTGCCGAACATCCTGCCGAACAACCTGCTGGGGATCCGGCCGGCGGTGCGGTGCGGGTCCGGTCGAGCTCGGTGCCGCGTTCACTGCTCCTGGCCAGCGGTTCGGTGGTGGTCGCCGCGGTGGTGATGGGTGTTCTCGGCGCGTTGCGGACCGGGATCTCCTGGGACGAGCCGTACCACGTCATGCGCCTGGACAACTTCCTCGATCACGGCACCTTCGCGCTCGATTGGACCTTCGCCGGCGACGGACCGGTCGCCCCGCATACCAACACCGCTGTGTACGGGCCGGTGGCGATGCTCCTGCTGCACGGTCTGGGCGTCCTCGCCGGTGTCGAGGACTGGCAGGTGGTCTCCACCACGCCGGCGGCGTACGACGTCCGCCACCTCGGCGTGCTGGCCATCGGCGCGGCCGGCACCGCCGCGGCGGCCGGCATCACCCGGGTGCTGTGGGGTTCGTGGCGCTGGGCGCTGGTCACCGCGGCCGTTCTGCTCGCCCTGCCGATGTGGACCGGGCACCTGATGTTCAACATTAAGGATGTCCCGGTCGCCACCGGCTACACACTGATGACGCTGGCACTCGTCGCGATCGTGCCGCCGGCCCGGGGGCGGCGCCTCGCCCGGGTCGGCTGCCTGGCCGCCGGCATCGTCCTGATGGCCGGCACCCGACCCGCGATGGCCACGGCGGTCGCGGCCGCTCTCGCCGTCGGCGGTGCCGGCCTGGTCATGCTGGCCGGCCGGCACCGCGGCGTCCGGGCCGCGGCCGGCGAGGCGGTGGCCGGCGTCCTGGCCGCCACCGCCGCCCTCCTGGCCCTCTACCCGACGGTGTTCGCGAACCCCACGGTCCTGGTGCAGTCCGCGGAGCAGTCGGCGAGCTTCCGCGACGGCGCGAACGCCTCGTACGGCTACGTGCCCTTCCACGTCCTCGCCGGGATCCCGATCCTGCTCCAGGGCTTCTTCCTGGTCGGCCTGATCGCCTGCGTCCGGATGGTTCGACGACTCCGGGGCGAGGACGGCCCTCAGGCGATCCGGCTGGCACTGGTCGGCACTCAACTGGCCGCACTGCCGCTCGTCGCCATCGTGATGCACTCCGACCTCTACAACGGCCTGCGTCAGCTCCTGTTCGCGGCGCCCGCCTGGGCGATCATCACCACCGCCGGGCTGGCCAGGGCACTCGCCTGGGTGCCGGCGCCACCCGGGCCGCGGCGGCCCGCTCGACGTGCGACCGCCCGCTGGCGGGCGCGTGTCTCGAGCCGGCTCCCGGGGACGATCCCGTTGCTCGCCGTGGTGGCGCTGGTGGGCCCGGCGGTGGTCCAGGCGACACTCTTCCCCTACCAGTACACCTACCTCAACGCCGCGCTCGATGCGACCGGGATCCGGGTCTCGTCGGACTATTGGCGTACCAGCGTGCCGGAGCTCCTGCCGCGGATCCCCACCGACGGCCAGATCGTCTGCGGGCCGACCCGGACCGGCAACGAGGAGCGGCCGGAGACCATGGTGGCCGGCCGCTACTCCTCCGACAGCAGCGTCGACTGCCGCATCGATCCGCTCGGACCGCTGTCGTCGGCCTGGGCCGCGGAAGGCAAACCGATCGGCGATCGGCTCCCGCGCGGTCGGTTCTACGCGCTGATCGACCGCGATCACCCGGTCCCGGCGAACTGCGATCGTCTGGCCGGGGTGACCCGCAGCAGACACGGTCGCGAGATACACATGACCTACCTGGCGCGCTGCCACCTCGATCCCGCACCGCTCGACGCTTCACCCGTCGCCTTCGAGCAGTCGCCGTCCGAGACCGGTATGGCGCCCCGGTCGTGGAGCTACGCCGCCGAAGGCTGGGTGATGCGGGATTCCACGCGAGCGATCGACGCGCCGGGCAGGGCCGCGAGCCTCACCTTCGCGATCCCGTCCGCATGTGCCGCGACCACCTGTGTGCTGCGGATGGATGCCGATGCGCCGGCCGATCTCACCGCGACGGTGAACGGCGCGCCGGCCCGAGTCGACGTCACGCCCGGTCGAGTCGGCATCCGGCTGCCCCAAGCCACCTCGACCGGCTGGGTCACCGTGGCGCGCGGATCGGGCGCCCCCCTCGACCTGCGTGTTCGCGCCATCCGTCTTGCCCCGATGTCCGGTCGCCCGGAAGGAAGAGAGTTCCGATGACGACGAACCTGTGGGTGGTGATGCCTGCCCTCGACGAGGCCGAGAATCTCGCCGTCGTGGTACCGGTCATCGCGGCCGAGCTGACCGCTCTCGGCGTGGACGGGCATCTCCTCGTGGTGGACGACGGCTCCACGGACAAGACCGGGGAGGTGGTGACCGATCTGGCGGACCGCCACCCGGGCGTCGAGCTGATCTCACTGGGGCGCAACCGGGGCAAGGCGCCGGCCCTGCGCCAGGGCTTCGACCGTGCGCTCGCCCGGGGAGCCGACGTCGTGGTGATGATGGACGCCGATGGTCAGGACGATCCGGCGGAGCTGCCGCTGCTCCTCGCTCGGCTCGCCGACGGGGCCGACCTGGTCACCGGCGCGCGTACCGTCCGCCACGACCGTTTCGTCAAGCGGATCACCTCGCGGCTGTACAACGGCGTGACCGCGCGGCTGTCCGGCGTGCCGGGAACCGACTTCAACTCCGGTTTCAAGGTGATGCGCGCCGAGGTGGCCAGGCAGGCGGCTCCGATGCTGTACGGCGAGCTGCACCGCTACCTCACGGTGGTGGCGCACTGGCTCGGCTTTCGAGTGGCCGAGGTGAGCGTACGGCACCGTGAGCGGCTGCACGGCAGGAGCAAGTACGGCCTGGCCCGGTTCTGGCGCGGGATGGTCGACCTGGTGACCGTGCGGTTCTTGATGTCGTACGAGAGTCGTCCCTCGCATCTGTTCGGGGGCATCGGCCTGGCCAGCCTGGCCGCCGGTGGGCTCGGGCTCGGCTACCTGATGGTCGAGAAGTTCGCCGGCGAGGCCGTCGGCGGCCGTCCGTTGCTGATCGCCGCGGTCGTGCTCGCGCTCGGCGGGCTGCAGCTCGTGCTGTTCGGGCTGTTGGCCGAGCTCGTCGTGTACTCGCGCCACCAGGGTCGCGGGTGAAGCCACCGGCGGACGATCGGGGTTGGGCGCCGCCGCCGCGGGTGCTGGTGGCGACCGGCGTGGGCGTGCTCGGGGTCTGTGCGACGTTGGCGGTTCTGGGCGCCTTCCGGACCGGCATCACCACCGACGAGCCGATCCATGTGATGCGGCTGCGCAACTTTCTCGACACCGGGTGGTACGCGCTGGACTGGGACTACCGGGGCGGCGGACCGGGCGCGGATGGGACCAATACCTACGTCTACGCGCCGGTGACCATGCTGCTCTTGCATGCCTGGTCGGTGCTCTGGGGCGTCGAGGGCTGGGGCGAGGTGGCGACGTCGCCGCGGGCATACGAGGTCCGTCACCTCGGAGTCGTGCTCATCGGAGCCGCCGGAGTCGCGGCGGTCGCCGCGCTGGGCCGGGTGATCTCGCGGCACTGGGGCTGGGGAGTCGTCGCCGCGGCGACCCTCGCCGCCGTCCCGATGTGGACCGGACACGTGATGTTCAACGTCAAGGATGTTCCAGTGGCGACCGGGTACACCCTGGTCACGCTCGGGCTGGTGTTGTTCGTCCGCGGAGAACGCCCCGGACACCGGCTGCGACTGGCCCGGGCCGGGTCTCTGGCCGCCGGCCTGGTGCTCGCCCTCGGCACCCGGCCGGGGATGTGGACCGGCGTGGCCGTGGCGCTCGCGACGGCGGGCATCGGCATGCTGTTCGCGGCCCGCGCCGCGTCGCGGAGGGCTTCTGGGGAGCCGGCACGGACCCGGGCTCGATCGGTGGCCGTCCCCGCCACCGCCGAGCTGATCGGCGCGGTCGCCGTGGCCGCGATCGCCCTGGTGATCATCTATCCGCGGTTGTTCGGATCGCCCCTGCGAGCGCTCCCGCGAACCGCCGAGAGTTCTTCGAGTTTCCTCGACGGTCTCACGTCGGACCGGCTCTATGTTCCGCGCCACGTGCTCCAGGAGATGCCGTCGGTCCTGCTCGCGTTCGCCCTGACCGGCGCGCTGGTCGCCGGGGTGAGACTGTGGCGGGACCGCGGCGACGATGTTCCGGCGCCGACGGCCGGGGTCGCCCTGATCCTGGTGCAGGCGTTCGCGCTGCCCGTGCTGGCGATGGTCGCGGGGTCCGACCTCTACCACGGTCTGCGGCAACTCCTGTTCGCCGCTCCGGCCGCGGCCGTGCTGGCGGCGGCCGGGATGGCCTGGTGGTCGACCCGCGGGCGAGACGGGTCCGGATGGCGCGCCCGCTGGCTGACCCGGTGGGTGCCGCCGTTCGCCGTGCTCGGACTCGTCCTCCCGGTGATCGACCAGGTGACGCTCCACCCATACCAGACGACCTACGTCAACCTTGCCACCGACGTGCTCGACGCGTCGGTCGGCGGCAGCGAGAACCGGCCCGGCGGAGACTTCTGGCGAGTCAGCCTGCCCGAGCTCGTCGCCGACCAGCCGCTCGACCGCCAGTTGTTGTGCAAGGCGACGGTGGACAAGGAGTCGAACGTCTCGTTTCCCTTCACCAATGCCGGCGAGGCCTTCTCCACCAGCCGAAGCGTCGACTGCCGTCTGGAGGTGAACGGTCCGCTCTATCCCCGGCGACTTCCCGCCGCCGACCCCGATGCGGCCCCGGGTCCGCCGGACCACGCCTACGACGCGGTGTTCTTGGACGTGTTGCCGGAGAACTGCGCGTCGGCGAACGAGGTGACCCGGTCCCGGCACGGGTTCGAGGTCGTGCTGACCATTCTCGCCCGGTGCTCCACCAGGCCACCCGTGCTGACCGAGGAGCGGATCCGTGCCGACGACCCGGCGCTCGGCACGGCCGCCCCGGACGACCTGTGGCGCTTCGCCGTCGACGGGTGGGAGCAGTGGCCGGATCGGGCCGAGCTGACCTCGCCGGTGGCTCGCGCGAGGCTTGCCTTCGACCCCGCCGGTTCCTGTCACGCCAACGGCTGCACCGTCGTCGTCGACGGAAGCGCGCCCCGGGACCTGATCGCGTCGGTCGGCGGAGTACCGGTGCCGGTGTCGGCCGGCGCGGATGGCGGCCTCCGGATCCGTGTCCCCGCGCACGCCGCGCCGGTCGGGGCGGAGCCGGCGGTCTGGGTCACCCTCGCGCGGCGATCCGGTGCGGTGCTCGGGATGCGGATGACCGGGCTCTCGCTGACGAAGGGATATCGATGAGGGAAGGTACGCCGGCGAAGAGGGCCTACGTCTCGGCGATCCGGGGGTCCCGGGCCGGCCTCGTCCGCGCCGGGCTGCTGCCGGCGCTCGACCGGTGGGCCGGGCATTCGCGGACTGGTCTGTGGGCGCGGTCGTTGCTCTCGATCTACGACCTCGAGGACCTCCTGGCCTACGACGTGCCGTGGTGGACCTTCGCAGCCGCGCATCGGGTGGCGGCGTTCCTCGCGGACCGGCCCGAGGCCCGGGTGTTCGAATGGGGTTCCGGTGCCTCGACGGCCTGGCTGGCGCGCCGCGCCAAGGTGGTGACCTCGGTGGAGCACGATCCGGCCTGGGCGGCGATCGTGCGGCCCGCGCTGCCCCGCAACGCCACGGTCCGGGTGGTCGAGCCGGTGCCGGCCACCGGCCGGCCGGGGGAGGAGCACTCCCACAAGGCCGGGTTCGACGGGCTCGACTTCGGCTCCTACGTGGCGGCGCTCGACCAGGCCGAGGGCGTCTTCGACCTGATCGTCGTCGACGGCCGGGCGCGTGCGGCCTGCTTCAGGCGCGCGGTCACGCGGCTCTCGCGCGACGGCGTCCTGGTCTTCGACAACGTGGACCGGCGCCGGTACCGTGCCGCGATCGCGGGGTCCCCGGTGCCGGTCGAGACCGAGTGGACCCGGGGCCTGACCCCGGCGCTGCCCTACCCGACCCGCACCGCTCTGGTCCGGCTCCGTGGCTGAGACCGGATCGGCACGCAGAGCGCGGGGAGCCGTGTTTCTCGTGGCCGTGCTGGCCTTCGGCTGGCTCGGCCTGCGGGGCCGGTTCGACGAGGTCGGCGCCGCGCTGCTGGATACCTCGCCCGGTGGCGTGGCGGCCGGCCTGGCGCTGGTCCTCGCCGGGCTGTCGGCCACCGGGCTGCTCTGGCTGCGGTTGATGAGCCGGTTGGGCAGGCCCTTGCCGCCACGCGACGGCCTCGCGGTGTTCTTCGTGGGCCAGCTCGGGAAGTACCTTCCCGGCTCGGTCTGGTCGATCGGCGCCCAGGCCGACCTGGCGCGCCGGCATGCGGTCGCGGCGCGGGTCACCGTGGCCGTCGGCCTGCTCTTCCTCGGCTACCACCTGGCCACCGCGGTCCTGTTCGCGGCCGGGGCTTTTCTGTTCGGCGGGTTGTCGTCGCCGTGGCCGGACTGGGTCTCCGCCGTCGCGCTCGTCGCGGCGGCGGTCGGCCTCGCACCCGGCATCGTACGCCGCCTCGGGACCCGGGTCGCCGGCCGCGAACTCCGGCATGGTGGGCGGGACACCGTCGTGGCCGTCGGGCTGATGTCCGGAGCATGGACGGCGTACGCAGGCGCGCTGGTGCTGCTGTCGCCGGATCGGCCCTGGCGAGAGCTGGCCGCGCTCGGCGGCGCGTTCGCGGCGGCCTACGCCGCGGGCGTGGTGGTGGTGTTCGCTCCGGCCGGGGTCGGCGTGCGCGAGGCGGTCTTCGTGCTCATGCTCGCCGGGTCGACCGGGGTCGGCGCGGCGACCGCGCTCGTGTTGCTGGCACGGGTCGTGCACACCGCCGCCGACGCCTTGCTTGCCGTGGTCTGGAGCGTCCTCGCGCGCCGGTCCGGGAGCGATCCGGATCACGCGAACGGATCGGCGAGCAGGAGTTCGGTGTTGCCGTCCGCGCGAGAGCCCTGACGGCTGAGGTAGGTCGGATCGTTGAAGGCCAGCTCGCGATAGAGCGAGGCGAGACCGGCCGGTGTCAGATCCGTGTACGCGGCCCGGACGGGGGCGTCCGCATCGATCATCGTGGTGAACAAGGACAGGGTTCCGTCGCCGTTGCGAGCGACCTCGACGACGCGAGCCTGCTGAGGTGCGTCGACATGCGAGGCGGTGTTGATCTCCCAGAAGGAGCGCCGCGAGTCGGGGTGCCGCCGTGGGGTGATGCGGTTGTGGTGGCAGTGCCCGTTCACCCAGGCCACCACGTGAGGGTGCCGATGCAGGAGGGCGACGAGCTTGTCACCGGAGTGCCTGGGTTCGGCCGGATCCCGTGGATCGGGCACCACGTTGGTCATCTTGTCCGACGGATGGTGGCTGAACACCACCACATAGCTGTCCGACTCGTCGTGAAGCTGTTCTGCCAGCCACCGCATCTGGCCGGAACCGACCGAGCCGTCGGCACCGCCCGCCTGGTTGGTGGTGTCCAGGCTGATCGCGAGCACCCGCTCGGAGATCCGGTGCGAGAAGTAGAGGCGGGAACCGTCGTCGGACGCGGCGTACCCGTGTCCGGCCGGCCCGGCGCCGGCGAAACGCGGATCGCGCAGGGCCGCCAGGTACTCCGCGCCGGTGAACGGGGCGCGGCGCGGGTCCGCGGCGACGGGGCGGGTGTGCGCGCTCCTGGCGATGGACTCCATGAGCCGCACGACCTCGTCGCCGGCCGGGCCTTCGGCGGGGGTCCGGGCGCGCAACCTGATGCCGAGCCGGCGCGCCTGGGCGGAGTCCGCGGAGAACACCTTGCGATCACCGGTGTACCACTCCGACATGGTGCGCCGTTGCTCCAGCGTGCCGACAGCGGCGGCGTCGTGGTTGCCCATGGTCAGCAGCCATGGCACGTCCAGACCCGGCGACACGAACGGCCGGGTCGCCGAGGTGAGCAGTCCCGGCACGACGGGAAACCCGCGTGCCTGGTACCGGTCCCTGGCGGCGCTCTCCGGCTGCCAGTACTCGCCGAGGCCGCAGCCGGCGACCCCCTCGAACGCCTCCGGATCTCCACTCGACGGGTGGAGCAGCCCGCCCGCGAGCAAGGTGAGCAGCCACTCCAGCTCCAGCCCGCTCTGATTGTCCGTGTTGTCGCCGGTCGTCATCACCAGGTCCATCGGGCGCCCGGTGAACGGCCCCACGCGCAGGGCGTTGATACGCCGGATCAGGGCGGCGGCGCCCTGGGTGCCGAGCAACTCCTGGGGCCGGTGACCGGTGGTGCAGTGCCGGTCGAGGTACTCGAATCGCATCGGGTTCTGGATGTCGGTCACATGCAGATCGGTGAGCTGGACCACGGAGGCCAGCGCGGCCCGGCGGAGCTCCCGCCGTTCGCCGGCTGCCGCGAGTTCGGTTCGCAACGCGACCTGCCGCGGCGGCCCGCTGGTCAGCCGCCGGTAGCCGGTGGCGCGACCGGGAACGATGGTCGACTCGAGCGTCGTGCCCTCCGGATACGCCGGTCGGGCGGGTAGGTGGGCCGGCACGAGCCGGGATGCCGCCAGTGCTCCCACGGAGACGGCGCTGCATTGGACGACCCGGCGGCGGGTCATGGTGACCACGATCAGCAGTGTGCGGCGGTATTCCGTAGACCAGGTGACCTCCACCTGGATCTTCGGTGAAACCCAGCCGTCGCGCAGGCGACCCCCACGATCGGAGGGTGAACTCGAGGCGAAATGTCGTCCGGCTCAGCCGACCCGGCAGTTATCTGGCCAGATTCGCGGCGTGTCGGCGTACAACTGCCGGGTCGGTCGCAAGTTCGAGACGGGTCGGGCTATCGATGCTCTTCCAGTTCGCGAGGTAGGTCCAGGCCGATGTGACGCCTGAGGGATGTCCGCGAGCTGGGGTCGAACCAGCGGGCTCAGGCCCCGTCGGCGGTGCCGTCGTTCATTGGCACTTTGTGTCGATCGGACCGCTTTCGACGAGGCCGAGCCCGAGGCAGCAGCAGGAGCCAAGGTCGCCCCGGTAGCCGATCCCACTGCAATCGCGACACAGGGTCCAGGTGGAGTTGGTGTGCTTCCAGACGCGTCGTTGGTCCCGGGGACTCTCCCCGTAGTCCCGTAGCCACGGCTTCATTCGGACTCCATGGACATTTGGCGACATCTTCTGTCTCAGTAGGCTGCCGGTAGATGTCGCCCGGACGCGAGGTAGGTCGACGGCCAAGGAGGGGAGTCGTCGCCGTGGGCAATGAACGGCTTCGGGCGCTGATGAACGAGGCCGGGACGACTATCGACGACATCGCTGAGCAGCTTGGGTGAATCGACGCACCGTCGAGCGATGGACCGGCGAGGGACGCACCCCGTTCCCCGGCATTTCACCAACCCTGGTCAGGTTATTCACGACCTCTCCAACGGCGAAGTCCGCCAAGAGTTCGCCGTCGTCTACCGCGGCCACGTCTCCGGCGGTGTGCCTCGCACCGACCACGAATCAACCGAACTTCTCTGGGTTCCCAAGGCCGAAGCGGCCGACGGCGCACATCGATCGCCCCGGCGACGTATCCCGCTGGTCTGGCTAGGTCCAGGCCGATGCGACGCGCGAGCGGACGTCGGCCAGGCGTTCGATCGGTTCGTTGGCGTAGACGAGCCGGACGTAGTCACTCCCGGACGGACCCCAGCCGTCCATCGGCGTGGCGGCGATGCGGCCCAGCCGGAACAATCGGTCGGATGCCTCGCTCGGGGCCAGCCCGAGCCGCCGGCAGTCCACCAGCACCGACCAGCCTCCATCCGGCCGCACGATCGGGTAGTCCGCCAGCTCCCGGCACAGGTGAGCCGCGCGCTCCTTCCACACGGACACCGCCGAGGCGACATCGGCCGCCGCGTCCGGTGCCTCCAGGGCCGCTCGGACGGCATCCTGGGCAAGACCGACCTGACACACGACGTTGGTGAGGCCCACCAGGTCGACGTCGCGCAGGATCTCGCGCGGCCCCGCCACCCAACCCACCCGCCACCCGATCATCCGGAGTTCCTTCGAGGCGGACCCCACGGTGATCGTGCGTTCCGCGAGCCCGGGGACGCTCGCCGGATGCACCGACTCGGCGTCGTCGAACCGGATTCGTTCCATGGCGGCGTCGTAGATCAGCCAGGCCCGCGTGCCCTCGAGCTTGCCGGCCAGCGCCTGCCAGTGGCCGCGGCCCAGCACCGCGCCGGTGGGCATCGCGGGCGACATCATCAGCACCGCCGCCGTGCGGGTGGTGACGGCATCCGCGAGTTCGTCGGGGTCGGTTCGCCAGCCATCGGCGGTCGGCATGCATCGGACGAAGCGGGGCACGCCGCCGGCCAGCCGCACGCGGTTGACCAACCCGGCGTAGATCGGGTCGCAGAGGACCACCTCCATGCCGGGCTCGACGGTGGCCAGCAGCGCGTTGAGGATGCCGTTCAGCCCGCCGGCCGTGATCACGCACTCCGTGACCGGGTCGTAGGCACGGCCCGCCATGCGCGCGACGTGTCCGCACGCCGCCTCCCGGAGAGCCCGCGACCCCTGGAAGGGCAGGTAGCTGTTCGCTGAATCCAGGTCGATCGCCCGACTGGTCGCTTCGAGTGCGATGCGCGGTGGGCGGAGGTCGGTGTCGAGGTTCTCCAGTCGGAGGATGGACGGGTCACCCGCGGCGTCGGCGCGATCGCCCACGGAGTCGACGCCGATACCCGGGATGTGCTGGAGACGACTGACAGGCATGCGATCCCACCTCCCGCCGTGTGCACCGCCCTCCGGACCATTGAATCATCGCGGCGATCCGGTGCGCGGTCATTCGACAGAGGTCGCGGAACTGGTGTCAGCGCGACTCGCCGGTCAGGCCGGCGCCGTGGCCTGCCGGGCGGCCAGTGTGATTCCCGCGTTCCAGCCGGGAGCGCGCCCGTGGTCGGGCGGCCGGAGGCTCGACGGGTCCTGACCGCTGCGTGCGATCAGCCAGGAGATCAGTGAGTTCGAGTTCCACATCTCGCCCAGCCGCAACTCGTCGCGGCCCCAGGTCGCCGTCGGAACCCGCGGAACCAGTTCGATGAGCCGCCGCGCGGCTTCCGGGTCGCCGCCGACCGCGACCGGGCTGGCCACGGCCGCGTCACGGTCCGGGATGGTGCCGCCGGGCCAGCGCCTGACCTCGTAGGAGAAGAGGGCGTACCGGCCCAGCCAGCGGAGGCCGACCGGCCCTCGGGCCACCGCGCCGTGACCGCCCGGGCCCCCACTCCAGACCGGCGCCATCTCGATGACGTACGAGTCCGCTCCGATCCGGATCGCGAGAGCCGAGTGATACAGGTCGCGAGCGGGGCGCCGTTGCCAGCCGGCGGTGACGATCTCGAAGGCGCGGCCGTTCCAGCTCACCCAGCGGTTGCCGGCTCCCACCGGCAGCCAGTACAGCTCCACGCTCGCAGACTCGCCCACGACTCCCACGCTCCGTCCGACTCTCAACTTCACCTCGTCCGGAACCCCGGCTCCCATGGGCAGACGACCCGTCCGCCGAGGACCTTGGGCCCGGGCCTCGGTGACCGCTCGGTTGTGGTGCGGGCGCCGGAGACCTGCGTACCCTTGCGGACATGACCGATGGCGACTCCGATCAGCAGGGTCCCGATGTCCCGGGCCACCCGATCCGGGTCTACCTCCTCGACGATCACGAGGTGGTGCGCCGAGGCCTGCGCGAACTGCTGGAGGCGGAAGGAGACATCGTCGTCGTCGGCGAGTCCGGATCGGCCCAGGAGGCGGCACGCCGGATCCCGGCCGTGCGGCCGCACGTCGCGATCTTGGACGGCCGGCTGCCGGACGGCTCCGGAGTCGACGTGTGCCGCGAGGTGCGCTCCCGGGATCCGCGGATCGCGGCGCTGATCCTGACCTCCTTCGACGACGACGAAGCGCTGTTCTCCGCCATCATGGCCGGCGCGGCCGGCTATGTGCTCAAGCAGGTGCGTGGCCACGACCTGGTGGAGACGGTCCGCCGGGTGGCGGCCGGCCAGGCCATGCTGGATCCGGCCGTGACCGCGCAGGTGCTGGAGCGCTTGCGCAACGGGCCCGAGGTGGACCCGGCGATGGCGATGCTCACCGAACAGGAGCAGCGGATCCTCGCGCTGATCGGCGAGGGAAAGACCAACCGGCAGATTGCCGAGGAGATCTACCTCGCGGAGAAGACGGTCAAGAACTACACCTCCAGCCTGTACGCCAAGCTCGGTCTCGAGAGCAGGACTCAGGCGGCGATCTTCGCGACCCGGCACGCCCGCGACTGACCGCGGCACGGGATAGTCCGGCACGATTCCGGCAGTTCCTGCGCCCTGAAATCGCCGGAATCGTGCCGGACTACCCGGAGGACTATGCGGCGGTCGGCCTTCGCCCCGGAGGGAGTCGCCGGTGCCGGTCACGACACTTGTCACCCCGATCCCGGGTCTGCGACAGTGAAAGAGTTGTCCCGGGGAAGGCGAGCAGGATGTCGGACAGTCGCGATCCAGGCGAGCGGGCGGAGACGGCCGCGACTCTGGGTGAGGCGGATGTCGATCAGCTCCTGACCGAGGTAATGGGCCGCGTGCACGGTGCCGTGGACGAGCAGGCCCGCTGGGAACTGCTCCTCGACGCCGTGCTCACCATGGCGGCGGATCTCTCGTTGGACGGGTTGTTGGAGCGGATCGTCACGATCGCCAGTCGGCTCGCCGGGGCACGCTACGCAGCCTTGGGCGTGGTGGACTCCGGCGGGCACGGACTGCGCACCTTCATCCACCATGGCATCGATGCGGAGAAGGCTCGCGAGATCGGCGAACTGCCGTCCGGGCACGGTCTGCTGGGCTTGATCATCGAGCGACCCGAGCCGCTCCGGTTGCATGACCTCGCCGGCCACCCGGCCTCGTACGGATTCCCCGCCGGACACCCGCCGATGCACTCCTTCCTGGGTGTTCCGGTCCGCACTCGGAGCAAGGTGTTCGGCAATCTCTACCTGACGGAGAAGGCAGGCGGAGGCGACTTCACCGAACAGGACGAGCGGATCGTGGTCGCCCTCGCCGCGGCAGCGGGGGTCGCGGTGGAGAACGCACAGCTCTATGCCGACGTGCGCCGGCGCGAGAGCTGGTTGGCCGCCACCGCCGAAGTCACCGCCGTACTGCTGGAGGATATGGAACCGACGTCGGCGCTCCAGGTGATCGCGGACCGGGCCGCCGAGGTGGCGGAGGCGGACGCGGCCTGGATCGTCACTGGGCCGCGTGACGGTCACCTCGAGGCCCTCACGGTCGAGGTCGTCGCTGGGACGGGGATCGATCTGGATCGGTGTCCGGGGTCCTTGCCGCTGGTTCGTGAGGTCGCCGAGTCCGGCGTGCCTCGTGCGGTCGAGAACCTGACGACGGCACCCGGGCGTGCGGGCGCCGACGGTCTCGGGCTGGGCCCGGCGATCTTCGTGCCGCTCGGCACCACTACCGAGTTCACCGGCGTGCTCGCGCTCGCCTGGACACCGGACAACGGTGGTCGACAGCTGGATCTCGACCCGGCGCTCCCGGCCAGCTTCGCCAAGCAGGCTGCCTTGAGCTTCCAGGTGGCGCGCGCCAACGAAGATCGACGGCGCCTGGCCCTGTTCGAGGAGCGGGACCGGATCGGGCGGGACCTGCACGACGTCGTCATCCAGCGGCTGTTCGCGACCGGGCTGGCCCTGCAGGGCGCCAGCCGGCTGGCGGACCTGCCCGAGCTGCGCTGGCGGCTGGAGTCGGCCGTCGACGATCTCGATTCCACGATCAAGGACATCCGCGGCACCATCTTCGAGCTCGGCTCGAACCGGTTCGCCTCGGACTTGCGCACCGAGGTGGAACGACTGGTACGCCGCGCCGCCTCCTCGCTGAAGTTCGAGCCGAGGGTGAGCTTCGAGGGCCGGGCCGCGACGGCCGTCGGCGGGGAGGTCCAGGCCGACTTGCTGGCCGTGCTCAGCGAGGCCCTGGCCAACACGGTCCGGCATGCGCGCGCCTCTCAGGTCCACGTCACGGTCTCGGCGGACACCGAGATCGTCCTCGAGGTGGTCGACGACGGCGCCGGGATCCCGCCGGGGGTGACCGAGAGCGGCCTGCGGAACATGCGCGAGCGGGCGGCGCGTCGCGGCGGCTCGTTCACGGTGGGACCCGGAGTGAATCCGGCGGGGACACGTGTTCGCTGGTCCGTTCCTTTGGTGGAGCCCGCGGCGCGGAACGGGTCGTAGGGCCCGCAGCCTTGGGTCCGGAGTCTCTGCTCCCGGCCCGGCGGCTGTTCGAGCATGGCGGTGAGAGAGAGGATCCGCCATGACCGATCAGGCCCAGACCGAGGGGAACCACGCCGATGCGCCCCAGTCCCCGATCACGAAGGATCGCATCGTCGCGGCGGCCGACGGAACCCCAGCCGGCATCAGGGGCGCTCGATTTGCCGCGCACGAGGCGAAACGGCTCGGGTGCGGCCTGGAAGTCGTGCACGTGGTTCCGCGCTACCTCCCGCTGGGGCCCTTTCCGGTGCTTCTCGACGACTCGGCCGACAGGTTCGGTCGCGAGGTACTCGATCAGGCGAGTGCCGCCGCCCGCGAGGCGGAGCCCGAGCTGGAGGTCGGCACCACGCTGACCGCCGGCGGCCGGGTCGACTCGATCGTCGAGCGGGGCCACGAGGCAGCGCTCGTCGTGCTCGGCGCGCACCAGTTGACGCTGTCGGAGCGCATCTGGAGCGGCGCGACGGTTCCCGGGGTCGCCGCTCGCGCGGGCTGTCCGGTGCTGGTGGTGCCGGCCGACTACGACGCGAAGCGGCCACGCGGGCGGATCGTGGTCGGCGTCAAGGCTCCACACCGCTCGACGAGTCTGTTGGAATCGGCCTTCGCGATGGCCGGGCAGTCCGGGTCGGAACTCACGGTCCTGCACGCATGGAAGTTTCCACAGGCCTATGACGACATCCTGTCCACCCAGCCCGCCCGCGAGGAGTGGCAAGCCCAGCAGGAAGCGGCGATTGAGGAGGTGCTCTCGGCTACCGGCCTTCGCGACCGCTACCCGGAGGTTCCGCTGACGGTGCGGATCACCCACGGTGTCGCGGCGCTGGTGCTGATCGCCGAGTCGAGGGAGGCAGACCGGCTGCTGATCACCCGTCCGTTGCACGGTGGGTACTTCCATCACCTCGGCTCGACGGCCCGAGCCGTGCTGCGCGAGGCTCACTGCCCGGTCGAAGTGTTCCCACCGGTTCGCGAGCGTGCCACCGATAGGGCAGGCGAGTGGGACCTCGGGCTGGCACGCGACGGCGTACTCCAGCCTTGACCGCTTCGCCGGCCGCGTTGCACGAGACTCACTCGGGTCTGGTGCTGCTGATGGGGGAGTCCGCGCTGAAGTTCAAGAAGCCGGTCGATCTCGGCTTCCTGGACTTCACGACGCTCGCCGCCCGGCACGAGGCCTGTAGTCGAGAAGTGGTGCTCAACAGCAGACTGGCTCCCGACGTGTATCTCGGGGTCGGGGACTTCGTCGGCCCGGATGGTGTGGTCATCGACCACGTGGTGCTGATGCGCCGCATGCCCGAGGAGCGGCGACTCTCCACACTCGTCGTCGACCGGGCGGCCGGCGTGGACGAGGAGATCAGGTCGGTGGCCCGTCGACTGGCGTCCTTCCATGCGTCGGCCGGTCGGGTCCCGAGCGGAGCCGGCGAGGTGACCGCGGACTCGTTGCGCGCCTTGTGGCAGTCGAGTTTCGACGCCATGCCGCCGTACCTCGGCGATCTGCTCGATGCCGGCGCCGAGCAGGACATCGAGCGCCTGGTACGCCGCTTCCTGGACGGGCGTGGCGACCTGTTTCGTCGGCGACAGGACACCGGCTCGGTGCTCGACGGTCACGGGGACCTGCTGGCCGAGGACATCTTCTGCCTACCGGACGGCCCTCGCATCCTCGACTGCCTGGAGTTCGACGACCGCCTTCGAACTCTCGATCAGATCGACGACGCGGCCTTCTTGGCCATGGACCTGGAGTGTCTCGGCGCGCCGGACCTCGCCGAGCGATTTCTCGACTGGTACCGCGAATTCTCCGGGGACACCGCGCCGGACAGCCTGGCTGAGCACTACCTCGGCTATCGCGCGTTCGTCCGGGCCAAGGTCGCGTGCGTCCGGCACCGGCAGGGCGCCCAGAGGTCTCGGGTCCACGCCCGACGGCTGGTGAGCCTGACCCTCGCTCATCTCGAGCGGGGGGCGGTCAGGTTGGTCCTGGTGGGCGGGTCGCCCGGGAGCGGCAAGTCGACGGTGGCGGCGGGCACCGCCGATGCCCTCGGCATGACGCTCCTGGCCAGCGACCGGATCCGCAAGGAGTTGGCCGGACTGTCGCCGCTGGAGCCGGTCATCGAGCCGATGGACGGCGGCATCTACGGCGAAGGGCACACCAGGCACCTCTACCTGGAGCTGATGCGGCGCGCCGCGGTCCTGCTGAGGCTGGGCGAGTCGGTGATCGTCGATGCCGCTTGGTCCAAGGACTGGCAACGCGAACTGGCGCGCGACACCGCGCGGGACTGCGCGGCCGACGTGATCGAACTTCGCTGTGATCTGCCTTTCGGCCAGGCGAACCGGCGGCTACGGGCCCGGCAGCAGACGACGGTCAGCCCGGCCGGCACCGTCTCGGACGCGGGGGTCGAGATCGCCGCGATGATCCGGGAGAAGTTCGAGCCGTGGCGCCGAGCCGAGCCGGTGGATACCTCCGGACGCCCGGAAGCCGCGATCGAGAACGCGGTCCAGGTGGTGCGACCGGCCGACTGCCGGGCCCGTTCTGTGCCGAGATCGCTGCTCGAGCCGGGTTGAGCGGATGTCTCGGGAGAAGGCGGACCGGCTGCTGGCCGGCGAACCGGGGGCCGCGGTCCCCGAGTCGCCGCCGACCGGCCTCAGCGCGGTGAGCGCCGCCGATCGGCTGCGCGCGTACGGCCCCAACGTCATCGCCACCGCTCCTCCGGCGAGCCTGATCGGCCTGGCGGGAGAGCAACTGCGCGATCCGATGTCGATCGTGCTGGTGCTGGCCGGCACGCTGACCGCCCTCACCGGGGACCGGCCGGACACCGTGGTGATCGCGATGGTGCTGGTGCTCAACACCGTCGTGGGTATCGTGCAGCACCGGCGCGCGGAGCGCGCGGTTGCCGCACTGCGGGACCTGACACCTGAACTGGCCACCGTTCTCCGAGATGGTTCCCCGAGGACTATTCCCACCGCCGGGGTCGTGCCGGGCGATCTCGTGCTGCTCGGTGGGGGCGACATCGTCCCAGCGGACGGTCGCGTCCTGACCGCCAACGCGTTGACTCTCGACGAGTCCGCGATGACCGGCGAGTCGATGCCGGTGCCGCACGGTGCCGGGGAGAGTCTCACCGCCGGGACGTTGATCGTCCGCGGCCGGGGTACGTTGGCGGTGACGGCGACCGGAGAGCACAGTGGCCTCGGCAAGCTGGCGGCGCTCGTCCGGGCCGCGCCGCGTCGGCGTACCCCGCTCCAGGATCGGATGCGGCGTCTCAGCGCCACGCTGGTGGTCACGGTACTCAGCCTCACCCTCCTGGTCGTGTTGCTCGGCCTGCTGCGTGGTGAGGAGTTGCTCACCATGGTGGTGGTGGGGGCCAGCTTGGCGGTGGCGGCGGTCCCTGAGTCACTACCGGCGGTGATGACGGTCGCGCTGGCGACCGGAGCGCATCGGATGGCCGGTAGATCGGCGGTGGTACGCCGCCTTTCGGCGGTCGAGACCCTCGGTTCGGTGAGCGTGATCGCCACGGACAAGACGGGCACGCTCACCCGGGGCAGCCTGATGGCGGAGCGGGTGTGGACGGATCCTCGTGGGACGGGCACCGATACCGAGCGGACGCGGTTGCTGATCCGCGATCTGGTCATCTGCAACGACGCGGTGCGCATGGCCCCGCACAGCGGCGACCGTCCCGACCAGGTGCGATCCGACGGCGACCCGCTCGAGATCGCACTGTTGGACCTGGCGGACCGGTACGACGTCTCGCACCGAGGCGAGCGGGCGAGATGGCGCCGCCTTTCCGAGGTGCCGTTCGACGCGGCCACCCGGATGATGACGACGGTGCATCAGGACGGGCATGCCGGTCAACGCCGTCTGCGAGTGGTGAAGGGCGCACCGGAGAGCGTCCTCCCCCTGGTGCCGGACGCCCAACGCCGCGCCGCCCAGGTCGTCGCGGACCGTTGGGCCGCCGACGGACGCCGGGTACTGGCGGTGGCTCGGAGCGCGATCGCCGCCGATTCCGCCGGGGCGATGGAGCTGGCCGGGCTGGTGGCGTTCACCGATCCACCTCGCACGGCGGCGGCCGCGGTCGTCCGGAGGTGTCGCGAAGCGGGGATCCGGGTGATCCTGGTAACCGGTGACCAT
>JBOFLE010000183.1:0-3575 GCA_051657705.1 Nocardioides sp. | reverse complement strand
GGGTCGGCGAGGGGGTGGGGATAAGAGTGAGAGGGTGGGGGCTGTGAGGGTGTGAGGAGAAGTTGACCTACGAGTCAATGCGGGTGGAACGGCGGCGAAACCTCCGTCGCTTTCCCTGGGAGTACCCATTCCGAAGGAGCACCCCATGGCGATCACCGAATCCTCCACCATGTCCGGAGCCCCAGGCCCGGCCGCAGACTCCGGTCCGGCGCGCCGCACCGGCCGCTGGATCGACGACTGGCGGCCCGAGGACGAACAGTTCTGGGAGACCACCGGCAAGAGAGTCGCGCGACGGAACTTGATCTGGTCCGTCTTCGCCGAGCACCTCGGCTTCTCGGTCTGGCTGCTCTGGAGCGTCAGCGCCGCGCTCCTGCTGAAGGCCGGCTTCGAGTTCTCCGTGTCCCAACTGTTCATCCTGGTCGCGATTCCCAACCTGGTCGGCGCCCTGATCAGGCTGCCCTACACGATGGCCGTGCCCAAGTTCGGCGGGCGCAACTGGACCGTGGTCAGTGCGCTGCTGCTGCTGATCCCGACCCTGCTCTTCGCGACCTTCGTGCAGCGCCCGGACACGCCGTACTGGGTGTTCCTGCTGATCGCGGCGACCGCGGGCGTGGGTGGCGGGAACTTCGCCTCGTCGATGGCGAACATCAACTTCTTCTTCCCGGCCGCCAAGAAGGGTGCCGCGCTCGGGCTCAACGCCGCGGGTGGCAACCTGGGGGTGGCCCTGATCCAGTTCCTGCTGCCGGTGATCGTCGGCGGCGCCGGCATCTTCGGACTGGTCAAGGCCAGCGAGAGCGGGCTGAGCCTGCAACGCGTGGGCTGGCTGTACGCCGTGCTGGCGCTGGTCGCGGCCGCGGCGGCGTACTTCTTGATGAACAACCTGGCCACCGCCAAGTCCCGGCCGCGTGAGCAACTGGCCGTGCTCAAGCACAAGCACACCTGGGTCATGTCGTTCCTCTACATCGGCACCTTCGGCTCGTTCATCGGCTACTCGGCCGCGATGCCGTTGCTCATCAAGCTGAACTTCTGGGTCCCCGAGCCCGCCCCGGCCGGCACCGGCATCAACTTCGCCTACTACGCCTTCCTCGGGGCCCTGGTCGGCTCGGTGGCGAGGCCGTTCGGTGGTTGGCTGGCCGACAAGTACGGCGGCGCCCGGATCACCACCCTGTCCTTCACCGGCATGATCCTCGGCACCCTCGGCGTGCTCTGGACGCTCGGACAGCTCACCCCGAATCCCACCCAGAGCGCCGAGATCGCGTTGGCCAACCAGTCCTGGTTCGGCTGGTTCCTGGCCGCGTTCCTGTTCGTGTTCGCCGCCAGCGGCATCGGGAACGGCTCGACGTACCGGATGATCCCGCTGATCTGGCGCACCACGACCCGGCAGCGGGCCGCCCGCGACGAGAAGCTGGTGAGTCCGGCCGACGTGGAGATCCGGGCCACTCGCGAGTCGTCGTCGGTGATCGGCATCGCCGGAGCGATCGGCGCCCTGGGCGGCTTCGCGATCCCGATGACCTTCGGTGCGCCGTGGGTGGACAGCCCGGTGGAGGCGGCGAAGAACGCGTTCGTGGTGTTCGCCTGCTTCTACGCCGTCTGCTTGGCCGTGAACTGGTTCTTCTACCTCCGCAAGTCCTTCATGGCGGCCCGGGTGCCGTCGCTGGCGGAAGCCGGCGTATGACCCAGGCGGCCATCCGCAAGCCGGGTAGTGGTGCCGGGTCCGGTGGGCCCGGCACCACCACCCACTGCCCATTCTGCTCCCTGCAGTGCGGGATGCGGGTCGTCGGTGGCAAGGGCCCGCGCTCGGGCGGGCCCCGCATCGAGGCCTGGGCGGAGTTCCCGGTCACCGAAGGCGCGCTGTGCCGCAAGGGCTGGGCCGCCGCCGGGCTGATCGGGCACCGGGAACGGCTGACCTCGCCGCTGGTCCGCGACCCGGAGACCGGTGCCTTCCGGAAGGCCACCTGGGACCATGCCCTCGACCTGATCGCCTCCCGACTCCGCGCGCTGCGCCAGGAGCACGGCGCCGACTCGGTCGCGGTCTTCGGCGGCGGTGGACTGACCAACGAGAAGGCCTATCAGCTCGGCAAGTTCGCCCGCGTGGCCCTGGGCACTTCGCAGATCGACTACAACGGGCGGTGGTGCATGTCGTCGGCCGCTGCGGCCGGCAACCGGGCCTTCGGCATCGACCGCGGCCTGCCCTTTCCGCTTGCCGACATCGAGGGCACCGACCTGCTGGTGCTGGCCGGCTCGAACCTCGTCGAAACGATGCCGCCGGCCGGCCGGCATCTGGACCGGCTCCGCGAGAACGGCGGACGCGTCGTCGTGATCGATCCGCGCCGAACGCCGACCGCGGATCGCGCCGACCACTTCCTGCAGCCGGTCCCGGGCACCGACCTTGCCCTGGCCCTGGGCGTCATGCATCTCCTCCTCGGGCAGGGCGCCGTCGACGAGAACTACGTCGCCCGGCGCACCACCGGCTTCGACGCCGTCCGCCGATCGGTGGCGGCGTGGTGGCCGGAACGAGTCGAACGGGTCACCGGGATTCCCGCGGCCGAGGTCCGCGAACTCGCCGCCGCGATGGCCGGCGCCGAGCGGGTGATGGTTCTCACCGGCCGAGGCGCCGAGCAACACAGCCAGGGCACGGACACGGTGTCGGCCTGGCTCCATCTGACGCTCGCCCTCGGTCAGGTCGGCACGCCGTACGCCGGCTACGGCTGCCTGACCGGGCAGGGCAACGGCCAGGGCGGCCGCGAACACGGCCAGAAGGCCGACCAACTTCCCGGCTACCGGATGATCGACGATCCGGCCGCCCGGCAGCACGTCTCGGACGTGTGGGGAGTGCCGGCCGACTCGCTGCCCGGCAAGGGTAGGTCGGCCACCGAACTACTCGCCGCACTCGGCACTGACACCGGACCCAAGGCGATGCTGCTGTTCGGCTCCAACGTGGTGGTCAGCGCACCCGACGCCGATTCGGTTCGCTCGCGGCTCGCGGCCCTCGACCTCCTGGTCGTCGCCGACATCGTGCTCTCGGAGACCGCGGCGCTGGCCGACGTGGTCCTTCCGGTCACGCAGTGGGCGGAGGAGACCGGCACGATGACCAATCTCGAAGGCCGGGTCATCCTCCGCCGACAGGCGGTGACCCCGCCGACCGGCGTACTCACCGACCTGGAGATCCTGGCCGGCCTGGCTACCCGGCTGGCCGCCCCGGTCCCGTTCGCCGACGATCCCGAGGAGGTGTTCGCCGAACTGGGCCGCGCCTCGGCCGGCGGTATCGCCGACTACTCCGGCATCGACTACCGGCGGATCGATCGAGAACACGGAGTGTTCTGGCCGTGCCCGGCCAGTCCCGACGGGGAAGGTGCGCATCCCGGCACACCCCGGCTGTTCGCCGACCGGTTCCCGACCGCGGACGGCCGGGCCCGGTTCTACGTCGTCGAGCATCGCGGCGCCGCCGAGCTGCCGGATGCCGAGTTCCCCCTGCACCTGACCACCGGGCGCGTGCTCGGGCAGTACCAGTCCGGCGCGCAGACCCGGCGGATCAAGGACCTGCCGGACGACGGACCGTACGTCGAGATGCACCC
>JBOFLE010000182.1:0-2184 GCA_051657705.1 Nocardioides sp. | reverse complement strand
TCGGAGTCACGGTGGTCGCCACGAGTTGATCCGGACCTGGGAGAGTAGAACCCATGTGGTGGCGTTCCGGGGGCCGTCTCGGTCCCCGGAGCGCTCTCTTCGCGACAGGATTGCTCATGATGTCCTCCCTCACCGGCTGTACCGACGACCCGGTGGAAGATCCTGAACGCCTCGCCGTCGATGTCACCTCGGTACCGGCCGGCGCCAGCCGAGGAGCGGCGCTGGACTTCCGCGGCCAGGTCGAGGGCCGGGTGACCGAGGGCCGGGCCTGCTTCTGGGTGACCGCTCCGGGCGGCACCGTGGTCTCACTGGCCTGGCCCGCCGGGTCCACCGCACGAGCGAATCCCCTGCGCGTACTCGATCCCGACGGCACCGTCCTGGCCACCGTCGGCGACGAGGAACTCCTCGCTTCCGGCTACCCCGAGCCCGGCGCCGGATGCCGCGGGACCGGCACCCGCTTCGTCGTCGGCAGCGTCCACGGCTGACCGGTCGCTCGCGAAGCGATGCACCGTCGGCCCGGTCTACCCCGGAATCCACCAGGTTCATCGGGTGGATGTTTCGTCGTTGTGGGATGAACTCGAGGATCTCCTGCTGCCGATGCTGTCGGGGTTTCGCTCACGAGGGTTGCTGCGGGTGGAGCGCAAGGCTGACGCCACGTTGTTGTCGGAGGCGGACGAGCCTGTGCAGGATCAGATCGTCAGGTGCGTGCGGGCAGTCGATCCGGACGGGCTGATCGTCGGTGAGGAGGCTGCGCACGGCGCCGACCGATTGCTTGGGCGAGGCCCGAGTGAGCGGGCTTGGGTCATCGATCCGATCGATGGAACGGCTCAGTTCGTTGCTGATGACGGCCGGGAGTTCTGCAGCGTGGTGTGTCTGATCGAGGACAGCAGGCCGGTTGCCGCGTTCGTGCTGGCCCCGGAGATCGGGCCTGGTCGGAGCCGGGTGTGCGTGAGGCTGGCTGGCGCGGGCGAGCCGATCGAGATCAACGGGACGAGGGTGGTCGCCGGTGGGGCATCACCCGTGGCGCATGCCTCGTGCAGTGTCGACGAACCGGGGCCGTTGGTGTCGGTGACGAGGAGCAAGAGTACGCCGGCGCGGAGTCTCGAACGTGCGTTGGCGGCCGGCGGTTACCAGTTGAAGACCCGTACCACGTCGCAGACGCTGGACATGATTCGGACGTGTGTGGATCTGGCCCCGTTCACCGAACCGGCGCTCGCGTCGTTCGGCATGTTCTATCGCGAGCGGCAGAAGATCTGGGACGGCGTCGCGGGGATGTGCTTCGCGTACGCCGCTGGCCTCTACGTGGGCGACGGCACGGGCCGGGCGCGCACCGAGGTGGACATCGCCTTGGACCTCGCGGACCCGGTCTTCGACAGCATGCTCATTGCGTGGGACCTGGCAGCGGTGCGGATTCTGACGGGCGCGGAGGTCCCGCGATGATCGTGCCCGGCTTCGGCGGCACCGTTCTACCGCGCGAGAGGGCGGAGGCGATTGATGAGGTGCCTCAGGTAGGGCGGCCAGGTGCGGCTCGGGGGGATGTGTGTGCGGAGTCGTTGGGCCAGGTCGGTCTCGCCGATGCCGGCAGCGATGCTGGCGGATCGGATCGCCAGGTGAGGAATGCCACCAGGCAGGTCGGATACCGCGGCCAAGAGGTAGTGCCTGGCTTGCTCGGTCTCGTTGTGTCGAATGGCCTGATCGGCCATGGCCAGCAGCCACAAGACGTTGCCATCTGTACGCACACCGCCGGGTTGATCGGCGTAGACCTCGTCGAGACGGCTCAGATCCCGACGGAGGCGTCTGGCACCGGCGAGAGCATCCGGATCGGACACCCGGCTGAGCAGATGCAAGAGGCCGTCAGCCTCAATCTTCCGGCGGTGCGCATTGACGACGGTGACCTGGTCGGTGTCTTCTTCGGCGATCGCAAAGCTCCGGCTCATCGATGCGATCATGTCGTCGACTGCGCGAATCGCGGCGCGAATCTGCTCATCGGTAAGGACCGCCGGGCGCCGATCCGACATGGTGTCCGTACCGCATCCATCGAGCGGCCGGCTCATGAGGCGGTGCGACCGGGTCGCGCGGACGCGCAGGTGAAGCACGTCGAAGCCGCCGGCCTCGCCTCGAGCCGGGCCGGCGCGATCGGCTGCGCACACTGCTCGCAGGTCCCGTAGGTGCCGGCCTCCAATC
>JBOFLE010000181.1:0-16642 GCA_051657705.1 Nocardioides sp. | reverse complement strand
TCTATGCCCGCACCGCCGCTTACGGTCACTTCGGACGAGAGCTGCCGGACTTCACCTGGGAGTCCACTGATCGTGCCGAAGCGCTCAGATCCGCCGTGGGCTAGGCGTCGGCGTCCGCGGGTGCTGGTAGGCACGCGCTTGCCATGACCTCGGAGCCGGAACTCGATCTGCCCGAGTTGGATTTGCCGGGGCTGGCCCGGTCCTCGGTGCGCCGGACTCGGCCGACCGCGGTGTCCGGCGATGTGGCGTCGGTCGACCCGGTGGCGCGGGTGCTGGTCGATACCCCGCTCGCGCATCTGGACCGGGACTTCGACTATCTGATCCCCGCCGCGCTTTCCGAGGCGGCCCGACCGGGGGTCCGCGTCAAGGTCAGATTCGCCGGTCGCGAGGCGCAGGGGTTCCTCCTGAGCCGGTCGGCGCGCTCGGCTCACTCGACCGCCCGATCCGGGCCGCTGTCACCCCTGTCGAAGGTCGTCAGTGCCGAGCCCGTGCTCAGCCCGGAGATCGCCCGGCTCGCCGGTGTCGTCGCCGCGCACTATGCCGGTACCCGGGCGGACGTGGTCCGGCTGGCGGTTCCGCCGCGACACGCCCGCGTCGAAGCCCAACCCGGTGACCAGTCCGGCGGCCGGCCCGCGAGCGGCGATGCCGTCGGGGAAGCGCGTCACGGTCTCGGGCGCGGTAGCGCCGCCGGCGTGTCCGGCTCGTCGCCCTGGGCGGGTGTCGAACGTGTCGAGGCATTCCTCCGGCATCTGGGTGCCGGCGGCGGGCCGCGGGCGCTCTGGCCCGCCGCGCCCGGCGACGACTGGCCGGCGATGCTCGCGGCCATGATCGTCGCGGCCTTCGACGCGGGGCGAGGCGCGGTCGCCTGTCTACCCGATCGCCGTGACGTCGACCGGCTGGATGCCGCCCTGGGCACCGCGCTCGGTACGGGTCGCCACGTCGTGTTGCGAGCACAAGACGGTCCGGCGGCGCGGTATCGCAACTTCCTCCGGGTGTCCCGGGGATCCTGTCGCGTCGTCATCGGTACCCGGTCGGCCGCGTTCGCCCCCGTGCGCGACCTAGGTCTCGCGGTGATCTGGGACGACGGAGACGACCTGCACGCCGAGCCGCGGGCCCCCTATCCGCATGTGCGGGAGGTGCTCAGGATGCGCGCCGAGTTGGAAGGTTGCGCGCTGTTGCTCGGCGGCTTCGCGATCTCGGCCGACGGGGTCCGGCTGAGCCAGGCCGGCCCGGCGCGGGCACACTCGATCGCGGTCTCTCGTGAGGCCATCCGGCTGCGGGCTCGAATCGTGGTGGCGGGAGAGGCCGGGGGACGCGATCCATACGCGGGGACAGCGCGCGTGCCGCGGGCCGCGCACGAGGCGATCAAGGCCGGCCTTGCCAGCGGCTCGGTCCTGGTGCAGGTCCCTCGCGCCGGATACGCGCCCGGTCTTGCGTGCGAAACGTGCCGGGCCCGGGCGCGGTGCCGCCGGTGCGCGGGCCCGCTCCGGCTCGGCGGCGGGCCGACCGGACCCGACGGCCCGTGGCGCGTGCGCCCACCCGAATGCCGGTGGTGTGGTCAGTCGGAGACGGCGTGGGCCTGCCCCGAGTGCGGTTACCGCGGCTTGCGGGCAGCGGTCGTGGGGGACCGGCGTACCGCCGAGGAACTCGGCAGGGCGTTTCCGGGGGTTCCGGTGGCGGTCTCCGACGGGGCTCACCCGCTCGACGTGGCCAAGGACGCGCCCGGGCTGGTCATCGCCACGCCGGGCGCCGAGCCGGTCGCTCGGGGCGGCTACCGGTGTGTCGTACTCCTGGATACCGGCGCGATGGTGTCCAGGCCGGAGTTGCGTGCCGAGGAGGAAGCGGTACGTCGCTGGCTCAACGCCGCCGGGATGGTCGGGCCAGGGGGTTCGGTGGTGGTCGTAGGTGACAGTGCGCACCCGGCGATCCAGGCGGTGGTGCGATGGGACTCGACCGCGTTCGCCGAACGGCAGCTCACCGAGCGGGGCAGTGCGGGTTTCCCGCCGCGAACCCGGATGGCGGTGATCACCGGACCGCCCGGCGCGGTCGACGACGCGCTGACCATGTGGGACCGCCCCGCCGGCGCGGACGTGCTCGGGCCGGCGCCGGACGACCGCGCCGGGGTCGACGGCCGCCGGATGCGTGCGGTGCTGCGGGTTCCGGCTCAGGCCGGGCAGCAACTGGCCTCCTCGCTGGCCGAGGTGCAGCGATTGCGCTCGGCCCGGAAGTTGGATCCGATCCGGATTCACCTCGATCCGGCTACCTTATGACGTGCCGTGGGCCGGGTTGACCGACCACGACACGGAAGGGACACGCAGCAGGGGACACACAGAAGGGGAGGAGACCCATGACGATTCAGTCGATCCGGTTGATGGGAGACCCGGTCCTGCGGAGCAAGGCCGCCCCGGTGGCCGACTTCGACAAGGAGTTGCGGGTGTTGGTCGAGGACTTGACCGACACCATGCTCGGTGCCCCGGGCTCGGGCTTGGCCGCTCCGCAGATCGGGGTCGGTTTGCGGGTCTTCACCTGGAACGTCGACGGTGACCTCGGCCATCTGGTCAACCCGACTCTCGAACTGTCCGCGGATACCCAACGGGACGAGGAGGGCTGTCTGTCGATTCCCGAGCTGTTGATCGAGTGCGTCCGGAGCACCTCGGTCGTCGCCGCGGGCTGGAACATGCACGGCGAACCGCTCATCATCGAGGGGAACGATCGCCTGGCCCGGGTGATTCAACACGAGGCCGATCATCTCGACGGGGTGCTCTTCATCGACCGGCTCGACGCCGCCGCGCGCAAGCAGGCGATGCGTGAGATTCGTGCCGCCGACTGGTTCAATGCCGACATCGCGATCAAGGCGTCTCCGCACTCCGCCCCGTCCGGGGCGTTCGGCCGGGTTCGCTGATGCGGCTGGTGTTCGCCGGCACCCCCGAGGCCGCGCTGCCGTCGCTGGAGATGCTCGCGAGCTCGGGTCATGAGGTGGTCGGGGTCGTGACTCGGCCGGACGCCGCCGCCGGTCGGGGTCGGCGCCTGGAAGCGTCTCCGGTCGCGAGGCGCGCGGTCGACCTCGGTATTCCGGTGCTCAAGCCGGATCGCCCCGGTGATTCGGTCTTCCAGGATCGGCTGCGCGACCTCGCTCCGGACTGCTGCCCGGTGGTGGCCTACGGCGCGTTGCTGCCCGAGTCGGCGCTGGCCATTCCGCGCCGCGGCTGGATCAACCTGCACTTCTCCAGCCTGCCCGCCTGGCGCGGCGCCGCTCCCGTGCAGCACGCGATCCGAGCCGGTGACCAGGTGACCGGCGCTACGGTCTTCCGGATCGTACGGGAGCTGGATGCCGGCCCGATCTTCGGAGTGATGACCGAGCGGATCAGGCCGGAGGACACCGCGGGCACTCTGTTGAGCCGATTGGCCCAGGCCGGGGCCGGCCTGCTGGCGTCGGTCCTGGACGGCATCGAAGAGGGTGCGCTGGAGGCCCGACCGCAGTCGGGGGACGGCGTCTCCCTGGCTCCCAAGATCACCACCGAGGACGCCCTGGTCGCCTGGGCCCGGCCTGCCGAGGAGATCGACCGGTTGATCCGGTCCTGCACGCCCGCTCCCGGAGCCTGGACTCGGTACGAGGGCGGACGCCTCAAGCTGGGGCCGGTGGCTCCGATGACCACTCCGCACCAGCGCGATCTCGGACCCGGGGAGTTCTTCGTCGAGAAGTCCCGGGTGCTGGTCGGTACTGGCAGTCTGCCGGTGCGGCTCGGCGACGTGCAGGCCGTCGGGAAGCGGATGATGCCGGCAGCCGACTGGACTCGCGGGCTGCGGGATTCCTCCGACCGGGCGTTCGAGGCCACTCCAGACGCCTGACTTCAACCAGCGGGCAGGCGGCGATGGGAGAGTCGGCCGCTGGTCGTTCCTGGCCCGACCGAACATGTCGGTCCAGATTGTCAGCCACCGATGCCGCGAACCTCAGCGACACGATCCGCCAGTCGGTCCCTAGGCGCCGGAGCCGCTACGGATCTCGCCCCGCCATCGCCATTGTGTCGAGCAGTTCGGTGCAGTCGAGCGGTTCTTAGGCCGGTAGCGGTGGACCTCGAATTTCTGCGAGACCCGGGACAACCTCACGCTGTTCGATCCCGTATGCCTACCGACACCTCCGCCAGCAAAGGAGAGCCGTGTGGGATCCGCCACCTCCGTATCCGCGATCGCAGAGACGCTGAGTTATCGACACGCACCGAGACTCGGTGCTGCTAGGTGGCCGGCTCGCCGGCCAGATATTCAGGGCCTGCGCGCGTGGGCCATCACAGCGGTGGTTGCGTATCACGCAGGCCTTCCGGGGATCGCCGGGGGCTTCGTTGGGGTCGACTTCTTCTTCGTGTTGTCCGGATTTCTGATCACCGGGTTGCTGTTCACCGAACTTGAACGTACCGGCACGGTGTCGTTGCCCAACTTCTGGGCTCGTCGAGCTCGGCGACTGTTGCCTGCTTCTGCGGTCGTACTGGTGGTCACCGCGCTGGCGTCGCGTGTGTGGTTGCCGCTATTGGATCGTAAGGATGTTGCTACCGACATCGGGTGGTCCGCCCTGTTCGGTGCCAATTGGAGGTTCGCGGAGCAACAGACCGACTATCTTGCCCAGGACCGCACAACGAGTCCGGTGCTCCACTTTTGGTCGTTAGGGGTGGAGGAGCAGTTCTACGTCGCGTGGCCGCTGTTGATCCTCCTGGTGGGTGTCGTAGCTACGCGGTTCGCGCTGCGTCGTACCACGGTCTATGCGGGCGTGTTTGGCGGGATCGTGGTGGCCTCTTTTGTCTTCTGCATGGTGGAAACGGCGAGAAGTCAGCCGTTCGCGTTCTTCGGCACACATGCTCGTGCGTGGCAACTCGCGCTCGGGGCGATGCTGGCCGTGGTGGTGCCGGTCCTGCGGCTGAAGCTGGGGGTGCGCCGGCTTCTGGGGTTCGCTGGTGTCGCCGGATATGCCGTGGCACTGGTAGCTCTGAACGAAGCCGGTCTCGGTGAGGTCGAGTACCCGTCGTATCTGGCCTTGCTTCCCAGCTTGGCTGCGGCGGCATTGATCGCCGCCGGGGGAGGGGCAGAACAAACGGCGCTGGATCGCGTGTTGTCGGTTCGTCCATTGCAGTATGTCGGTGACATCTCCTACTCGTGGTACCTGTGGCATTGGCCAATGTTGGTGTTGTTGCCGTACGTGGTGGGTAGCGAGCGATGGTGGTGGCGAGTCACGGCAGTAGCCGGATCATTCGCCATGGCGAGCCTGTCCTACCGGTTTGTGGAACAACCGGCCAGGTCGGCCCAGTTCCTGGTACGAAGCTCTGCCGTTTCGCTCGGGTTTGGTGCGGCGTTGATTGGGCTGGTCTTTGCTGGTGCTCTCCACCTGGACTCCGCGGAGACTGACGGCAAGATACTGAACCGGTCTGGACAAGCTGTCGCCCTTCGCCCCAATCCGGTGGACGCGGCCGGTGACGTCTTCTCGATGCGCGGCCTCGGGTGCGACCTCGACTATGACCAGGTCGCCATCCACTACGACGGGTGTCTTTTCGGGGACAAGTCCGGCGAGAGGAGTGTGGTGTTGCTCGGCGACAGCCACGCAGTCGCCGTGTATCCGGGTCTGGAGGCGGCAGCGAGGTCGCGCGGTTGGCGAGTCTATTCCTGGACGAAGAGCGCATGCCCGACGGCAGACGTCACGAAGTTCGATCCAGTCTTGAAATCCCCATTCGAAGAGTGCGATGAGTTCCGTACCGCAGTGCAGAAGAAGACTCTGGAGACGAAACCTGATCTGGTTGTCATGGCAATGGCCTACAACCCACGCACGCGATTGGTTGATCGAGCCACCAATGAATTGCTGGCCAAACATGAAACAGTTGCCGCGACGATTGCCGGGATGCGCGAATCTGTCGGCCGGTTCACGGAGGCCGGCATCCCGGTCGTAGTGATCGGCGACCTCCCGGCGGCCGCGAGTCCGACGCCACCGGAGTGCTTGGTCCAAGAGCGGGACGCCGCCAAGTGCCTGATCCCGAAGTCGAAGTCGCGAAGAATCGAGAAGGAAGCGACGGAGGGCATTCCCGGTGCGCAGCTCTTCGATCTCCGCAAAGGCGTCTGCGGGCCACGCTTCTGCACACCTGTGGTCGGCGACATCTTGGTCTACCGCGACTCCAACCACATCACCAAGACCTACTCCCTTACCCTCGCCACTCGATTCGGCGAAATGCTCGCCGAATCCTAAGCATCGATCGGTGAGGTCCCTGGTCTCGCCTGGTGGTGATGGATGGTCAGGCCGGTCGTGGTGGTGCTTTGGCCTTGTGAGCTGATCCCCGTGTAGTGGTCCAGCAGGCTAAGGTCACGGTCATGAATCGCCCTGCCAGCGCGGACGATATCGGCGCGATCTGCCGCTCGCTGCCCGAGGTCGAGTTCGGCGTGACCTGGGGCGACCGTCCGACGTACAAGGTCCCGGCCGGGCCGAAAGGCCGCGGCTTCGTGTTGTACCGGGCGCCCCGCAAGGACGCGATCGATCCGAGTACCGGCGAGATGTATGACGATCTCGTGGTGATCGTAGTGCCCGACGAACACGCGAAGCTGGCGCTGGTGGACGATCCGAGCACGCCGTTTTTCACCATCGATCACTTCAACGGGTATAACGCGGTGCTGGTGCGGGAGTCCCGGCTCGGCGAACTCGACGTGGCCGAGCTCCGGGAGGTCATCGTCGACGCCTGGTCGGCCCGGGCGCCTCGCGCTCTCGTCACGCGGTTCCTCGACAAGGAGTTGCCCGGCGAGGGCGTTCGAGCGGCAGCCGATGAGTAGAGCGCGTCCGGCGGCGACCGGGCGGACCCGGGTCGACCGGTCCCGGCTCGCGGCCCGGCTGGTCGCGTACGACGTCTTGACGGCGGTCCGGGAGGAGGGCGCCTATCCCAACCTGGTGTTGCCGACCCAGCTGGCCAAGCTGGCGGTGTCGGGCCGGGACGCGGCCTTCGCCACGGAGTTGGTGTCGGGGACTCTGCGGCTACGGGGAACCTATGACGGCGTACTCGGGGTCTGCGTCGACCGCCCGTTGACGAAGCTACAGCCGGCGGTATGGGACGTGCTGCGCCTGGGGTGTCACCAACTGCTGTCGATGCGGGTACCCGACCACGCCGCTATCGACAGCACCGTGGATCTGGTGCGGGCGCGGATCGGGAGGGGACCCACCGGCCTGGTCAACGCCGTGCTGCGGAAGGTCGCTCGGTCCGGCCTGGCGGACTGGATCGCCCGGCTCGCTCCGGATCGCGGCGACGACCCGGTCGGCTACGCCGCCGTCGCGTTCAGCCACCCCGGGTGGATCGTGGAGGAACTCGAAGCCGCGCTAGCGGCGTGCGGACACCCTGGCCAGGCCCCCTTGGACGCGCTCCTGAGCGCTGACAACGCCGCGCCGCCGGTTGTCTTCGTCGCCCGGCCCGGCCGGGCCGAGCCGAGTGAACTGCCGGGCGAGCCGACGCGCTATTCGCCGTACGGGGTGATCTCCGGCGGCGGGGACCCGCTGGCGGTCCCGGCGATCGCCGCGGGGCGTGCCGGGGTGCAGGACGAGGGGTCGCAACTCGCGGCGCTGGTGCTGGCCGAGGCGCCGATCGAGGGACCGGACCGGCGGTGGCTCGATCTGTGTGCCGGGCCGGGTGGCAAGGCCGCGTTGCTGGCGGCGCTCGGGGCCGGACGGGGTGCCGGCCTGCTGGCGGTCGAACGCGCGCCGCATCGGGCCCGGCTGATTCGGCGGTCCCTGGGCACGGCGCCGGGCAGCGAGGAGTCCGCCGGGCTCGACGGCATCGTGGTGGCCGACGGCCGGGCCGGACCCTGGCGACCAGCCGGCTTCGACCGGGTGCTGGTGGACGCGCCGTGCTCCGGCGTCGGCGCGCTGCGACGGCGACCCGAGGCGCGTTGGCGCAAACAGCGGCGCGACCTGGAGGACCTGGTGTCCGTGCAGCGCGGGTTGTTGTCGGCCGCGCTGGATGCGACGAGGCCCGGCGGAGCGGTGCTCTACGTCACGTGCTCGCCGGTCCTGGTCGAGACCCGGGGGGTGATCGAGCGAGTCGTCAGCGGTCGATCGGACACCCGTCCGGAGCCGATCGACCTGGCGGTGCCCGACTCCTCGGGCCCGCTGCCGGGCACCGTCCAGCTCTGGCCCCACCTGCATGACACCGACGCCATGTTCATGGCCCTGCTGCGCCGCACCCCGTAGCCCCGCTTTTCGGATAGTCCGGTATCGCTTAGCGTTGGCCTCGTGTCGCAGTCAGGGTCGCGCTCGCGATCGGGTGGGGGGAGCCCGAGTACTGAGATCGACGTCGACGATCGGGTGATCCGGATCAGCAACCCGGACCGGGTGTACTTCGCGGACAGCGGCGCAACCAAACTGGATCTGGTCGAGTACTACCTGGCCGTCGGACCGGGCATCGTCAACGCGTTGTGGGAGCGGCCCTGCATGTTGCACCGGTTCCCGAAGGGCCTGGCCGGGGCCAAGGTGCACCAGAAGCGAATCCCGGCCGGCGCGCCGCCGTGGGTCGAGACCGTCCGGCTGTCCTTCCCGCGCTGGGGCCGCACCGCCGACGAGCTCTGCGTCACCGAACTCGGCAGCGTGATCTGGGCGGTCCAGATGTCGACGGTCGAATTCCATCCCTGGAACAGCCGGCGGGCAGACCCGGAAAGACCCGACGAATGGCGCATCGACCTGGATCCAGGCCCGGCCTGCGGGTTCGACACCGTGCAACGCGTCGCACGGGTGGTGGAGGAGATTCTCGCAGAGCTCGGGGCTGTCGCCTTTCCGAAGACCAGCGGCGGCAAGGGCCTGCATGCCTACGTCCGGATCGCACCGGTCCACGGGTTCGCCGAGGTGCGCCGGGCCGCGCTGGCGTTCGCCCGGGAGGTGGAGCGCCGGGTGCCCGCCGAGGTCACGACGGCATGGTGGCGCAAGGACCGCGAGCCGACGCAGTTGTTCGTGGACTACAACCAGAACACCCGGGATCACACCATCGCGGCGGCGTACTCGGTCCGCGGACTTCCCGACGCCCGGGTCTCGGCACCGGTGCGCTGGGACGAGATCGGCGACCTGGATCCGCGGGATTTCACGATCTTCACTATGCCGGCGCGATTCGCGGACCTCGGCGACCTGCACGCGGAGATCGATGATCACGTCTTCGAGATCGCGCCTCTGCTGGAGTGGGCCGCCCGGGACGAGCGCGACCGCCCCGAGGGGGCCGCGAGTCCGCCCGAGGGCGACGCCCCGGGCCGGTGACGTCGGGGTAGCGCCGCGCGCCTCTAGGATCGGTCCCGTGGGCATTCAGATCACCCCCAGCATCCTGAACGCCGATCTCGCGGCGCTGGCGGACGAGGTACGTCGGATTCCGAGCGCGGACTGGGTGCACGTCGACGTGATGGACAATCACTTCGTGCCCAATCTGACCCTCGGGCTGCCGGTCATCGAGTCGCTGCGAAAGCACACCGACCTGCCGTTGGACGCGCACCTGATGATCGACGACCCCGATCGGTGGGCTCCGGCCTATGCCGAGGCGGGTTGCGGTTCGGTGACGTTCCACGCCGAAGCGGCCCGCGCCCCGGTGCGGCTGGCCCGGGAGATCAGGGCCCGAGGGGCCAGGGCGGGCCTGGCACTCAAACCGGCCACCCCGGTCGACGGGTACGCGGACCTGCTGGCCGAGCTCGACATGGTGCTCCTGATGACCGTCGAACCCGGTTTCGGCGGGCAACGCTTCATCGACGCCGTCCTGCCCAAGGTCAGGCGTGCCCGCGAGTTGGTCTCGAAGTCGGGCGGCGAGTGCTGGCTCCAGGTCGACGGCGGCATCACGGCGGAGACCATCGAACTCTGTGCCGAGGCCGGCGCCGACGTCTTCGTCGCCGGATCGGCGGTCTACGGCGCCGCCGACCCCGACGCTATGGTGCGTGAGCTGCGCCGGACCGCCGAGTCCGCGCGGCTGTCCTAGCTTCCGATCACGGGCCGTATGGCAGAATTTGCGATGACGAGTAAAACTCGCGTGCTCTGGGGGCGGTGAAAGTCCGCACCGGCGGTAAAGTCCGCGACCCGGCCGCAGCCAGCGGCCGGTTGACCAGGTGAGATTCCTGGACCGACGGTCAAAGTCCGGATGGGAAGCGTACGCGGCGGCTCGCGAACCGCGCGGCCCTCCTTTGGGCTCGCGGCTCACGGTCGCGGTGCCCCGGAGTCCGAGAAACGGCGGACAGGAGGGGTGGATGGTCACCGGCGCGGCCCGGCTCGGAACCGACCGATCCGCTCTCTCGCGCGCGCCCTCCGGTGTCCTCGTCACGAGTCTCGCCGAGAGTCGTGCCATGCGGCGGGCACTCGCCCTTGCCGCGTCTCCTGGTGTGCCCCTCGGCCCGAATCCCCGAGTCGGTTGCGTGGTGATCGACCCCGCCGGAGAGGTGATCGCGGAGGCATTCCACCGTGGCGCCGGAACGCCGCATGCCGAGGTGGTCGCGCTCCGGGACGCGGGCCCGGCGGCCGTCGGAGCCACCGTCGTGGTCACCTTGGAACCGTGCGCCCACACCGGGCGAACCGGGCCGTGTGCCGAGGCGCTCGCGTCCAGCGGGGTGCGCCGGGTCGTCTTCGGGCAGCGCGATCCGAACCCCGCGGCGGCCGGTGGAGCAGAGGTGCTGCGCTCGTCCGGGGTCGAGGTAGCGGCCGGCGCGTTCGCCGAGGAGGCGCGGGCGCTCAACCGGATCTGGACCTTCGCCATGGAGCGTGGACGGCCGTTCGTCACCTGGAAGTACGCCGCCACCCTGGACGGCCGAAGCGCCGCGGCGGACGGCACCAGCAGGTGGATCACGTCCCCGGCATCGCGACTCGACGTGCATCGCCTGCGCGGGCTGTGCGACACGATCATGGTGGGGACGAATACCGTGGCCGTCGACGATCCCGAGCTGACCGTACGCGACGAATTCGGAGAGCCGCTGAACCGGCAGCCGTTGCGGGCGGTGATGGGGAGGCGCCCCCTCGACCCCGGTCACCGGGTGTTCGACACCGCGGCAGACACGCTGCTCCTGGAGACACACGACCCCGCCGAGGCGCTGGCCGCGTTGTTCGCTCGCGACCGGCAGCATGTCTTCCTCGAAGGTGGACCGACGCTGGCGGCCGCCTTCCTCGAGGCCGGCCTGGTCGATGAAGTGGTGGCGTACCTGGCCCCCAAGCTCCTCGGTGCCGGCCCGGCGGCGATCGGTGATCTGGGCATCGGGACCATCGACGCCGCGCGGACGTTCACCGTCGTCGATGTGGCTGTCATCGGTTCGGACCCGGATGCGGATGTCCGACTCACGCTCGAACCCCGAGAACAGGAGTAGGCACTGTGTTCACCGGAATCGTCGAAGAGTTCGGCACCGTCATCCGCATGGAGCGGGCAGGCGATGACCCTCGGTCGGCCCGGCTCACGATCGAGGCGAAGCGGGTGTTGTCGGACGCGTCCCCGGGAGACTCGATCGCGGTCGACGGGTGCTGCCTGACGGTCTCGCTGCTGGAACCGGCCGACGACCCGAAGCACTGGACGGCGGACGTGATGGCGACCACCCTGGGGCTCACTACGCTCGGACGCCTCCGGCCGGGTGATCGGGTGAACCTCGAGCGTGCGGTCCGCGCCGATCAGCGGATGGGCGGCCACCTGGTGCAGGGACATGTCGACGGCATCGGCGTCGTCCGCTCGCGGCGGAGCACCGAACACTGGGACCTGGTCGACATCGAACTTCCCGGCACCCGGGCCGGCGGCGGCCTGGCGCGATATCTCGTCGACAAGGGTTCGATCACCGTGGACGGGGTGAGCCTGACCGTCGCCGAGCTTCGCGACGGCCCCGAGGGCACGGAGTTCGTGGTGTCGTTGATCCCGGAGACGCTGGCTCGCACCACGCTGGGATTCCGACAGGTCGGGGAGCCGGTCAACGTGGAGGTCGACGTGGTGGGCAAGTATGTCGAGCGTCTGCTGGCGACCCGTCCGGATGCGCTGGGAGCCGGCCGTGGCTGACCGCATCCGGCTGGACGGCATCGAGCAGGCGATCGCGGACATCGCCGGCGGCAAGGCCGTGGTCGTCATCGACGACGAGGACCGCGAGAACGAGGGCGACCTGGTCTTCGCGGCGTCGAGGACCACGCCCGAACTGATGGCCTTCACCGTCCGCCATTCCAGCGGGGTGATCTGCGTCCCGATGCCGGGCGAGATCCTCGATCGGCTGGAGATCCCGCTGATGACCCCGCACAACAAGGACCGGATGCGCACGGCGTACACGATCTCGGTCGACGCCCGTGACGGGGTGACTACCGGGATCTCGGCGGCCGACCGCACCCGCACGGTTCGCACCCTCGCCGACTCCGCGACCGAGCCGTGGGAGCTGACTCGCCCCGGACACGTGTTCCCGTTGCGCTACCGCGAGGGCGGCGTACTGCGGAGGCGGGGTCATACCGAAGCCGCCGTCGACCTGACGAGGCTGGCCGGGCTGACCCCGGTCGGCGTCCTCGTCGAGATCGTCAACGACGACGGCACCATGAAACGCGGCCCGGAGCTACGGCGGTTCGCCGACCAGCACGGGCTGGCCATGGTCTCGATCGAGGACCTGGTGCGCTATCGGCGGCGACATGAGCGGCACGCCGAGCGCGCGGCGGAGACCAGGCTGCCGACGCCGTATGGCGAGTTCACGGCCTATGGCTACCGGATCACGGTGGATCAGACCGAGCACATCGCCCTGGCCTACGGCGATCTCGGCGGCCCGGATCCGGTGCTCACCCGGGTACACAGCGAATGCCTGACCGGCGACGTGTTCGGCTCGGCCCGGTGCGACTGCGGGCCACAGCTCGACGAGGCCCTGCGAGCGGTCAGCGCGCAGGGACGCGGAGTCGTCATCTACCTGCGGGGCCACGAGGGCCGGGGGATCGGCCTGGTCGCCAAGTTGCAGGCCTACGCGCTGCAAGACGCCGGCCGGGACACCGTGGATGCCAATCTCGACCTGGGTTTGCCGGCCGATGCGCGACACTACGGAGCCGCGACGCAGATCCTCAAGGACCTCGGGGTGTCCTCGGTCCGATTGCTGACCAACAACCCGGACAAGACCCGGGCGCTGGAGGAGTACGGCGTCGAGGTGAAGGAACAGGTGCCACTGACCCCGGCGCCGACGCGGCACAACCTGAGCTACCTGGCCACCAAGCGCGACCGGATGGGCCATGACCTGCCGCATCTGAACCATCAGCAGGAGGAGATCGGATGAGTGGAGCCGGAGCCCCGGTGCCCACCGCGCTCGACGGACGGGAGCTGCGGGTCGGCATCGTCGCCGCGCGCTGGCACGAGCAGGTGACGGACGGATTGATCGCCGGCGCGCAGCGGGGCCTGAAGGAGGCCCAGGTGCGCGAGTCGACCCTGGTGCGGGTGCCCGGCGCGTTCGAGCTTCCGGTGGGCGCCGATGCGCTCGCGGCCGGAGGATGCCAGGCGATCGTGGCGCTCGGCGTCGTGATCCGTGGTGGTACCCCGCACTTCGACTACGTGTGCACGGCAGCGACTCGGGGATTGACCGATGTCGCGCTGAGGTATCGCACGCCGGTCGGCTTCGGTGTGCTCACCTGCGATACCGAGCAGCAGGCGCTGGACCGGGCCGGGTTGCCGGGCTCGGCGGAGGACAAGGGGTACGAGGCCGCGAGCGCGGCGATCGAGACGGCGCTCGCACTGCGTTCGCTCGGCTGAGCCGCTCGCGGGGGAGCCGGACGGACGCCGTAGGCTAGCTCTTCGTGAAGACCTTCGAGGAGTTGTGGGTCGAGCTGGCCGAGAAGGCGGAGCTGCGGCCAGCGGACTCCGGCACCGTGCGGCAGCTCGACGCCGGTGTGCACGCGATCGGGAAGAAGCTGGTCGAGGAGGCCGCCGAGTCCTGGATGGCGGCCGAGCACGAGGGCCCGGAGCGAGCCGCCGAGGAACTCAGCCAGCTCCTCTACCATGCCCAGGTCCTGATGCTCGCCAGCGGCATCACTCTCGACGACGTCTACGCCCACCTGTGAGTATCCCGATGACCCAGACGACGAACACGGCACCGGGGGCCCGGGTGGGCTCGAACGGCGAGAAGCCCCTGCGCATCGCCGTACCCAACAAGGGCGCGCTGTCCGGTGCCTCCGCCGACATGCTTCGCGAGTCCGGATATCGGCAGCGTCACGACGCCAAGGAACTCGTCCTGACCGACGCCGAGAACGGTGTCGAGTTCTTCTACCTGCGTCCGCGCGACATCGCCTTGTACGTCGGGGAGGGCACGCTCGACCTCGGGATCACCGGGCGGGACCTGCTGCTGGATTCCGGAGCGAAGGCCGAGGAGGCGCTGGCGCTCGGCTTCGGCCGGTCCAGCTTCCACCTCGCGGGACCGACCGGGCTGTTCGAGACCGTGACCGATGTCGCGGGCAAGCGAGTCGCGACCTCCTACGTCGGCGTGGTGCGCGGCTATCTGGAGGCCCGCGGCATCGACGCCGTCGTCACTCGTCTGGACGGCGCTGTCGAGACCGCTATCCAGTTGGGGGTCGCCGACGTGATCGCCGATGTGGTCGAGACCGGGAGCACCCTGAAGGCCGCCGGGCTAGCGGTCTTCGGGGACGTGATCCTGGAATCGGAGGCGGTGCTGGTGACCCGTGCCGGCGCGGCCGCGCCCGCCGGACTCGAGGTATTCCGGCGCCGGCTCGAAGGGGTGATGGTGGCGCGGGCCTACGTCATGATGGACTACGACATCCCCAAGGACCGGGTCGACGCGGCGGTCGCGATCACGCCGGGAATCGAGAGCCCGACCGTGTTGCCGCTGCACCACGAGGGCTGGGTCGCGGTCCGTGCGATGGTGCCGCGCGCGGGCGCTCAGCGGTTGATGGACGATCTGTACGACATCGGCGCCCGGGCGATCTTGGTGACCGACATCCATGCCTGCCGGCTCTGAGTCACGCCCCCCGGGCACGCTGTCGCTGCCGCATACCTGGCGGCCGCTCGGCGTACGGCTCTCCGGGACGGTCTTCGGTGGCGTCCTGGTCCTGGTCTCGGCCGTGTCCTGGTGGAGCTGGCCGGCGGAGGTCAGGGCCCAGTTCACCGGGTTCCAGCGGGTCACGATCCTGCTCTTCGCGGTGGCCGCGTTTGCGGCGTGGTACGCGCTGGTTCGCTCGCGAGTCGTCGCCCATGCCGACCGCCTCGTCGTGGTGAACGGCTTCCGGCGACGTGAATTCGCATGGGCGCAGGTGATCGCGGCGCATCTGGGGCGGGGCGCGCCGTGGGCACGCATCGATCTCGCCGACGGAACCACCACGGCGGCGATGGGCATCCAGGCCTCCGACGGAACCAGGGCTCGGGCGGCGATGCGGCAACTTCGGGCCGTCATCGATTCGCGGCCGTGATTCCCCACCTGGTCACGAGCGTCGAGTCCGGCTTTCCGGCGGCCGCGAGGACCACCAGGTCGGTGCCGCTGCGAAACGCGTCCGGTGGCGCGGTCATCGGTTCGACAGCGAGTGAGCGCCGGGCTCCGACGGGGAGTCCGTCGCCGCTGTAGATCTGGAACCAGCGATGCCGTCGGTCGGCCCACAGCTCGACCCCCTCGTCGAGTTCCGGGTCGCGCAGGACCACGCGGCAGCGATCGGCGTCGGCGTACGTCAACGCCGAGACCGCGTGATCCCACGTCGTGGCGCCGAGGAGGCGAGGTGCCCGGAAGTCGTAGTCCGTGCCGGCGATGTCTTCGAGGCCGACCGGCAGTTTGCGCTCGTCGGTGAGCATCCGGGTGCCGGCCGGCAACGTCAACTCCAGCGAGTCGATCGATTCGCCGACTCGAAGATAGGGATGCGCGCCGGACGCGTACGGCGCGGGGCGCGGGGAGGTGTTGGTGGCTCGCTGGACCACGGTGAGCCCGCTCGTGCCGACGGAGTACCGAACCCGGAGGTCGAGCGTCCACGGGTATCCGCTCTGCGCCATCAGACGGTAGGACAGTGTCACCGAGTCGGTCGTCTGCTCCGTCGTGGTCCAGGCGGTCCAGCGGACCAGTCCGTGACTGGCGTTGTGCCAGGCCGGTTCGCTGATCGGCAGCCGATAGGTGCGTCCTTCGAAGTCGTACTCGCCGTCGCGGATCCGGTTCACCCATGGCATCAACAACTGGCCCCGTCCGCCGACGGGGATGTCCGACTCCGGGAAGTCGTCGATCAGGGGGCGGTCTCGATAGGTCAGGCGCCGCAGCGTCGCTCCGCCCTCGCTCACGACCGCCTGGTAGTCCGCCGCCGCGATCGTGAACTGGTCACCGGTCGCCGTGAGCACGGCACTACCCTGACACACCGGCCGGCCGATTCCAGGGTGGTCTGGCCATCGGCGGGTGCCTCATCGATCGGTCCGCAGCACGAGGTCGGCGTCCGCGCGGACACCGTACGCCGCGAAGAACGCGTCTTCCTTGGCCTGCCAGGCCTGCCATCGTGCTTGCATCCCCCGACCGTCGCGGTCGAGGCCTCGTCGGAGGCGGAGCTCCGGCTCGGCTTCGACGAAGACCAGCACGGATCGCCAGCGGCTCAGCAACGGGTGACCGGCGCCGACGCCTTCGACGATCAACAGTTCGCTCGGCGGGACCGTCATCCATTCGGCGTGCCGCCCCAGATGCCAGTCATAGCGGTGGTAGCCGCCCGGCGTGCTGGCGGCCA
>JBOFLE010000180.1:0-1412 GCA_051657705.1 Nocardioides sp. | reverse complement strand
CGGTACAGATCTGATGAAACTGACTTGGTCCTATCGGCGCGGTCATCTCGCGCAGGCTATCGAAGGGGCGCCGCCTCGACCTATCATGACGCTTTCTCGCCCAGCCGCATGGAGGACTTTGATGTCACCTGTCTCCGGTGCCCTGATACCTACGGAGGCCTCCCTCGACGCCGAGGCACTGCGAGCCGAACTCGTCAAGCAAGGCTACCTCTACTTCCCGGGCCTGCTGGCTGATCGGGTGGGTGACGCCGCTCGCGACATTGCTGACGTGCTGATGAACTGTGGGGTCGCCGCAGACGTCCAGCTAATCGCGACGGCCGAGTGTCCCGACCACTTCGACCGGACCTGTATCGAGCGCATCTATCCGGGGCTGCAGCGCCAAGAGTCATGCCATGCCCTTGGCTCTGACCACCGCCTGGTCGGCATTGCCTCGATGATCCTGGGCCATGAGGTCTTCAACCACCCCAGCCGGGTCATTCGGCTGGGCTTCCCCAACAAGGATGCTGCGTTCAGCACCAAGCCGCATCAGGACTATTCGATCAACAGCTCCGAGCCCGATGTCTTGACCACCTGGATCTCCCTGAACGGTGCTCATGAGCATATGCGCGGGCTGCAGCTGGTTCCCGGATCGCACCTGGCTGGTCCTCGTCAGGTCGATCCCGAGGCTGGTGGACGCCGCGCGTTGTACCTGTTGAACGATGGCCTGGAGTGGGCCACTGCCGGCTATGAGCCAGGCGACGTGGTTCTGTTTCATGCCTGGACTGTGCACTGCGGCGGCGGCAACACCTCCAATCGGATCAGGGTCTCGCTCGACTTCCGATACCAATCGACTAGTGCGCCGATTCCGGAGTTCCTCGTTCAGCCACATGGCTACCCGCGCACGCCGGGGTGGCCCGAACTCACGCGCGGCTGGAAGTCGCCGGTCGCCAACGCGGTGCCTGCCTCGATGATCCTCAAGGAGCCCCGTCCGAACACGATGTCGACGTTGTTGGGTCGCCGGGCCTGAGTGACTCCGGTCTGGGTGGGCCACCGTATGCACAATGTGGTTGTGTCCAAGCATCTCGAAGGGGATGCCCGTCGCCCGAGGCGGTCTGGGCAACCGGTTTGCGGATTTTGGCAATGAGATCGGCCTGCCCGAGGACTTGGTGGAAGTCAGTCGCTTCGACCCAGGTGGATGACTTCGATACTGCTGGACCCGACGTCGTACAGGACCCGGTACCGGCCGATCCGGAGTCGGAGGAGGTCGGTGCTGCCCCAGCGGAACGCCCCGGTCGGTTGCGGGTCGTCGGCCAGGTCGTCCACGGCGTCGAAGACATCCGTCAATCCAGCTGGCTCGTCGACCATGAAGGCCTGGGCGGCGGCAAATGCCTCGTCTGCCCAGACGATCTCGTGGGTCAATCGCCGACGCTCCG
>JBOFLE010000179.1:0-1745 GCA_051657705.1 Nocardioides sp. | reverse complement strand
ACGTTCCGGTCCGATGTCGACAGGTCGGGGTTGGTGCTCACGTCCTCGCGATGGACCGCGGCGGATCCCGAACTCTCGCCGGGCGGCTCGCGCCGCTTCCTCGACGAATTGGTGACCGTCGAGGACGGGAGACCGGTCCTGGATCTCACCGACGCCGGCGAGAAGCCCGCCGAGCGGTTGCACCACGAGCACATCGAGGCGGACATCGCGCATCTGGATTCGATCCACCCGAACCTCGAACTGCGGCTGCCCCCGTTGACCGGCACGGACCCGGCCTGGGACGAGGTGATCGGACGGATCGCCCGCCGGTTGGGGGCCTGGGTGGTCCGCGGGGTGCCCGGCGCGGTGTTGCTCGGCCCGGCCGACTCGGTCCTGAGCCCGGACAAGACAGTGGCTGCGGTCCTCGGCCAGCTCGACGGGCTCGACCAGGCCGGGCAGCCGGCGGTGCTGGTGGTGGAGTGGCCGGACGAGGATGCCCCGGCCGTCCCGGTTCTGCGTCAGGCGGTGGATCTGGCGTCGAGCGATCGCCAGGTATCGGTAGCGGTCGCCGGGATCACCGCCGCTGCCTTCGCCATGGAACGCCTCCTCGAGCTGGAACAACCCCTCGAACGCATGATCCGGGTGCCGCTGTTGGGCTGGTCGGTCTCGGCCGGCGGGATCGTGGCCGACGCCGGACCGGCGGGGCACTCGTGGTGGTTGGAGTTCGACGGCGTCCGCGACATCGTCCTCGGCACCGTCGATCCGGCCGACGGCTTCCGGCCGGCGCGGGTTGAGACGCTCGCGGCCGAGGGTGACGAGTCCACCGGCGACCTGCTGACACCCGTCGATGCTCCCGATCCGGTCTCCGGCCGCAGCTTCGGGCTGGAGATCGAGTTCATCGGAGCGAACCCTCTGGTATTGCCCGCCATGGCGGCGCTGCTCTACCAGCTCGGGCTTGCCACCAGCCCCGTCCCGACGCCGATCCACGAGCAGGAGCCGGACTACACGGCCTGGTCGGTGCACGCCGAGGACGGCTACCTGCAGTTCGAGGTGGTCTCCCGTGTGCTCGCCGATTCGCCCGAGGCGTGGGGAGAGTTGCGTTCCGTACTGCGTGCCGTCACCGCGTTCGGTGGCGCGATCGACCGCACCTGCGGAGGTCACATCCACGTCGGCGCCGCCGAGTTCAGCGGCGATCGGGATCTACAGGAACGACTGATCCGGGTCGTCGCCGCCCACGAGGACATGCTGTTCCGGCTGGGGGCCGATCACCTGCTCGGGCATCGCGGCCAGAAGGTGGCGCAGGCGCTCACCCTGTGGCCGGAGGAGTCGGTCCCGGACACCCGGAGCGCTCGGATCCTCCATGCCCAGTCGCTGAACCTCGACCACCTGGCCCTCCCCGGCTCGCCGGCCTGCGCCGGGCCGTCACCGGACCACGTCGAGTTCCGCATCGCCGACGCGACGCTGGATCTCGGCACCATCCAGATGCGGGTGCGGGTCGACCTCGCATTGCTGGATGCCGCGGCCAGCATGACCCCGACGGCGGAGCAGGCGACCTCGTGGGCGAAGGTCGATGTCTTCACCGCCAAGCCGACCGGTCTGGGCTACCACGCCTCCCAGGCTGCGGAGCTGTCACCCGAGCGGGCGGGAGGCTACGACCGCGAGGTCCTCGACGACTTCCTCCGGCTGCTGGGCGACCTCGATCCACGGGTGCGCGACCAGATCATCGCCTACTTCGAACTCAGTGCCTGGCTGCCCGCCATGTCCCG
>JBOFLE010000178.1:0-2278 GCA_051657705.1 Nocardioides sp. | reverse complement strand
TCGATGCCTCCTCGGCGTCCTCGACGACCTCTCGATAGGTCTCGGAGTCCCCCAGCGAACCGCCCGCGAGAAGGTCGCGGCGGAAGTCATCGTCCGGACCGATCGCGACTGCCTTGCCGTCCTTCTCACTCTCCAGGAGAACCAGGTCCTGCTCTCCGGACAGCTTGCCTCGCAGCTTGTCCAGCACCGACTCGATTCCGTCTGCGTCCCCCTGGATCCGGACGCCGACCGGGATCCCCGAACCATCCTGACTGTTGGATATCTCCTCGAAATCGATCTCGTCGCCCACGGCGAACACCAGCGACTCTCCGAGCAGGGTCCGCAGATCGTCGGGCAACTCGATGCCCACCTGGGACTCGATCTCGGACTGATCCACGCCGGAGTCCTCGACAGACTCCAGCAACGTCTCCACGTACCCCTCGTCCACGCTCAGGCCGAATCCGGCGACCACGTCGGCCGGCAGGCCGGCGACGGCTTTGCCCGCTCGGTCGGTGGTGAGCTCTCCGGCTCCTGTGGACTCGGCAGCCGCCACCAGTTTCAGCTTGGCGTCCTCGAACCGCAGGGTCGCCGACATCCCGTTGAAGTCGTCGAGCATCGAGCTGTACGCCGAGAGGGCCTGGCTCGGGTCCTGCATGCCGGCCAGGCCGTCGGTCGCGGACTCCTGTTCCTCGGTCAGATCCTCGACGAACTCGGCTGCCTTGTCGGCGGCCGCGGGCGAGATGTAGGTGGTCATCACCCCCAGGTCGCCGAGTTCGTCCATCCAGCGACCGTGATCCTCGTCCTCGTCCAGGGACGACTTCTTCGTGGCATCGACGACATCTTGGGCGATGCCCTTCTTCTCGGCGAGTACCGCCCAGTCGCCCTCGATCGTCCAGGCGCCCGAGCCGCCCTCACCCTCGCAGTCGCGAAGCCGGGCCAGGCCCTTGTCGGCCGAGTCCGGATCGGCGAGCTCCAGCACGGCGACCGGCGCCGGCTCGTCCTCGCCGAGGTCCACCAGGGCGACCGCCGCCGAGTTGCCGAGCCAGGGATCGATGTCCTTATCGAAGTCGAGGTCTTCACACACACCATCGTCCTGGAGCAGCTCGAACAGCATCGCCCGAGGATCTTCGTTGTCCAGGTCGAGGTCGTCCTTGGCGCCGGGAAACTTCCGCAGGAATCGGTAGGCCTCCAACTGCTGCTCTCCGCTGGGCGACAGGTCCACACTCACATAGCCGAGCGTCTTCGCCGGCAGCGCTTCGGAAGGCTGGGCGCCGTTCGCGAAGAAGCTCACCCCCGCCCAGGCCGCGGCCCCGGTCAGCGCCAGGCCACCGACCACGCCGCCGGCGATCAGGGCCCGACGGCGGCCACCGGCCTCGCCGGGCAACGACGCACCGGTCGTCGACTCGAGGTACTCCGGCGCGCCCGGCGCGTCGGATCCGGCCTGCTGCTCGTTCGGACCGTGGTTGTCCGCCACTTCGCTCTCCTCTGGATCGTCGTAGAGTCGTGTGGTCCGGGGGCCGACTCCTACCCGCGATCATGACACGGGCCCCCAGCCCGGCTGGGAAGGTTACCGAGTGTTCACCGTGTCGTTCGAATCCCCGGACTCAGCCCGCCAGGCACTGCGGCCCGAGGAGAGCCTTGAGATCCGCGAAGAGGGCTTGCGACGGACTCACCCGTAGCCGGTCGTCGAGTCGCATCAGCGTGCGCTCGGTCCGATGCAGCATCTGCAGGTGCACCTCGGTCGTCCCGGGATGAGTGCTCAGTACGTCGCGGAGAGCCGCCACCAGCGGCGGGGTGCACCTGGTCGACGCCAGGGTCAGGACCACGGGCCCGCTCGACCCAGCCGCGGCGGTCGCGACATCGGGAACGGTGATCTCGAGCCCGTGCAACTCGGGTTGATCCTTGCTCCGGGACAGCCGTCCCTTGACTGCCACGACGGTGTCCTCGGTGAGCAGCGTGGCAGCCAGTTGATAGGCGGACGGGAACAGCAGCACCTCGACGGCACCCTCGAGGTCTTCGACGGTGATGACCGCCCAGGCATCGCCCTTGCGAGTGATCTTGCGCTGGATTCCGGTGATCAGCCCGCAGACGTTCACCACGTCGCCGTCAGGTCGATCCTCGTCGCCGATCAGCTGCCCGATCGTGCAGTCCGCGTGCTGTGCCAAGACGTGCTCGAGGCCGAGCAGCGGGTGGTCGGAGACATAGAGTCCGAGCATGTCTCGCTCATGACCGAGCAGCGTCGCCTTGTCCCACTCGTCGATGTCCGGCACCGCTACGGTGGTGCCGAAGTCGCCCAGGC